>DAIQBJ010000207.1:0-5471 GCA_036781225.1 Gemmatimonadales bacterium | reverse complement strand
TGCGACCGCGCCGCCGACGCCGGAGCAAGTGGCGGGGCTGACCTACGGGACCGTCACGACGGAAGACCGTGCCCAATCCCGCGCCAGTTGGAGCGGCCGCGAGGTGATCGCGTCCGCCGTGGTGCTGGTCCTGATTCTCGCCGCCTACCTCTACTTCCGAGGCTGACGCAGTGCTCGCGCTCCTCCTCGCCCTGGTGGCACAACGCGAAACCCAGAGTTTCGATCGTGGGTGGCGCTTTCATCTGGGCGATGTGGCCGGCGCGCAGCAGCCGGGGTTCGCGGACGCCGCGTGGCGCAAGCTGGATCTGCCCCACGACTGGAGCATCGAGGGTGCGTTCAGCGAGCAGAACCCGGCGGGCGTGGCCGGTGGCGCTCTGCCCGGCGGCATCGGCTGGTATCGGAAGGCGTTCACACTTCCCGCCGGCGACACCGGTAAGGTCGTGTTCATCGAGTTCGATGGCGTGTATCGCAACAGCGAGGTCTGGATCAACGGCCAGTACCTGGGGAAGCGACCGTACGGCTACAGCTCATTCCGCTACGAGCTGACTCCGCACCTCCGCTATGGCAAGCAACGCAACGTGATGGCGGTGCGGGTGGACAACTCCCAGCAACCCAATTCCCGCTGGTACTCGGGGTCCGGGATCTACCGTCATGTGCGTCTGGTCAAGACGAATCCCGTGCACGTCGATCAGTGGGGTACGTACGTCACGACGCCGGGGGTGAGCGCCGAATCGAGCCAGGTCACGATACGGACGACGGTGCGCAACGAGCGACACGCGGCGCAACCGATCGCGCTGCGCACGATCGTGTACGACTCCGCGGGGAAGGAAGTCACGGGAGTGTCGGCCGACGGCACGGTTGCGGGCGATTCGGTCGTCGAGCTGACGCAAGCGGTGACGATCCCCCATCCGGTGTTGTGGTCCCTCGAGCGCCCGTATCTGTATCGCGTCGTGTCGCGGGTGATGTGCGGCGCCCCCCCCACGGCGTGCGACAATTACGCCACGCCGTTCGGCGTTCGCTCGTTCAGCTTCAGAGCCGATTCAGGTTTCTATCTCAACGGCAAGGCGGTGAAGATCCGCGGCGTCTGCCTGCACCACGATCTGGGCGCGCTGGGCGCTGCGGTGAACACCCGCGCGATCGAGCGACAGCTCCAGATCATGCAGGCGATGGGCGCCAACGCGATCCGCACGTCGCACAACCCGCCCGCGCCCGAGCTGCTCGATCTGACCGACCGGATGGGCTTCATCGTCATGGACGAAGCGTTCGACATGTGGAAGAAGGAAAAGACCAAGTACGACTACCATCTCGACTGGGACGCGTGGCATGTGCGCGACCTGTCGGACATGGTGCTGCGAGACCGCAATCATCCGAGCGTCTTTCTGTGGAGCATCGGCAACGAGGTGATGGAGCAGTGGACCGACAGCGACAAGACGGCCGCGCCGATCGCGCGTGAGCTGGCCGGCATCGTGCACGGCCTCGATCCGACACGACCGGTTACGCAGGCAGCCAACAACGGCAGCCCGCAGAATCCCGTCTTTCATGCCGGCGCCCTCGACATCCTCGGCCACAATTATCACCACGAGGTCTGGAAGGATTTCCCGACGCAGTACCCCGGTGAGAGATTCATCATTACCGAAGCGATGTCGGCGCTCAATAGTCGCGGCGTCTACGAACAGCCCTCAGACAGCGTCGCGAGTTATGAGACGCCCTACGTAAAGAATCACGGACCCCAGCCCAACAAGAACTACCGGCTCTCGTCGTACGACAATCGCAAGGCGTTCTGGGGATCGCTGCACGAGGAATCGCTGCGCCTGTTCGAACGCTATCCGTTCCTGTCCGGGATGTTCATCTGGCAGGGGATCGACTACCTGGGCGAGCCGACGCCGTACGAGTGGCCGGCGCGCAGCTCGTATTTCGGTGTGGTCGATCTGGCCGGCTTCCCGAAAGACCCCTTCTACCTGTACCAGAGCGTGTGGACGCGCGCCGAGCGGCCGATGCTGCATCTCTTTCCACATTGGAACTGGGCGCGAGGCGATACAGTCGATGTGTGGGTCTACACCAACGCCGAGCAGGTGGAGCTCTACCTGAACGGCGCGCTTCAAGGTGTGAGACGCAAGGAGGACAAGGTCGGCCACCTGATGTGGCGCGTCGCCTACAAGCCTGGGACGCTGCGGGCCGTGGCGCGCAGCGCCGGGCTCGTGACGACGAGCGCCGTGGTCAGGACCACCGGCAAGCCCACGCGCATCGCGCTCGCTCCCGACCGCTCGCGCATCCGCGCGAATGGGGACGACCTCTCGTTCGTCACGGTCACGGTTCGCGATCGGCGGGGGCTCGCGGTGCCGACGGCGGAGCCGCTCATCCGGTTCCGCGTGAGCGGTGGTGCACGCATCGTTGGGGTAGACAACGGGGATGAGATCAGCCACACCTCCTTCCAGGCGAAACAGGTGCGGCTGTTCAACGGCAAGGCGCTGGTCATTGTGCGCGCAGGCAGGAGCCCGGGGACGGCTACGCTGACGGCGGAAGGCGAGGGGCTTGCCCCCGCCACCGTACGCATCGCTCTCAAATAGGAACGGAACGATGAAACAGAGACCACTCGGCAAAACCGGCTATCGTGTGAGCGAGATCGGCTTCGGCGCCTGGGGCATCGGCGGCGCAATGTGGCGTGGCGTCGATGACAGCGACGGGCGCAAGGCGCTGCGCGAGGCGGTCGATCAGGGCATCAGCTTCTTCGACACGGCACTCGCCTACGGCGACGGCCACAGCGAGCGGTTGATCGGCGAAGTCCTGAAGGATGACATCCGCGCGGGCCGCGTCGTTGTCTCTACGAAGATTCCGCCGCTGAACCAGGAGTGGCCGGCCAAAGCGAGCTACAAGCTCGCGAGCGTGTTTCCCGCCAAGCACATCGCGTCGTCCACCGAACAGTCATTGAAGAATCTCCGTATGGAGGCGCTGCACCTGCAGCAGCTGCACGTGTGGAACGACGTGTGGCTCTCGGATCCGGAATGGCAGAAGTCGCTCGACCAGATCGTGCGGCTCAAGACGGAAGGGAAGGTGCTCCACTGGGGCATCTCGATCAACGACCACGCGCCCGAGACAGCGCTGAAAGTGTTGACCGATCCGATCTTCGAGACGGCGCAGGTGATCTACAACATCTACGATCGCTCGCCCGAGAAGGCGCTGT
Source organism: Gemmatimonadales bacterium (assembly GCA_036781225.1). GTDB lineage: Bacteria > Gemmatimonadota > Gemmatimonadetes > Gemmatimonadales > GWC2-71-9 > 20CM-2-65-7. Next base: position 2,290 of record DAIQBJ010000207.1, on the reverse strand, counting down.
TCGCCCTCGCCAAACAGAAGCCGCTGGGCATCATCGTGCGCGTGCCGTTCGACGAAGGCGCGCTCACCGGACAGATCAAAGCCAGCACCGTCTTCCCTGCGGGGGACTGGCGCGCCGACTACTTCGCGGGCGACCGCAAAGCCGAGGCGGAGCGCCGGGGTAAGGCTCTCGCCGGCCTGCTCAACGACCAGGTCGAGACCCTGCCCGAGCTCGCGCTGCGATTTTGTCTCTCATCACCCGAAGTGTCGACGGTCATCCCCGGCATGCGGCGGCCCGCGCACGTGCGGCAGAACGTGACCGCATCCGCCAAGGGCGCGCTGCCGGCCGGCATGCTCTCACAGCTCAAGCCGCACGCCTGGGACAAGAACTGGTATCCCTAGTCTCAAGGCTTCGGGTGGCGGCACCTAGTGAGCGAGCTTCTGAGAGCCTCATTGAGGCCCTAGGTTTCCGTGCGTGGCCTCGAAGCGTGTCCTCCGCGCCGCCCTGGCCGGCAACCTCCTCGTCGCCGTCACCAAGGCGGTCGCCGCGGCCATCACCGGCAGCTCCGCGATGCTCTCCGAAGCCATCCACTCCGTGGTCGACAGCGGCGATCAGGTCCTGCTGCTCTACGGGCAGCGCCGAGCCCAACGACCGCCACACCCCGAGCATCCGCTCGGTCACGGCCGCGAGCTGTATTTCTGGAGTTTCGTCGTCGCCCTGATGATCTTCGCGCTCGGCGCCGGTATCTCGATCTACGAAGGTATCCTCCACGTCCAACATCCCGAGCCCATCACGAATCCCCAGGTGAGCTACGTCGTCCTCGCGCTCGCGTTCGTATTCGAGGGCTGGTCATGGTTGATCGCGGTGCGCGAAGTCAGGAGGGTGAAGGGCAAACTTGGCTTCATCGAGGGATTCGAAAAGAGCAAGGATCCGCCCTCGTTTCTGGTGCTGTTCGAAGACAGCGCAGCCCTGCTGGGCATTCTCATCGCCGCCGCGGCGACTTTCGGGGTAACCCACTTCCACGTCGCCGTCCTGGACGGCGTGGCATCGATTCTGATCGGACTGATCCTGGCCACGATCGCCTGGGGCTTGTCGCGCGAGACCAAGAGCCTGCTGATCGGCGAGCAGGCCGATCCCGCGCTCGGCCAGTCGATCGTACGGATTGCCAAGGCGGTGAGCGACGTCCAGGACGTGGACGTGATGTGGGCGATTCACCTGTCGCCCGATCAGGTCGTCGTCGCCCTGCGCGTCAGATTCCCGGACGATCTCCGGGCGATCGAGTTGGCGAAGCAAGTCAATGCAATCGAGCGGCAGGTGCGAGCCAAGCATCCCGAGGTGCTCTGGGTGTTCGTGCGCCCGAGGGAGAATGCTTGACGACCTCAATCGTGTCGAAGGATTTCGCCGAGTACCTGGTTGAGTTTCGCCCGCCAGCCGAGCGGCGTGTGCGGCAGCTAGGGAGCTACCTGGTCTCGCGATTGTCATCCGCACCATTCATGCAGCACCTGTTGACTCCGCGCGACGCGCGAGCTGACCATGCCGTGTGGCCTAAGCCGCTGCAACTCTTGTCTTCACAAGATGCTGCGTCATCGCGGCGGAGCGCTGCTGTGGCCCTGAACCTGCAGCATATCTGCCCTCGGGGACAGCGCTACGTCAAACGACAGACTAGCAGGGAAACGCGAACGGCGTAAAAGCTGGGACCGGCGGCGCGGGTCGGGCCGCCGGATCATGCTCACGCGCCGGCACGACCATGCGCCCGTCCGCACCGAGCGCCGGCAAGGCCAACGGCGCACCCTCGCATACCGCCGCTCCGGCAAGGATCGCCGCAGAACGCCTCCGTAAGAGGGGCTTCCCTACAACTCCCCCAGGCGCCGTTCGATCAGCCGGCGTTCTGGTTCCTCCGTCGCAAGCTCCAAGGCGCGTTGGTAGGCGGTTCTTGCCTCAGCCGTGCGTCCCATCCGCCGGAAGAGATCGGCGCGGGCCGCCTGCGCAAGATGATATGTGGTCAATTCACCGCGGGCGAGAATCGCATCGATCAGCACGAGCCCGTGCTCCGGTCCGTCGCGCATCGCAATCGCAGCGGCGCGATTGAGCTCGATCACCGGCGATGGATCGGCTCTCACCAGGACGTCGTACAACCCGACGATTTCGCTCCAGTCGGTCTCCGCGGGCGTCTCGGCTTCGGCGTGCACCGCGGCGATCGCCGCCTGAAGCTGAAACGGTCCGATCTGTCGCAGTCCAAACGCGTACTCGACCAGGGCCACGCCTTCCTTTATCTGCTCACGGTTCCACAGCGAGCGATCCTGCTCCTCGA
>DAIQBJ010000206.1:0-5483 GCA_036781225.1 Gemmatimonadales bacterium | reverse complement strand
CGATCCTGCATCCGCCGTTCCTGCTGGGGCTGATCACCGGCGGCGCCGTGATCTATTGGTTTACGGGGGCCTCGACCCAGGCGGTCACCACCGGCGCGTATCGCGCGGTGGAGTTCATCAAGGCGAACATTCGCCTCGAGGGGACGACGAAGGCTTCGGTGTCGGACAGCAAGAAGGTGGTGGAGATTTGCACGCAATACGCGCAAAAGGGGATGTTCAACATCTTCCTGACGGTCTTCTTCGCGACGCTCGCGTTCGCGTTCTTCGAGCCGTACTTCTTCATCGGCTACCTGATCTCGATCGCGCTGTTCGGCCTCTACCAGGCCATCTTCATGGCCGATGCGGGGGGTGCATGGGACAACGCCAAGAAGATCGTCGAGACGGAGCTCAAGCAGAAAGGCACGCCGCTGCACGACGCGACCGTGGTCGGCGATACCGTGGGCGACCCATTCAAGGACACCTCGTCGGTCGCCATGAACCCGATCATCAAGTTCACGACGCTGTTCGGCCTGCTCGCCGTCGAGCTGGCGGTGTCGCTCACCGCCGAGCGCGGGGCCACGTTGAGCCTGGTGCTCGCGGGGGCGTTCCTGATCATCGCGCTGGCGTTCGTGTGGCGCTCCTTCTACGCGATGCGGATCGAATCCGCCGTCAAATCGGAGGCGGCCCCCGCGCGGGTGCGGGGCGGGGTGCGCTAACGGGGGGGAGGGCACCGTGACCTCCGCCCAGATCGCCGTCACGGCGCTCGGCGCCGCCGCTATCGTCTGGGTGCTCTGGTACTTCCTCTACGCGCGTGGCAACGCAGTCGCGGCGACACCGACCGCCGGAGGCGTGCAGGAAGTGCGTGTGACGGTGAAGGGCGGCTACACGCCCGACACGATCGTGGTGCAGGCGGGCCAGCCGGTCCGGCTGCAGTTCTACCGGGACGAGACCGCCGACTGCTCGGAGCGCGTGCTGTTCGAGGACTTCGGCATCGACCAGCAGCTGCCGCCGTTTCAGACGACCACCGTCGAGTTCACCCCCGAGAAACCGGGCGAGTATCCGTTCCGCTGCGGCATGAACATGCTGAAGGGTCTGCTCGTCGTGGAGCCGGCCGGTGACCGCCAGGCCGCATCATCTCCCCACAAATTCCACGGCGTCGCCGCATGAGCAAAACACGCATCGTCCTGCCGATCGAAGGGATGACCTGCGCGAGCTGCGCCGCCACGGTGCAGGAAGCGCTCACGGGCGCGGTGGGCGTCTCGTCCGCCGGCGTCAACCTCGCGACGAATAAGGCCGCCATCGAATACGATGACGCGCGGACGGACGTCGCCCAGCTGATCAAGAGCGTCCGCGAGGCCGGCTATAACTGTGGCAAGGCGAGTGTGACGTTCCGGATCACCGATCTGCATTACGCGCCGAGCGTGGCGCCACTGGAACAGTCGCTGGCGCGCGTGCCGGGCGTCATTCGCGCCGTCGCGAACCAGGCGACGGAAACGGCGACCGTCGATTACGTGCCCGGCGTCGTAACCGCCGCCGATCTGGAACAGGCCGTCACGGCGGCCGCGTTCGCGGTGGCCGAGCCTATTGCCGCCGAGGACCCGATCGAGCGCGAGCGCATTGCGCGCCGCCGCGAAATCCGCACGCTGACCTGGAAGTTCGTCCTGGCCGCGCTCGTGACGGTCGTCGCGATGCTCGGATCGATGTTGCTCATGGCCGATCGTCCCATGGGCGACAATGGGACGATGAAACAGGTGGATTTGCTGGGCCGGCTGTTGATGCCCCTCGCCATTTGGCTGAGGGACTGGGTGAGCGGCCAGGGGTGGGCGCTCGACCTCGACTGGGTGAAGCGGGGCCTGGCGCTCATCACGCTCCCCGTGGTGATCTGGTCCGGACAGCAGTTCTACAAGGGCACCTGGAGCGGCTTCCGTCACCGCACCGCCGATATGAACACGCTGATCGGCGTCGGCACGGGGGCGGCGTTCCTGTACTCACTGGTGGCCACGGCGGCGCCCGGGTTTTTCCTGCGCGCGGATCTTCCGGCTGATGTCTACTACGAGGCGGTCACGGCGATCATTGCTCTGGTGCTGCTGGGCCGGCTCCTCGAAGCCCGGGCCAAAGGACGGACTTCGGAGGCGATCCGCCGGCTGGCGGCGCTGCGCGCCAAGGCCGCGCATGTGGTGCGCGATGGTCACGAGAGCGACGTCGCGGTCGAAGAGGTGGTCGTCGGCGATCTCGTGATCGTGAAGCCGGGCGAGAAGATCCCCGTGGACGGCGTGGTGACCGAGGGTGCTTCCGCGGTCAACGAGTCGATGCTGACCGGCGAGCCGATTCCCGTCGCCAAGAAGCCGGGCGACGAAGTCATCGGCGGCACGCTCAACACGACCGGGAGCATCACGTTCCGTACCACGCGCGTCGGCAAGGAGACGGCGCTGGGTCAGATCGTGCAGCTCGTCGAGGACGCGCAGGCGACGAAGGCGCCGATCCAGAAACTGGCGGACCGCGTCGCGGGCGTCTTCGTGCCGATCGTCATCGCGTTGGCGATCGCGTCGTTCGTCGCGTGGTTCGACTTCGGGCCGTCGCCGGAGGTGCGCGCTCTCGTATATGCGACGGTGGCATTCGTCACCGTGCTCATCATCGCCTGCCCCTGCGCGCTTGGACTCGCCACGCCCACCGCGATTCTGGTCGGAACGGGAAGGGCCGCAGAGTACGGTATTCTGATCCGCAGCGGCGAGGCGCTGGAGCGGTTGGCGAGCGCGAGGACCATACTGCTGGATAAGACCGGTACGATCACCGAAGGCAGTCCTACCGTTACGCACGTCGTCACGGCCAAGAAGCCCGACGGCACACCCATCAGCCCGTCGGACGTGCTCAAGTGGGCCGCGTCGGTGGAGCAGCGCTCGGAGCATCCGCTGGCGCAAGCGATTCTCAAGGCGGCGCAGGACAAACAGGTCTCGCTCCTGCCGGTCGAGAAATTTGCCGCAATGGAAGGTCGCGGGGTGCGGGGCACCGTCGATCGCCGCATCATCGAAGTCATCTCCCTGCGCCACGCGCGCGAGCGGAGCCTCGAGCTGGGATCGCTCGGCGCCGATGCCGATCGCCTCGCCGCGCAGGCGCGCTCGCCGGTGATCGTCGTGGTCAACAATACCGTCTACGCGGTGATCGCGATCTCCGATCCGATCAAACCGACGTCGAAAGCCGCCATCGCTCAGCTGACGCGGCTGGGCATGCCGATCGTGATGGTGTCGGGCGACTCCCGCAAAGGCGCGGAAGCGGTGGCCACCGAGGTCGGGATCGAAGACGTGATCGCCGAGGTGCTGCCGTCGCAGAAGGCGGATCTCGTGAAGAAGTTGCAGCGCCAGGGCAAGCATATCGTGATGGTCGGCGACGGCATCAACGACGCGCCGGCACTGGCACAGGCCGATGTCGGGATCGCGATCGGAACCGGCACCGACATCGCCATGGAGGCCTCCGACGTGACGCTCATCCGTGGCGACCTGCGCGCCGTGTTCACCGCGATCGAGCTGGCGCGCCGGACGATGCGCACCATTCGCTGGAACCTGACCTGGGCGTTCGCCTACAACGTGCTGTTGATCCCAATCGCGGCGGGCGCGCTCTATCCGATCACGGGATGGCTGCTGTCGCCGGTGCTGGCGAGCGCGGCCATGGCCTGGTCGAGTCTCTCGGTCGTGCTGAACAGCCTGACACTGCGGCGCTTCAAGCCGCGCTGGACCACGCTCGCGGCGGAGGAAGCCTGACGATGCGGTACTTTCATCGCACCAGTGCGAGTCCCGAGCAGGTGCTCGACGTGGCCAAGACCTTCTTTGGCGGGCGGCTCGCGCCGGCCGAGGAATCCCCGCGCCGGCGCGCCTATCAGGGGACCCTGGGACGCATCACGATCACCGCGCGTCCTGAAGGCGGGCACTACACGTTTGTGGAAGTCGTGACGGATCAGGTGGGCGAGTCCGAGCTCGACAAACTGGCGAAGGGGTTTCTCGGCGACGTCCATCGGCTGGTGGAGCCGACGCACGTGCCGCGCGGCGCCTACTAACCCGCGATTTTCGCCCCGTAGCCCGCGCGCGCGATCGCCGCGACCAGCTGGTCGGTCGTTACAGAATCGTCATCGAAATCCACTTCCGCTTCGCCGTCCGGCAAATCGATCACGGCGGAGTAGACGCCAGGTACAGCCTTCAAGGCCTTCTCCACCTTGGCCTGGCAGTGGCCGCAGGTCATGCCTGTCACGCGTAGCTTCACATTGGCCATCATCTGCTCCTGATGTAGCTTTCACGCCCACTATAACTTACGATATGGACTCCCGCGCCGCGCGTGTGACGCCCGTGCCTCCCTCCACGGGTGCCTCCGTTCCCGCCACCCGGCCCACGTCCGCGATTCCGGCGGGCACGGTGCTGTCTCGCGAGCAGCTGCTCGAGATCTACTACTACCTCCGCCTGACCAGGACGCTGGAGGAGCGCCTGGTTGCCCTGTACCGCCAGACCAAGGTGATCGGTGGGCTGTTTCGCTCGCTCGGCCAGGAGGGGGAATCGGTGGCATCGGCGTTCGCGCTGGAGCGCGGCCGCAACAAGGACATCCTCTCCCCCCTGATCCGGAACCTCGGATCGCTGCTCGTTATGGGCGCTCAGCCCATCGAGATCCTGCGGCAGTACATGGCGAAGGCTGACGGCCCCACCCGCGGCCGCGAGCTGAACGTGCACTTCAACGACTTGGAGAGGGGCTATCTCGGTCAGATCTCGCACCTCGGCGACATGATCCCAGTGATGGCCGGCATCGCGCTCACCTTCAAGATGCGGCGCGAGCCACGCGTCGGGCTGGTGTACATCGGAGACGGCGGAACGTCCACCGGTACGTTTCATGAAGGCCTGAACTTCGCGGCTGTGCAACGCCTCCCGCTCGTCGTCATCGGCGAGTACAACCACTGGGCGTATTCGACTCCGCCCGAAAAACAATTCGCCGTAAAGGATCTGGCGGAGAAAGCGCAGGGATACGGGATCCCGGCCGTGACGGTGGATGGGAACGACGTGTTCGCCGTGTACGAGGCAACGAGGTTCGCGGCGGAGCGCGCGCGGCGCGGCAAAGGCGCCCACTTCATCGAGGTGAAGACGTACCGGCGCAAGGGGCACGCCGAGCACGACGATCAGCACTATGTGCCCAAAGAGGATCTCGATCGCTGGGCGAGCGAGAACGATCCCATCGACCGCTACGTTCAGCGGGTGCTTTCCGCCGATCTCGTAACCGACAAGGATCTCACAGACATCGACGATCGCGTGCGGGTCGAGGTCGATCAGGCTACCGACGCGTGCGTCGATGAGCCGCTCCCTGCCGCAGAGACCGCGCTCCCGGGCGTCTATGTCGACCCGCCGGCCGAATACTGGCTCGAGGTGAAGCGAAAATACAACGCACAAGGTCCGATCGGGCGGCGTCTGACCGAGTGGTGGCACGTCTTCCGGTTTCACCTGATGCCGGCGCTGAAGGCGGGCGGTATCAAGGTG
>DAIQBJ010000205.1:0-5528 GCA_036781225.1 Gemmatimonadales bacterium | reverse complement strand
GCCTCGGCGCCGCTCGAGTAGAGCTGCGTCCGGTTGAGATCGCCCGGCGCGAGCTCGGCGATCAGCTTGACCAGTGCGGCGCGATGCTCGGACGTGAAGCTCCCTACGTGCACACGCTCGAGCTGGCGCGACATCTCGGCGACGTAGCGCGGATGCGCGTAGCCGAGACTCGCGACGCCGACGCCGGCAAGCAGGTCCACGTAGCGATTGCCGTCCACGTCCCACAGCACGGCGCCCTCGCCGCGGTCCATGCACAGTTTGCTGAAGAGCGCGACGCTCTGCGTTCCGGGCGCCAGGTACTGGGCCTCAGCGTCGAAGACACGCTGTGATTGCGACTGGGTTGCCAGGTCGATCATGCAGTCTTTCGGGTTGCGGCTTGCTCGTCGATGTAGGCGGAAATCGCGGTGGCCGCCGCGATACGAACCGGCGCGAAGCTGGGCCAGTCGTTGAGGTCGATCAGCACCGGCGCGTCGGGCTGCGGGAACGCGACATCGCCGCCGAACACCTCCAGGCCGACCGCTCGCGCCGCGGCAAACACCACGGTCTTGAAGCGATCTTCCGCGATGTCGAGCCTCGCGTCCCGTGGTCCATCGGCTGGATACCAGGAAAAGAAACGGCCGTCGGCCACAGCGTAGAACTTCACGATCGGACCGGCGACGTGCGCCTGCAGCGCCACGCGGGACACGCCGCGCCGCGCGAATGCCGCGATGGCATCGGTCACGCTCGCTTCCTTCGCCGACACCACATCGGCGCTGGTCTCCGCGTGCACATCACCACGCTTGACCCAGACGGGCCGCCCGTCGCCGTTGAGCTGATGCACGAGCGGGATGAGCGACTGCGGGTCTGCTGTGGGCACGATGAGCGTGCGTGGGAACGGGACTCCCGCCGCCGCCATCCGCGACACCAGACGATGACGGTGACAGTTCAGCACACTCTGCGGCGGATTGACCGCGAGCGCCTCGGCCGGCACGAGATCCAGCAGCCGCTCCGAGGCCGCGGGACCCTGACACATGTTGACGTACAACTCCGCGGCGGGAAGGCGACCTGCCGCTACAGCGGCTTCGCCGGCACGCGTCACCGACCAGCCGCGCTGCTCGAGCATCGCGACGGTGTCGTCGAGAATCGCCGTGTCATTGCAGCGGTGAGCCGCCGGCGAATACGTGGGATTGCGGTACAATGCGACGAGCCGCTTCACCGCGGCGCCCCCCCCTTTACCGCTGCAAGCCACAACTCGGCGGCAACCAGATCACGCTTGTGATCGAGGTCGATGATGCGCGGGATTTCCACGGTCGCGACGGACACCTTCAGCTCGACGAGGAGTTTGAGGAAGGCGCGCATCCGATGCAGCGACGCGACGGCCACACCGGCGAGACGACGCGCGACCGGACTAAAGCCGTAGACACCGCCGGTGACCACGGGCCCACCGGCGTGAGCGCCGGGGGGGGCGGAGGCGGCGGGGGGGGGAGCGCGGTCCGCGATCTCAGTCGCGAACCCGGCCGCGTCCCGGGCCACATAGAGGGGCAGTTCATCATCGACAAAGGGTGTCACCGCGAGCACCGCTAGTGACCCCGTCGCAAGACGCTGCGTCACAGCTTGGTACAGTCGTTGCCAATCGGCCGCCGGCATGACGGTGTCGACCATGGCGCAGAACACCGGTCCAGGAGGAACCACGGCGAGGCCGGCGACCAGCGTGTGCAGTGAAGACGGCGTGTGGCAAGTCCTTACGGTGACGTTCGGGCCGGCCCGCGCGGCCCAATCGGTAGGTATGCCGTCGCGTACCATGCAGGTGACCGTCTCGCAACCCAGCGCAGCGAACATCTCCGCCAGGTGCACGATCTGCGGCCGGCCGGCGACCTCGACCAGCGCCTTCGGGGTCTCGACGCCGTCGGCCGCCAGGCGAGAGCCGCGTCCACCCGCGAGGATCAATCCCTGCATCATGAGTCGAGCACCGGGGCGAGATCGGACAGCGTCTTCAGACGCACCGTGGGAAGCCCTGCGTCCGGTGACTTGTCGGTGTCGGGCGCGAGCCACGCAGTGGACAAACCCAGCGCGGCCGCCGGGCGGATGTCGGATTCGAAGTTGTCGCCGACCATCCAGGCCGGCGTGGCGACGAGTCCCGGCCATGTCAGCGCGTGCTTGAACAGGCGCGCATCGGGCTTGGTCACGCCGACGCGCCCCGAGTCGGCGACGACGCTGAAGTACTTCATCAGTCCGAGCTCTTGCAGGCACAGCTCGAGATTCCCGGTAAAGTTGGAAACGACTCCCAGGTGGTATGACTGCTGCAGCCGCTCGAGCAGCGCCTCGTTGCGGCGCACGACGACGCAAGTGGAGGAGTGGAACTGCTCGGCGATGTTCTGTTGAGAGAGCGCCGCGCCGTCAGGGAGCCGAGCGAGGAGCAGTGCCGCCTGCGCGTCAATCATGGCGCGGAATCCCAGTTTCTCGATGCCGGAAAAGCGTCCGAGCGCGCGATCCGATTCACGGAACACCTTCTCGAACGCCACGAATGATTGGCGGCCGCCCGCCGCGCGGTAGGCGGCATGAAAACGAATGCTCCAGCGGGCGCCATCCGCGTCCAGTGTTCCGCCGAAGTCGAAGAGTACCAGGCCGCGCACTCGTGCCCGTCACCCCGTGGTCAGAGGGAGGTTGCCGTCCCGGAAACGACCCGGAGACGGGGTTGATGGTCACTACCGGAGGGTGAGGTTAAGCTCGAAAAACTGTGCCAGCGAGCAGCGCGGCGAGCGCGAGGATTCCGGCGAGGGTCGCGAAGATTGCCTGCTTCCGTCTTAATCCGGCGAAGCTTTCGGGCAGCTCACCGCGCGGGTCGAGGTCGAGCCTGCCCAGCCGCGCGGCTGTCGGCGTCACGATCCCGATCGCGACGATGGCGCCGAGCATACCGAATACCTGCATCGCCATGAGCCAGGTCGGCACGGTCGCGGTGTGGAAGTAAGGCACGGACAGGATCAGACCACTCAGCACGACGAGGACCGCGCCCGGCCCGATGAGACTGCGCGTCACGACGGCCATGATGCGATAGACGGCGAGCCGCTGCTCGGGCGAGAAATACTTCGCGGTGATGCCGCTCAGCATCACGGCCAGGCCACCGCCAATCCAGGCGACGAAGCCGATCACGTGGATGAGCAGCCAGAAACCCTTCATGTACCGCTCATGACCTCCGGCAAAGGCTGGCGGCCTGCGAATCCGGCATCGAGCTCATGCCAGTGCGTTATACGATCTTCGCCGAACTTCCAGCACCACAGGATTTCGCGCTCGTCGAGGCGTCCGTGGAAGTCCACCAAGCCCTCGTCGAATCCCTTGAATTCACAGCCCACGAGCTCCAGCTCGCCGAGGTAGGTGTTGATCTTGCCGGCGACGGCGTCGATTTGGGCCTTGAGGTCGATCTGCTCCTGCGACTCGCCCCAGTCGGGACGAGCCCGCGCGACGATCAACTCGTACTGGGCGACGAGGTCCTTCCATTGCGGATAGAAGGTCAGGATGTCCTGAACCACACGCTTCACGAGCGGAAGAGTGCGATTGGCCTCGGCGAGAGTGAAAAACTTGTGCGCCATTCGTGATGAGACCGCACTACTCCTGAATCTGGATTCCGTCGATTTCTTCCGGATGCGGTATGAATCCCACGACTTTCTTTTCCCCGTTGAGCACGACAATCGTCGACCTCACGTGGTGATCGGTGGGGTCCAACTGCTTCGCGACCTTGTACCCGCTCATCTCGGTCTCGGGCTTCACGACCGGAGTGTCGGTGCGCGCATGATCCGCCGCCGAGCAGTCGGTCGGATCGTGCCCCGCTCCAACACACCGCGCGACGATATCCCGATCGGAGATGGTCCCCAGATAGCGGCGATCTTTGGGATTATCGACGACCGGCACGACCGAGATGTTCTTGACCCGCATCAAGGCGGCCACCTCCGAGGAAGTGGCACCCGCAGCGGCGACCACGGGGTCGGCAATCATGACCTCAGAAGCGCGCACGTCGTCTATCCTAACGCCTTTTTAGTTGCCTGATAACCCATCTCGACGTACTCCTGCACTCGATCGACGGCAAACGTCGCTTCGCCTTCCGCGACGGCGCGCACGTACACCAGTCGCGGGGCATCCTTGGGCCAGCTGGCGATCACCCGCTCCGTCTGGTCCGCCATCATAATGCGCAGGGCTTCGCCGTGCACACGCACGACGTTGGGGAGGGGTGAGGGGCGCGGCCCGTCCTTGGTCGACACGCGCTCGTCAAAGCCGGGACCGACGTCGACCGCGACGAACACGTCCGCGGCGGGCTCGAGTGTTCGCGCGGCCTCGAGTGGCAAGACCGCGCGGAGCCCGCCGTCGGCGAGACGCCTGCCGTCCGCTTCGAGCGGCGGGAAGTAGAGCGGCAGCGCGCACGACGCGTACAAGGCGTCAGCCAGCTCGATGTCCGGGCCGCCCCGCTCGGGACGGCCGAGCAACAACAACTCACCGCTGTCCAAGTCCGTGGCGGTCACGGTGAGCGGCACTCGCAGGTATTCGAATCGCGTTTGCGGCACGATGCGCGCGATGGCGCGTCGCAGGGCGCTCGCGGGGAAGAGGCTGCGGGAGAACAGCCCCATGATCAGCACTCTTGGGTCGAAGGGCGCGATGTCCTTGCGCCGCAAACCCATGGCGCGGCGCCGGACCTCATCGAATGGCAGCCCAGCGGCGAGCGCCGCGCCCATGACCGAGCCCATCGAGGTCGCGACGATATGGCTGGGAACGAGACCGGCCTGCTCGAGAGCGTGAAACGCGCCGGCGTGGGCGATGGCCTTCGCTCCACCGCCCGACAACACCAGGACGACTTTACTCACCCCGGCCTTGCTCGTAGCGGCGTTCCATCACCCGCTTCGCCCGTCGTTTGCTCGCGCGCTCATAGCGCCGTTTCTCGTCGGGAGTCTCCGGAACGACGCCGGGGACCTCGGTCGGCCGGCCGTTCTCGTCGAGCGCGACGTAGGTGACGTAGCACGAATTGGTGTGGCGCTTGTCCCCCGTCAGCACGTTCTCGGCAAGCACCTTGACGCCGACTTCCATCGAGGTCTTGCCCGCGAAGTTCACACGCGCCAGCGCGGTGACCAGCTCGCCGACGTGAATCGGCTCGCGGAAGTCGACCTTGTCGACAGACACCGTGACGCACTCGCGATGCGCGTGCCGGATGGCGGAAATCGCGGCGACCTTGTCCACCAGCGCGAGGATGAAGCCGCCGAACACATTGCCCATGATGTTCGCGTGCTGCGGCAGCATGAGCTCGGTCAGGATCGCTTCGGACTCGCGCGGATGCCGGGTCGGCCCGGACGGTTTTGCCATCAGTAGTCCACCGGCCGCAGATAGAACTCGCCGATTGCAGTTTGGGACAGGACGGCCACCGTTGGAAGACGGCGCTTCCAGTGCGTCGAGTCGAGGCGCCTCCGGACGATCTCCACCTCTTCCTTAGTAAAGCCTTTCGGCTCCTCGCCTTTTACTAAATGAAACAGGATCCTATCCGCATTCAGATAAGACACCCCCAGGTCGCC
>DAIQBJ010000204.1:0-5607 GCA_036781225.1 Gemmatimonadales bacterium | reverse complement strand
TGGCGGCCGCAGACGTTCGAGGCGGTCGTCGGTCAGGACGCGATCACCCGAACGCTGCGTAACGCGCTGGCGTCCGGGCGGGTCGCGCACGCGTATCTCTTCGCGGGCCCGCGCGGCGTCGGCAAGACGACCACGGCGCGACTGCTTGCGAAGGCGTTGCTGTGTTCCGAGCGCAAGGGCGACGCCGCGTGCGGCGCCTGCGCGGTGTGCCGCGACGCGCAGACCTCGGTTGACGTCATCGAGATCGACGGCGCGTCCAACCGCGGGATCGAAGAGATCCGGACGCTGCGCGAGAATGTGAAGTACGCGCCGTCGCGCGGGCGCTACAAGGTCTACATCATCGACGAGGTCCACCAGCTGACCGAGCCCGCCTTCAACGCGCTGCTCAAGACGCTGGAAGAGCCGCCGGCCCACGTCGTTTTCGTGCTCGCGACGACGGATCCGCGCGACATCCCGGCCACCGTGCTGTCGCGTGTGCAGCGCTTCGACTTTCGGCCCATCGCGCCGGATGCGCTCGCGGCCACGCTCGAGGACATCCTCACGAAGGAAAAGATTCCGTTCGATCCCGCGGCGCTGCCGACTGTGGTCCGCGCCGCCGAGGGATCGCTGCGCGACGCGCTGTCGCTGCTCGATACCGCGATCGCGTATGGCAACGGACGCCTGGAGGCCGAGACGACCGCGAGCTTGCTCGGCACGACGGCGCCCGCCGAGGTGCGGGCGTTCGCGGCCGCGCTGCTTGCGCGCGAGACCGCCCCGGCGCTCGAGGCGATCGACCGTGCCGCGCGCGATGGCGAGGATCTCGGCGCCTTCACGCGCGACGTCGTCGAGCTTCTGCGCCGAGCGCTCGTGCTGAAGGCAGCGCCGACGGCCAAGCTCGCCGATGTGAGCCACGCCGAGGGCAACGAGCTGCGTCGGATCGCCGAGCCCGCCTCGCTGGACGAGCTGCTGTACGTGCTGCGCGCGTTTCTCGATGCCGACGAGGCGATGCGCGAGTCGCCGCATCCACGCGTGGAGCTCGAGATGGCGACTGTGCGCGCGACGCGGCGACCGGCGCCGCCGGCGATCGAAGACATCCTCAAACGCGTGGACGATGCTGCGCAACGTCTGCGTCAGGCCGGCGGCGCGACGTCACCCGTCACCCCGGCTGCGCAAGCCACGCTGCTCGGCGATGAGCCGCGTCCCGCGCCCACGCGGCCGTCTGCGGGTCGAGCGGAATCGATGCCGCCGCGCGCGTCGGCGGCTCCGACCGAGCGCGTCGTATCGCCGCAGCGCCCGCCGGCGTCGGAGCCTGCCGCACCACCCGCCGAGCTCGGCGTCGCGTGGCAGCGCGTGGTGGACGAGGTGAACAGGAAGAAGCCGATGCTCGGCGGTATGCTGGCCCAGGTGGTGCCCGGCGGATTGGTCAACGGCACGCTGACGCTGGTCTTGATGGGCACGGGCTTCCACCGCGAGATGCTTACCGACGCGGCGAACAAGGAGCTGCTGACTCAGCTCGTCCGGCGCCACGTGAGCGGCGCCGAGCGGCTCGAGGTGACGATGCAGGGCGAGACCGATGCGAGTCCGAGCGGTCACCCCGCCGTGAAGGCCGCCCGGGAGATCTTCCAGGGCGAGGTGGTCGCGGTCCGGCCGCGCCTGCCGGAAGGAGAAGGCCAGTGAAGGGGTTCGGCAACATGATGAAGGAAGCGCAGAAGCTGCAGCAGCAGATGCTCGCCATGCAGGAAGAGATCGGAAAGAAGAAGGTCGAGGCGACGGCGGGCGGCGGCATGGTCACCGTCGAGGCGAACGGCAAGCAGGAGCTCACATCGATCAAGATCGACCCCGAGGTCATCAATCGGGACGACGCCCAGATGCTCGAGGATCTCGTGCTCGCCGCCTGCAACGAGGCGCTGCGCAAGTCGCGTGACCTCGTCCAGCAGGAGATGGGCAAGCTCACGGCGGGCCTGAAGATTCCAGGCCTCGGCCTGTAGTGGCCTACTACCCGGAGCCCGTCGCGCGCCTCATCGACGCGCTCCAGCGCCTGCCCGGCATCGGACCGAAGACGGCGCAGCGGCTCACGTTCTTTCTGCTCAAACGCCCCGCGGAGGAAGTCCGCGAGCTCTCGAACGCGCTATCCGCCGTGAAGGAGCGCATCGTCTACTGCTCGACGTGCTTCAACGTCACCGATCAAGATCCGTGCCGCATCTGCGCCGATCCCGCGCGCGACGCCGGCGTGCTGTGTGTGGTCGAGGAGCCGAACGATCTGCTCGCCATGGAGCGCACCGGCGAGTACAAGGGCCGCTACCACGTGCTGCTCGGCGCGCTGTCCCCGCTGGACGGCATCGGGCCCGACGACCTAAAGGTTCGTGAGCTCCTCCTGCGGCTGGAAGACGGACCGGGGCGCGAAGTGATCCTGGCCACCAATCCCAACGTCGAGGGCGAGGCCACCGCGCTCTATCTCGCCAAGCTGCTGCGCCCGCTGGGCGTGCGCGTCACGCGTATCGCGCGCGGGCTCCCCGTCGGCGGCGATCTCGAGTACGCCGACCAGGTCACGCTCACGAAAGCCCTGGAAGGTCGCCGCGAGATCGGCTGACGAATTTTCTTCGCCGTGCGCCGTGATCGACCGTAGGGTTGTGCGGTGTTCCTCTCGCCCCTCGTGGCTCGCCTCGAACGTGAGCTGTCGATCTGGCTGTGGCGCCGAGATCGTGCCAGGCGGGGTAAACCGGTGACGTTGACGCGTCGCCGGGTCTCCGGCCGGGGTTACGTGTTCGATTGTCGGCGCGGTCGCGTCGATTCGCCGTAGGCGGTGCGCTTGCGAAGTCACGCGCATGCTGGGACACTCGGACGCATGACGCTTGGTTCGCGCCGGATCGCCGCGCCACTGGTCGTCGCGTTCGCGCTCTCGGGCTGCGCTACGTTCGAGCCGACGTCGCAGCAGCAATCTGCGCGCGCGGCCTGGGATCGTTGTCCGAAGACCGCCAACCTCGCGCTGACGTCCATCGATCCCAATGGCTTCGTGCGCTACCGCGCCATGAGCGGGCCCGCGGGCACGCGCGAGCTGGCCGAATGCCTGAGCTCGACGGGCGTGTCGTCGACTGTGGTGGTGGCGGCCGCGCCCTAGAGCTGCTCCGTCGTCGCGGCCGTTGTGTTCCCGCGCACGGTTATCGCCAACCCTTCGCTTCCATACTCGCTATGAAGCGTCGGGATTCGGCCGCCGCGGACGAAATCGTGGGATCGCCGACCGGCGTCGACCGTGCGGCCTGCTGTGTGCAAGCTCGCCGATCGCGAGCTAAATCCTGTTCCGTGGCTCTGTCGTGACTCCATTCGCGATGGGTCGCTTGGCCAATGTCGACGATGGCACAGCCGGCGAGAAGCGCCAACGCCAATAGCGCGGTCACATAGCGCATCGATGGCCCCCGGGGTGGGCGTGTGAGTCGCTCCAATCACCATAAATGGCCAGGCGGCCCGAAGACAACAAACGGTATGACGGTACGCGGGGTGGCGGTCCGGGTTGTCGCGGAGAATCTGTGAGTGAGATAGGATACCTGCTCTGATCTACACCGCCGTCGGTCTTCTGGCACTAGCTCTCTCGACGGAACAGGCGTGCGCCGGCACGGCGTTGGCGGCCGAGCTACGCCAACAAATCGTCGCCGCAGAAATGACGCCGTGGAACGGCGGAACCGTCTCCCTTGATGAGACCCTCCGAGGCCCGAATCACGAGAAAGTATCGCTTCGCCAGTTCGTCGGCAGACCGATCCTCGCCTACAACTATGCCCAGTGGTGAACCGCTGCCGGGGCCAGTTCGGCCCGCTTCAGAACCTTCAACGGGTGCTTGGCGACAAGATGGTCTTCGTCGGAGTCCTCAGTTGGACGAGAGGCGACGGCGTTGCGATCACGAGGAGCCACGCCAAAAATTACGGAATGACGTTCCCTCTCTGGCACGGCGGTCCAGTCACGCCAATGACCCAATGGAGTCCGACGACGATCATTTTCGACAAGTCGGGTTCAGCGGTGGCCTGGGCGCGCGGCGATTACCACTTCGGTAACGGTGGCATTCAAACTCTGCTCGAAGCTCTCGCCAAGTAGCTCGCAAGAACCCGCGCAGGCCATGGAGGCGTCTGGTAGTGCGTCAACTTCGGCCCGTAGACCCAGTCATCGTCGACCACGGCAGCTTCATTCTTGTCAGACGCCCTTGCCGCACAGCCGTCGACCTCGGAGCAGGCAATCCGCGGGCTCACCGGGACGGTCGCGGTGATCCAAGAGAGCAGCATCAGTTTAGAAGAACTGCACCATCCCAGGTTCGGGTATCTTGCCCGGCGCATGCCGGCGGTTGAGGCATTTCGGCGCGAGCGTGCCCAAACGAATGAGTTCCTCGAAGTTGCACGGAGATGATTCTTCGCCTCGCGACGGATTCGGAAGTCGGTGCCGGCAAGAACGTGTGGCTCGGATCAGTACGTCGGCCTTTCGCCTGAGACTGGCAAAATCTGCCCGCGCGAAAGTATGCGGTCATCCCGAAACATGCTCGAGTAAATCCCATGTTTGCCGAGGGCGTTGGTCTGGCACCCTTGTTGCGTCTGCCGAGGGTGCTCCCAGTAACGGCCGGGAGGTGCCCGATGTCGTTTTCAGCCACGAACTGCGACGGCTAGCCCCGCCGACGACGATCCAGAGTTGGTCATGACGAGCCTGCAACAGTGGCTCTTCGAGACTCGCGGGCGCCTGATCCGGCATGCCCGATACTTCACTTTGCAGCTCGTCGAGAGGTATCTGACCCGGGGCCTGTTCTCCCAAATTCTCGGCCGCATCGCACGACTCCACACGCGGCGCAACTGTCGAAGAAGCCTCAACATGCCAGCACTGACGTCCTGGGGGGCGACCATGAAGCACTTTGCGCACGACTTCGGCCTACGGATCGCGGCGATACCAGAGCTACGCCGGACAACACATCACGATCGCGTTTGCTGGCCGGTCCAGCGCACTCTGACCTGCGTGCACCAGTGTGTGTGGCTCCGATGACGGCGCCCCAACCGCTGGCGCCGATGTGGCTCCCCGGGACGTACGCGTATGCGGAGAAGACCGTGCGCGCAGGGGAGTCGCTCCATTTTCGCATCAGTAGCGACGCAGCCTCCCGACTGTCCATCGTCCGCTTGGGCTGGGACACCACGACGACGTTGCAGGATACCGTTATTGACGCCTTCCCCGTGGATGCTGCTGCCCAGCAACCGATCTATCCAGGTTCGTACGTGCACGTGTCACAAGCACTCCCCGTCAGTGCTTTTTCCCAACTCTCCCTGGAGTGCTGGGTGCGCTCGCCGGCAACGGTTGCAGGGTGGCAAGGGCTGATCAGTCAACACACCCATCCCACGGACTGCGGCTTTGGCTTGTTTCTCGACGATGCGCGCAGACCCAGCGCCTATTTCGGCGACGGCGGCGCCTTCCAGGGTGCGTGGTTGGGACGTTCGAATGTGCCGATCGACGATGCCTGGCATCACCTGGCGGCTGTCTTCAACCAGTCGACGGTGACGCTGTGGGTCGACGGCGTTCAGCGTGCGTCATTCACGGGGCCGACCGCCGTGAATCCCGGCGCCGCCCCGCTTCGGCTCGCCGCGTACGGAAACGCCGGCCAGACGAGCA
>DAIQBJ010000203.1:0-5742 GCA_036781225.1 Gemmatimonadales bacterium | reverse complement strand
CGGCGACGACCATCGCGACGTGCTGGCCGTAATGCAGCACGGCGTCGCTTTGGAACGGCGGCAAGGGCTGCGGACCGATCGGGTCTCCCATTCTCCCAGTGGCTGGCGAATGCGCCAGTCGGGGCGTATTGACGTGCGTGATGACGGCCAGCACGCCAGGTGCGCGCTCGGCGGCATCGACCGCGATGTGGAGGATTCGCCCGCTCGTCACGGTGCTCCCCACCAGAACGGCGTAGGCGACGCCGGGAGGATGCACATCGATCGGATAGGTGGCGGCACCCCTCACCTTGAGCCGGCCGTCAACGCGATCCAGGGGAGTGCCGACGACATCAACGAGGGCTGCGGTGCTCATAGGTTCGCATCTCTCGCGGTGGCAAACGCGCGCACGATGGTGCGCTTCGCCAGCTCGATCTTGAAGTGGTTGTGTTCCCGTGCGATTGCTCCCGCTAGCGCGATCTCGGCTGCGTGGCGGAACGCGTCGTCAGTCGCCTTGCGGCCCGTCAGGATTTGCTCCGCTTCGACCGCGCGCCATGGCTTCGTGGCGACGCCGCCTAACCCCAGCCTCGCACCTCGAATCGTGTCGCCGTCGAGGTCGAGGACCACGGCCGCCGATGCGAGCGCGAACTCGTAGCTCGCCCGGTCTCTCACCTTGAGATAGTGCGAGCGCCGGGCCGCCGCCAGGTGTGGAATGACGACGTGGGTGATCAGTTCGCCGTGCGCCAGCGCCACCTCGACCTGCGGCGTGTCGCCAGGAGCCTTGTGGAACTCACCGAACGGGATCGAACGCGTGGTGCCATCGGCCCGTACCGTGTGAACCTCGGCATCGAGAACAGCCATTGCCACGCACATGTCGGATGGATGCGTGGCGATGCAGTAGTCGCTGACGCCCAGCACCGCGTGGCCGCGGTTGAAGCCATCCAGCGCATCGCAGCCGGATCCCGGTTGTCGGCGGTTGCACGACGCGTGCACGTCTCGGAAATAGGAGCAGCGCGTCCGCTGCAGGATGTTGCCGGCGACGGTCGCCATGTTGCGGATCTGTGTGGTGGCGCCAGAGAGTATCGCCTGCGACAGCACGGGGAAGCGGTCACGTACGGCCGGGTGCCACGCCAGCTGACTGTTGGTGACGGCTGCGCCGACGGCTATCGCATGATCCGACACGTCGATGCTCGAGACGCCGAGAGGCCGAACATCCACAACGGTGTCTGGTGTCAGCACGTCGACCTTCATCAGATCGACGAGCGTCGTGCCACCAGCCAGAAACATCGCGCCCGGGCGCGCGGCCACGGCGCTGGCCGCATCCGTCGGGCGAGACAATCGTTCAAAGGTGAAGGCGTTCATGACCGCGCATCCTTCGCATCCGCCTTCGCGCTCTGCGCTTCGGCGAATGAAAGCACCTGTCTCACGGCGGCCACGATGTTCGGATAAGCGGCGCAGCGGCATAAATTCCCGCTCATCCGCTCGCGGATTTCCTCGTCGGTCAGTGTCGCGCTGTTCACCGTCTGTCGAACGTCTGGTGTGATATGGCTGGGCACGCCAGCGTGCACCTCCTGAACCGCGCAGACGGCAGAGAGGATCTGCCCAGGTGTGCAGTAGCCGCATTGAAAGCCGTCGCAATGCAGGAAGGCGGCCTGCATCGGGTGCAGCTCGTCGCCTCTGGCGAGGCCTTCAATCGTCACGACATGCTGGCCTTCGCACGCCGCCGCCAGCGTTAGACATGACAAGACACGCTGGCCGTCGATGATGACGGTACACGCGCCGCATGCGCCCTGATCGCACCCCTTCTTCGTGCCTGTCAGACCGAGCATATCGCGGAGAGCGTCCAGCAGTGTCAGGCGCGAGTCCACCGAGAGTTCGTGGGTCGTGTCGTTCACGCGAAGACTCGTTCTCACGCCGACTGTTTCCCTCACAGTGAGGACTCGCTGGCTCATGACGTGGCTCACTTTCTCCCTGCACCGTTTCGCGCTTCGATGGCCTTGACAGTGTTTTCAAACGCCCTGGTCAACACGCGTTTGCCGATGGTCCCGAACAGGAACCGAGCACCCGTCCTTTGAGGTTCTTTCCCCTCGCGACACAACTCGATCGCCACTTGGACGAACAAGATCCTCGAGATGCCAGCTCCAACCCGAGTCACGCTGGCGCCGTGACGATTCGCCATTTGGAATGCGCGCCGACCCGCCGCCTTGAGCTGGGCTGCGTCGAACTGCCTCTCGTCATAACGATGTCCTCCTGCACAAGCTGAAGAGTCCGACTCGAGATCGTCGGCTGAACAACATGGGGCGCCACACCGGGCCGCGGAACGCGACCTGATGTGGCCCGCCTTAATCGCTCGAGTCATCGCCTCGACTACCCCGTCGCGAGCGCCACGCCGTTCGCCGCCTTCGCGATGAGGTCCGCAACGGCCCGCGGTTGCGATACGTAGATGGCGTGACTCCCTTTGGCTTCGACGACGGTCGAACCAGCACGCTTGGACATGGCACGCTGCGCGTCGGGCGGAATCATCTTGTCGTCGGTCGAGACGAGGTACCAGCTTGGCTTCGTCTTCCAGGCCGGCTCGGTGACGGCGCCGTTGAGCGCGTCAAGACCCCACGGGACCTGCGAGTCTGCCATGAATGCAGCCGCGTCGGCGCTCACATCCGCAGCGAACGACGCTCGGAACTTCGTCCGATCGAGAAGCAGGAAGCCGTCTTGGGGCGGCAGGATCGGAGGTACGGGCGCACCCGGCGCCGGGTTCTTGATCAGGGCCGACACCGACTCGCCTTTGTCCGGAGCAAAAGCCGCGATGTACACCAGTCCGGCGACCTTCGGATCGTTGCCGGCCTCCGTGATGACGACGCCGCCATACGAATGGCCGACGAGAATCGCCGGACCGTCCTGGGCGGCCAGTGTCCGCTTCGTCACCGCCACATCATCGGCCAACGAGATCGTCGGATTCTGGACGATGGAGACGGTGTAGCCGTCTTTCGTCAGCGTGTCGTACACGCCCTGCCACCCAGAGCCGTCGACGAACCCGCCGTGCACGAGCACCACATTCTTGATACCGCCTTTTGCCTGTGACATAGACACCTCCTGATAGCCGAGCACCAGTGCGATGATCAGCAGGACACTGAACACTGCCCGTCGCGTCTTCGTTGCGTTCGAAGTCTGATTCCTCCTGCTCTTGGCTTGCTCCAGACGGCGTGATGCCGCCTTCAATCACGTCTTCAATCACGCGCGCGCGTTCTCGCGAGCTCCTACTGGCCTCTCTAACGCCGCCCGCCGCGGGTCTCCTTGGGGAAGAAAATAGCAAGCCGCGCTGTCTGCGGATGGGTGCTGAGTGCCATGTCGTCACCGGTTTTCTTGGCTCTGCGCGACAGCACCGAGGATCACCTCCACCGTCTCTTTCGGCTTCGAGAGAAACGGTACATGACCGGCGCGTAGGGAGAGGACGCGCGCACCGATCCGGGCGGCAATCTCGCGCTGCAAGGCGGGAGAGATCATGCGGTCCTCATCGGTGACCGCGTACCACGAGGGCTTGGTACGCCACGCGGCTGTTGTCACTCGATCGAGAAGTGCGCTGGCCCGAATGGGTGGCTGCGCGGCGGCGAGGACCTTGACCTCAGCTGCTGACAAGTCGTGCGCGAGGAACTCCCGCACAGCCGCCAGCGGCAGGTAGAGAAACCCACCGGCGTCTACTTGGAATCTACTGATCACCGGCGACGAAGGACCGTATTTCTCCACATCGGTCGTCGACTCGCCGATGTCGGGCGCGCACGCGGCTATGTAGACGAGCGCAGCAACATTCGAGTGATCTCCGGCCTGCGTGATGACAGTCCCTCCATAACCATGGCCGACGAGCACGACCGGACCTGACTGACGCTTGATGACGCGTGTCGCAGCATCGACATCGTCAGCGAGTGCGCTCAGGGGATTCTGCACGGCGATGACGCTCAAGCCGTTGACATGTAACAGCGCAATTACTTCGCGCCAGCTCGTCCCGTCAACCCACGCGCCGTGGACGATCACCACTGTCGGAGCCTGGCGGTCGCGCGGCGTGGCCCCGCGAGCATCAGCGTGACCTCCACGCCACGTCACGTCGCGCTCATCCGCCGGATGTGCTCGCTAGCGCCGAGCACGGACTCGACATTCGGGCTCACTGCAAGCACATCGAAGGAGATCATGCTGCTCCCTTGTGTAACGGTCGGCGGTGACCCATCCGTTCGGGATTCGTTCACCGCACGAAGATAGCAGGCGGCGTTGCGTGCGGATGGTTGCTGAGTGCCAAGCACTCGGCGGTTCTTGTCTCTGGGTGCCAGCGGGTCCCGAGCGTCCTCAGGTCAGCCTCGACCGACGGAAGGTCACCGATGTGGTGCGGCCGATCACACGACGGCTCGCCGACCACACGGATCGAGGCTCGGTTCGAATGGTCTAGTCAGCGGACGTTAACGAGTGTGCGAACAGTGTGCCGTGGCTGGCTCGGCGTATCTGCAGCGGCGTCTGGCCGGTGCGGCTGCGTAGGACCTTCACGAAGTGGGAGGCGTCCGAGAATCCAGCGCGTCGACCGATCTCCGCGGTGGTCACGCGATCGAACAGCGGCGATTGAAGCATACGCACGGCGAGATCGACGCGAGCTTGGATCAGCATCGCCCCGAACGTTTCGCCACACTCCGCCAGCGCTCGATGCAGGCTTCGCTTGGATATGTTGAGCGAACTTGCGACGTCGGCCGCCCGCAAGGATGTATCAGCGCAGCGCTGCCGGATGTGATCGTAAACGTGGTCGCGCACGGAGCGCTCGGCCGGCGTTGATACGGCGCGACGTCCGCTCAGTTCACTCGCGGTCAAGGCCAATAGCGCGCCGAGTTGATCGATCAGCACCCCCTGCGGCAGTGGAGCTTCCACGACGAACTCAGGCGACAACTGGGCGACGTAACTCGCCAGGACGCGTCCCCACTGGGAATCGCCAATGCGCCGACCACCCAGCACGATAGGATTGGGCACCCATTTGCGCACGAACGGTTCCGATAGTTGCAAATTGATGCCGCTCCACGGGAGCTGCAGGTCGCAGTCGAGCGGGTCGCGCGAATCGTAGAACGTGAGTTCGCCAGGGCCCAAGCGGTTGCGCGTCACATTCGTAACGTGCCATGAACCGCTGAGTACCAGAACCAGAAAGAAGTAGCGCTGAGAGGTGCGACGGATTTCCGGGCGAGCACGAATGGCTCGTTGCGGCGACCCGCTCTGTGCGACGATGGCGATCGACGGCAGCTCCAGCGCGGTCACGTCCAATTCGTATTCGGACGGGGTTCCGGTGGACAACGCAGAGGGTGCGAGGGCCGAACCCAGGATCCAACTTGCGTAGCTCAGACGGTCCGCCGGTGCAACGTCACGCGTTGACAGGTGCACGATTTGTGAGGATTCGTCGCGCACCGCGATGGCTCCTCTCGCTGTAGAGCGATAGACTACTGCGACCGCGTGGTGGAGGCAATCGACTCACTGGGCTGGGCCCACGTCGTCTGGGTTCTCGCCGCGTCCCACCTGGATCGGCGAGGCCTTCTCGCTTGCAACCGGACAGCGGGGCACGAGTCCGATCACTACGAGCGTCAGGCCAGCGTATTCGCGGGCGGATTTACCGAACGATCTGTCCGCCGAGTCCTGGGGCGTGCAGATCGCCTACGCCACTGCCCGCCAGCGACCCTTGGCGCGACGTCACCGACTCTGAGCCCCTGACTTGACGAGCGCGCCAGCCGCTCTGGTTGCGATCGTCTCCGG
>DAIQBJ010000202.1:0-5778 GCA_036781225.1 Gemmatimonadales bacterium | reverse complement strand
AAACTGGAGTTGCTCAACGACGTAGGTCTGGGATACATCCACCTCGGCCAGTCGGCGACCACCCTGTCGGGCGGCGAAGCGCAGCGCGTCAAACTCGCGACCGAGCTCGCCAAACGCGATACGGGTCGCACGCTGTATATCCTCGATGAGCCGACGACCGGTCTGCATTTCGAGGACGTGCGCCTGCTGCTCGAGGTGCTCCACCGGTTGGTGGACAAGGGCAACACCGTCGTCGTCATCGAGCACAATCTGGACGTCGTAAAGACGGCCGACTGGGTGATCGACCTCGGCCCCGAGGGGGGCGAGCTGGGTGGACGCGTGGTGGCGGAAGGTCCGCCGGAGCAGGTGGCGCGGTCCGGCTCGTCGCACACGGGGCAGTTCCTGCGCAAGGTGTTGCAGGCGGGGGACTAGACGGTAGGTTGAACAGCAAGGAGCGAGCACTGAATCCCGACGACATCATCGGTTTCGCGGCTGTAGTCCTGATCTTTGGGGGTGGCGGCGCCATTCTGTTTTCGATCACCCCGATCGGCAAGGCGATCGCGACGCGGATTCTCGGCAAGAAGTCCGCGTCGGGCGCCGATGAGGACACCGCGGAGGAAGTGCGGGAGCTGCGCCGTGAAGTCGACGAGCTGCGCCACGTCGAGCAGCAGGTCGGCGAGCTGGGTGAGCGCGTGGACTTCCTGGAGCGGCTGGTGGCGAAACAGCGGGAAGCCGAGCGGCTGGCTCCGCCGGGAGCGCGCTGATGCCATCCGAAGGGGTCGCCTTTCTCACGGCCTTGTCGATCGTCGGGGGGTGCATCCTCCTCTACCCGCTGGTCCGGGCCCTTGCCGAGCGAATCCGTGGGCGCGCGGACTCCGCTGTCCGCGACGAGCTGCAGGGCGTTCGCGAGGATGTGGTGCAAGAGGGGCAGCACAGGGATCGCGAGATCGCGGAGCTGAGCGAGCGGGTTGATTTTTTGGAACGGTTCATCGCCAAACAGCGGGAAGCCGAGCGGCTTCCGCCGGTGCGATAGCCGTGGATCGCGGCTCGGTATTCGCGCTGATCGCGGTGGTCGCGGGCGCCGTCGTGATCTTGTTCCCGCTCATCCGCGCGCTGGCGGAGCGGATTCGCCCGCGCGCGGATTCCGGGGTGCGGGAGGAGCTGCACGCGTTGCGGGAAGACGTGCTCGCCGAGCTGCAGCAAACCCGCCGCGAACTCGGCGATCTGAACGAGCGGATCGACTTCACCGAGCGCCTGCTCGCGAAAAAAACGGAACGGCGGTGAGCCCGTCGGAAGCCGCGGCGGTCTTTCTCATCTTTGGTGGCGGTTTCTGGGTGATCCGGCCGGTGGCCGCCGCGATCGCGAAGCGCATCGCCGGCGAGCATCGGCGGCCGGGGATCGAGCCGGCCGAGCGCGACGAGATCCTGCAGGAGCTGCAGCAGGTGCGGGAGGAGCTGACGGAGCTGGCGGAACGGATGGATTTCGCGGAGCGTCTATTAGCGAAGCAAAATGAGGGAGGAAGGCTACCTCCATGAATCCTGGCGTGTTCGCCGTCTTCATTCCGATCGTCGCGGTGGGAGGCTTCTTCGCCTGGATGATCGCGCTCTCGCCGCTCGGCAAGGCGTTGGCCGAGCGTCTGGTGCACGGTCCGCGACCAGCCGGCGGGAGTGAAGATCACCCCGAGCTGGCCGAAAGCGTGGAGCAATTGCGCCGGGAAGTGGCGGAACTGGCGGAGCGTGTAGATTTTACCGAGCGGTTGCTCGCCAAGTCGACGAGTCAGGAGCGGGACGTTGCCCGCTGAAACGGCCGAGCCATGCTTGGCGTAGGAGAGCACGTGGTTTTGCAAGGGCCGACGCCGCCGCCGATGATTCCGTTCGACCCGAATCAACTCATTCCGCTGATCGGGGTGATCGGTGTGATGGTTGTGGCGGGCGTCGTGTTGTACGCGTTCTTCAAGTCGGATCTGGCATCGGCGATCGCCGAGCGGATTCGCGCCGGCATCCACCGGCGGAGGAAGTGGAAGGGTTTTGACGGCGAGTGGAGCGACACGCCGCTCGAAGGGGCCGGGGTCGACACCGAGCACGTGGCCGAGCTGGAGCACAGAGTGACGGAGATGCAGGGACAGATCGCCGAGATGGCCGAGCGGCTAGATTTTGCAGAGCGGCTGCTCGCGCAGAAGCGTGAGCGCTCATTGCCAGGAGCCTAGATGGGGATCATTGATCGTCTGTCCACGCTGATCCGGTCGAACATCAACGACCTGATCTCGCGTGCGGAGAATCCGCAAAAGGTTCTCGAACAGCTCATTGTCGACATGCGGAGCCAGCTGGCGAAGGCCAAGCAGCAGGTGGCGTCCGCGATCGCCGACGAAAAGCGCCTCTCGGCGCAAGCCGAGCAGGAGAAGAAGCTCTCCGAGGACTGGGAGAAGCGCGCCGTGCTCGCGGTGCAGGAAGGCCGCGACGATCTCGCCAAGCAGGCGCTGCTGCGCTACAACGAGCACGTGCAGAACGCGGTCCAGCTGCACGAGACGTGGGTGAAGCACCGCGAGGAGACGGAGAAGCTCAAAGGCTCGCTGCGGCAGCTCAACGACAAGATCGAAGAAGCCAAGCGGAAGAAGAACATCCTGATCGCGCGGCAGAAACGCGCCGAGGCCCACAAGCGCATTCAAGAGACGATGGGCTCGATCTCCGACAAGAGCGCGTTCGAGACGTTCGAGCGCATGGCCGAGCAGATCGAGCACGAAGAGCGCAAGCTCATCGCCGCGGCTGAAGTCAACGAGGATCTGTCGGGCGACTCGCTCGTCAAGCAGTTCCAGGGCCTCGAAGTGAAGGCAGACGCCGATCAACAGCTGCTCGCGCTGAAGCAGAAGATGGGCCTGCTGCCGGGCGGCACGCAGCCAGAAGCGCGGGCGCTCGGGAAAGGCGCGAAGGATGCCGAGCTGCTCGATGACGAGGAACCGGAGCAGAAAAGCTGAGCAAGCCCGAGATTCCCTCCTCCACTAGAGTGTCGAGCGCCACGGTTGTGGCGCTCTTCGTTGCGGTCCTCGTCGTCTGGTTCATTCTTCGGGTCGTCGACGTCCTGCTGCTGCTCTTCCTCGCCATCCTGCTCGCGGTGTATCTCTCCGCCGTCACGGACCTGATGGAGCGGCGGTTCGGCACCAAGCGGTGGCTCGGCCTCACGGTGACCGTCATCGCGACGCTCGCGGGCGTCACCGGAATCGGCGTGCTGCTGCTTCCCCCGGTGATCGAGCAGACGCGCGCGCTCGTTGGCGGGCTGCCGCAGACGCTCACCAACATTCAGAACGTGCTCGCGCGCTGGGCCAGCCAGTATCCAGTCCTCGATCAAACCGATCTCGCGAATCCCTCGTCCGGGGTCGTGTCGGGACTCGTCTCCGATGCCGTCGGATTTCTGAGCGGCTCGATTCTCGGCTATGTGCGCGGGGGCGGCATGCTGTTCATCGAGGGCGCGAGTGTCGTGGTGATGGCGCTCTATCTTGCGCGCCAGCCGGCGCAGTATCGTGACGGCCTGATCTCGTTGTTCGCGCCGCGCCATCGCGCGATCGCGATGCGGGTGTTCGACGACGCGGCCGCCACGCTGCGGGCCTGGGTCGTGGGACAACTCATCGCGATGGCGGTCCTCGCCGCGTTGACCGCGGTCGGTCTGTGGATTCTCGGCGTACCATATTGGCTGGCGTTCGGCATCTTCACGGGGCTGGTTGCGATCGTGCCGTTCTTCGGGACGCTGGTATCGACCCTGCTGCCGGCGCTGTTTGTGGTCGCTTCGGGCGACTGGGTGAAGGTGCTGCTCGTGATTCTGCTGGGCGTTCTCGTCCATGTCTTCGAGGCGAACCTCGTGGTGCCGCGCATCATGCAGCACAAAGTCGAGTTGCCGCCGGTGTTGACGATCGCCAGCGTCCTCGTGATGGGAACATTGCTCGGCCCCATCGGCTTGATCGTCGCGGTACCGGTGCTGTGCGTCACGATGGTGTTGATCAGACACATCCTGCACGGCGAGATCTATGGTGAGCCCGGCCGGATCAAATCCGCGGTGCTGAAGCCAACGGAGCCGTGGACCGGGGTCGAGCGGCGCCGCGCCCTAACAACGGCCAAATGACCACCCCGAAACATCGTTTCCTCATCATCGCCGACGGCGATTTTGGACCGCTCACGTCCAAGACCGCCAACTCGTGCATTCGCTATTTCCCCGAACGCATCGTCGCCGTGCTGGATCGCACACAGGCGGGGAAGACGGCGCAGGAGATCCTGGGGTTCGGCGGCACCATTCCCGTCGTCGGGGATTTTGAGCGGGGCATCGCGCAGGGCAAAGGCGCCACCGCGGTCCTCATCGGCATCGCGCCGGCGGGCGGCCGCTTACCGGACGAATGGAAGGCGTGGTTGCGCACCGCGATCGAGCGCAAGCTCGAGATCTGGAGCGGGCTGCACACGTTCATCGGCGACGACCCGGACCTGGGGCCGCTCGCCCGCGCGCGGGGCGTGCGTATTCTCGATGCGCGCAAACCGCCACCCAACCTACCGATCGCCGACGGTCGCGCGGCCGAGGTCGACGCGCTCGTCGTGCTCGCCGTCGGGACCGACTGCAACGTGGGCAAGATGACCGCCCAGCTGCAGCTGCGCGACGCGCTCGTGAAACGCGGGCACAAGACGAGCTTCGTCGCGACCGGGCAGACCGGCATCTTCATCGAAGGGTGGGGCATCGCCGTGGACGCCGTCGTGGCCGACTTCATCGCCGGCGCCGCCGAGCAGCTCGTGGTGGAAGGAGCGAAGGACAACGACATCGTGCTCGTCGAAGGGCAGGGCAGTTTGATTCATCCCGGCTACTCCGGCGTCACGCTCGGGTTGCTCCACGGCTCCTGCCCGGACGCGCTGATCCTGTGCCATCAGGTGACGCGTGAGTGGATTGGCGATTATCACGGCCGCGAGCCATGGGTGAAGATCCCGTCGTACGTCGAGATGATCGACATCTACGAACGCGCCGCCCATCCCGTGCATCCGACCAGGGTGATCGGGATCTGTCTCAACACCTACGACATGGATGAAGCCGCTGCGCGGGAGGCGGTCGCGCGCGCCGCGGAGGAGACGGGGTTGCCGGCCACGGACCCGGTCCGGTTCGAGGCCGATACGCTGGTCGACGCGATCATCGGAGCACGCGCGACGATTTGATGCGTGCCGCGGTGGATCGGTACCGGTCACCGCCCCTGCCTGAGTTATCCTCGCGGCGTGCGATTCCTGCGCCGCGTCTTCGCCGAAACCACTCTCGTATCGCCGCGCCTGGTGCGCACGCGATTCGGCACCGCGCTGCTGTTGCTCGGCGTGACGCTCCTCTGGCTGCGCTCACGGGGACTCGAGCCGCTCACTGCAGTGCTGCAGGCGGGCGCACTCGGCGCCGTCATCGGCGCGTCCTGGGTGGCGGGCAACGCGCGCGACCGGGCCGCGCTGGCCACCGCGCTCACGCATCCGACGACACCGCTTGCCATCGCGACTGGGCGCTGGTTGGCTATCGTGCTCCCGGCCGCGCTGCTCACCATGCTGTGCGCCATGGTGAGCGGGGAACCCGCCTCAGCTGCGGCCGCCGGGCTTACCGCCGCCACCGCCGTCGGTGCGTTCGCGCTGGCGACCGTGTTGGCAGTGGGAAACGGGGCCGCCGTGACGCTCTTCCTCTTTATAGCCGTCGCCGGAACCGTGGCGCCCGAGCGGCTCGTCGGACTCGCACATCCGGGCGTCGTGCGACTCGCTGCCGCCAGCGCCCTCGAGCTGGGACCGGCGCTCTGGCATTACCGCGATG
>DAIQBJ010000201.1:0-5799 GCA_036781225.1 Gemmatimonadales bacterium | reverse complement strand
GTCCGGCTTCTACCCCGATATCTTCATGGGCTACCCCGAGCCGTTGCGGCAGCTGCGCGGGCTCGGCGTGATCGAACCGCAGGCGCGCTTTTTCTGCAAGAATCGCGGTGTCGCGCTTCTAGTGCCCAAAGGCAACCCGCTCGGTGTTCAACTCCTCGCCGATGTGAGCCGCACGAGTGCGCGAATCGCGCTGCCCGATTCGGGGGATGTTCGTGCCCAATGCCGAGCCGCCGCCGACGCGCTGCTCGGGACGCCCGCCGCCGACGCCCTCTTCGCGGCGGAGGTGGCGACTTTCCCGGGCCGCCTCGGGATCATGCATCGCGATCTCCCCGAGATGGTCGCCCGCAGTTACGCGGATGTCGCCTTCACGTGGTATCACCTGGTCTCGTACTGGGCGCGCATCTTCCCGAATCACTTCTCGGTAGTCCCCGTCCCAGGCGCGGAGGCGTTTTTCAGGCAGATCGCGTTTGGCCGTGTCAGTAATGCGCTGCGGCCCCGGGCGGCGAAGGCGTTCGAGGAGTTCTTTTTCAGCCGGGCGAAAGACGTATATCCCCGATACGATTTCGCGCCAATGAAGGACAATGAGTACGGTGCACTATTGGCGCTCGGCTAGACAAAGATGACGCGTAACACAACCTCAAGACCGCGAAGGCGCGCACTCAGTCGCGCGTGGCCTCGCGTCGAAATTCCGACTGGTTCGACAGTCGCAGAGGCAGGTTGGCGCTTGACGAGCCGATCCGCCCGGCATAGAGTCTGGCCCTCACATCGGTCGCGGCCCCATCCGGATCACCGCCGTGTCAGTCGACGAGGAGCGACGTCGTGAAGGAATCGGTCCTCATCATCGAGAACGACCCGGACGCGCGGGAGCTAGCTTCGATGCTGTTCGATCGCGAAGGCTTCATCGTTTACACCGCCGGCGATGGCGCGGAAGGTGTTGCGCTGGCCGAGGTACACGAGCCCGACGTGATCGTGTGCGACCTGCTGATGGATCGTATGGACGGGTTCCGGGTGCTCCAGCTGGTGCGCGCACTGCCGGAGGGCGCTCACGCGATCATCGTCGTCGTATCCGCGAAGTCCTACAAGCCTGATATCGATCGGGCGAAGGAACTCGGCGCGGACGCCTATCTGGTGAAGCCGATCATCCCTGACGACCTCTTGGCGGCGGTGCGTCGGGCACAGCAGGCGCGAACCGCACGCAAGCTCACCGTGAAGTTCTGGGGCACGCGGGGCTCCATCGCCGCCCCCGGGCCCGGGACGAACGTGTACGGTGGAAATACATCCTGCGTCGAGGTGCGCGCGGGCGACGCAATCTTGATCTTCGATGCCGGCACGGGCATCCGCGAGCTCGGGTTGATGCTGATGAAGGAGTTCCGCAACGTGCCATTGACTGTGCATCTCTTCATCAGCCATACGCATTGGGATCACATCCAGGGGTTCCCGTTCTTCATGCCTGCGTATTCGCGGACCGCGACCATCCATCTATATGGCGCGCCGGGGCCGGGGCGCCCCCTCGAGAGACTTCTCGCCGGCCAGATGAATCCTGATTACTTCCCCGTGGCACTCGGCGATCTGGCCGCCAAGATTCACGTGCATGAGTTCCAGGGCTCAAACTTCCAGATCGGCGACATTGCGGTCGCGGCCACCTACCTGAATCACCCCGGGATGACGCTGGGCTACAAGATCATGTGCGGCGAGAAAGCGATTGTCTATGCCACCGACAACGAACAGTACACGTCCACGCTCGAGCACGTCGGCCAGCGCGCCGAGGCCGGAAGGCAGTTCGGGCAGCGACTGGATGAAGCGTTTGTCTCCTTCGTCTCGAAGGCCGATCTATACATCGGGGAGGCACAATACACCGATGCAGAGTACCCCGAGAAGATCGGCTGGGGACATTCGCCACTCACCGCGACGGTGGAGGTCGCGTTGAAGGCCGGCGCGAAGGCGCTCGCGCTTTTCCATCACGACCCGATGCACTCCGACGATGTGGTAGCGCAGATGGAAGCCGAAGCGCAACGGCTGGTGGCGAGCCGCGGCGCGACTCTTCGCTGCTTCGCGGCGCGAGAGGGGCAGACGCTAGAGGTGTGAGGAAGCGGTTCAAGGGCAGTGAACCAGGCTCCCACATGACCGGTGGTTCTCATCAACCTCAAAACGCCAAGGCGCTCGGCCTCACCATCCCGGCGTCGCTGCTGCTGCGGGCGGATCAGGTGATCGAGTAGGAGATAGCACGAAGCGTACCCCCGCAGCAGGGAAAAGGCCGTATACGCTTCGGCACGGATCAGTGCGGGAGGGAGTAGCCTATGCATCTGAGTCGCCGCGAACTCCTCACTCTCGGTGGCGTCGCGGTCGCAGGGACGACCCTCGCACCCTCACTGACACACGCTCAGACGCCGAAACGCGGCGGCTCTCTCACGATTCGCGGCTGGGATCCTCCGTTCTTCGATCCCATGCTGAGTACGGCGTACCGAGTGAATATTCCACTGACGTTTACGCACAGCCGCCTCGTCAAGCACAAGGCCGGGCCCTCGGTTGTTCCGGGTACGTTTGCGATCGAAGGCGATCTAGCTGACTCGTGGTCGCAGCCGAACGAGACGACATGGATCTTCAGGCTCCACCGTGGCGTGCGATGGCACAACAAGCCGCCGGTGAACGGGCGCGAGCTGACCGCCGACGACGTGCAGTACTCGGTGGAACGGTTTCTCACCGTCAAGGGTAATCCCAGCGCCTATATGCTTCGCGCCGTCGACAAAGTGGAAGTCGTCGATCGCTACACGGTTAAGTTCACCCTGAAGGAACCGTTCGCCTGGTTTCTCGACGTGCTCGCGAATCCGATCTCCATGCCGATCATCGCGCGGGAATGCGTCGAAAAGTTTGGTGACCTCAAAAAGGCGGAGTCCGTCGTGGGCACGGGCCCGTGGATGCTGGCTAGCTACCGCCAGAACGTCGGCGTCACCCTGATTCGCCACCCCGCGTACTTCAGGACCGGATTGCCGTACATCGACCGCGTCGAGATTGTTGTCGACGAGGATAATGCCTCGCGTATTTCCGCATTCCTCGCAGGCCGCTACGATTTGGGCTGGGAGTTCCCGGGCACCGTGAACCGGACGGACTGGCTTCAGATCCAGGACACGCTTCAGCGGCGCCGACCGAACCTCAAGACTGCGGAGTTTGTCTCCAACGTCGAGACACACATTTCCATGCGCACCGACCGCCCGCCATTCAATGATGCCCGTGTGCGTCGCGCGGTCTCACTCGCCATCGACCGCAAGGAGGTTATCGACGCCGTGCTGGAAGGCGTCGGTGTCATTAATCCGGCCTTCCCCGCCGCGCTCAGGGATTGGGCGGTACCTGAGACTCAGCTCGGCGAGGGCGCTCGCTATCTCAAGTATGACGCAATCGAAGCGCGCCGCCTGTTAGCCGCTGCAGGTTATCCCAAAGGCTTTCCGGCCTCGTTGTGCTTCGCCACCTACGGCTCGACCACCCTCGTCGACGCCGCGCAGCTTGTCCTCAAGTATCTGAAGAACGTGGGCATCGATGCCACGCTCGACACCAAGGAGTATGGAGCTTTTATCGCCACCTGCTACTTCGGCCAGTTTGATTCGATGACGTATGGACCGCAAACACCTTACCTGGAGCCCGACAGTTTCCTATACGGCATGCACTATCCAGGCGAGCAAAAGAATCAAAGCCATGTCAACGATCCGGTTGTTACCGATCTCCTCGTGCGTCAGCGCCGAACTTTCGACGTGCCCAAACGTCGGGAAATCGTCGCCGAGATCCAACGCTACCTCGCGACACAGCAGTACTACGTCCAGTTGCCTTCGGCGGTGTACGTCGCCGTCTGGGACGGGGCGCTGAAGAACTATGGGCCGAATCTGGGCTACGACTACGGAGGGAGGTTGATGGCTTCCTGGCTTGATCGGTGAACGCTGACGCTCCGAGGCGCTGGGGAGTCAGATGTCGACGCGAATCCATATCTCCAATGAACCGCTGCGCTTTCGTGAGTGGCTTGGCAGCGCTCCTCGCTGTGCCGCTTGCCGCCGAGGCGGAGCAGGCGGGGAAATTGTGCGAATCGGCTACCTGAGACCCGGGTCTTTTCCTCTCAACCGGGTGGACGAAGTTCTCGAACCTCCCGGGCCGACGTAAAATCGGCCCGGGACCATAAGAAACTGGTCGCGGGCCCGGACACCGTCCGTTGGAGGCGTCTGATGAAGAACCTCGGTAGGCTCGCTCTTTCAGCCGTTGCGTTGGTTGTCACCCTTCTTCTCCGGACGCCAGTCAGCGGCGCGCCCATCGAGGTAGCGCTCGACGCGGATAAGTTCGGCAAGCTGGATCAGAAACTTACGAAGTGCGGCGATATCGGCTGTGGGCCCACGGCAGCAGTCAACTCGTTCACATATCTCCAAACGGCGTTTCCGAACAGCTACAAGACGCCTCTGGTTCCGGCGGGACAAGAGGTGATGGTCGCCGACACCCTAGCTGATCTAATGGGGTGTTGCGGAGCCGGCACGTCGATCGAAAATTTCATCCGGGGCAAAAGAAGCTATGTCGAGTCCAAGGATCCGGGGGCTACCAAGTATGGCGCCGAGCTCAGTGGCAAATGGACCGGAACGGATAGACCGGACTTCGTCCATGAGAATGCCACCGCAACGGATCTTCTCGCGTTCATCGAACGCGAGCTTAGGGCCGCAGAGGATGTCGAGATCTCCATTGCAAACGCGGGGGTTGGTCACTTCCTCACGCTAACAGGCATCACCTTCGAGGATGAGACGCGGCAACGAGGACAACTCACGTTTGTTGATCCGAATGGTGGCACGCGAGGATCGACCACCTTCAGAATCGACGCGAACGGTGACATCCGGACCACGTATATCCTCGGCGCGCAGATTGCCTTTGTGAGGCACGCGGTCTCGGAGTCGCCGGTTCCCGAACTCTCGACGCTCGTTCTGCTTGCGGCGGGTCTCATCGGACTTGGCGGCGCCTCCTGGAGAGGACGCCGTCCGAAGTAATCTTCCGCGTTCGGGCGCAACGTCCGCCGAGCCTTCGTCACTTGCCTCGGAGCTGTGCTCTCCGCGCCGCGCGTCGTCGGAGCACAGCGGCCGGGGACGTCCTCCATATGGACGGCGTCCGGCGACTCAAGACATCAGTAGCTAAGCGGGTACGCCGATCGAACGTCTAGAGCTTCGTCGCCTTGAGCGAGAACATCAGCGGAAGCTGTGGGAAGTGCGCGGGCAAGCCCCAATAGCCATCAGCGCGACGTTTCATGAAAGCGACCACCTTCCAGGCGCAGTACGAGAACTCGTGGAGGAAGTCGACCCGAAGCCCTGCGGCGATGAGTGCGTTCACCACGTCAGCCAGACTGTGCTGCCAAATGTGTTCGCCAGTTGTATATCGCACTGTCGGATCGGCGTAGTCGGAGTCGGGGGGCCACCGCCTCCCAGCCGGGTCGTGGAAGTACGGAAAGACCGGCGACAGTTCCGTTGAGCCGTCGCGGAGATCGCCATCCGTCGGAAAGACACGGACGAACGGATGAGCATCCACGATGTAGAAGATTCCGCGCGGCTCGAGGAAACGAACGACGGTTTCGGCCCACCGGTGAAGATCCGGCAACCAGCACAGCACGCCGTAAGAAGCGAAGACGATATCGAACCACCCGGAGAGCGTGTCCGGTAAGGCGTAGACGTCGGCCTCGACGAAACGCGCGTGGAGCCCGGACTCCACGGTGAGCCGGCGGGCCAGCGCGATCGCCTTGGGAGAGAAATCGACGCCCGTCACGACCGCCCGGCGGCCATCGGCCCGGAG
>DAIQBJ010000200.1:1282-5811 GCA_036781225.1 Gemmatimonadales bacterium | reverse complement strand
GGGCGATCGTGAGCGAGGCGGGTTCATAGGCGGCCTTGGTGCTACCGTTGCCGGTCATCTTGACCTCGACAACGGGACCTGTGGTCGCCGCCGCGGGAGCCGCTGGAGGGGCCGCCTGCATCTGGTTCTGGGTCTGGTCACCCTTCTTACCACAGGCGAGTGCGCCGAGGGCGACGACGGTCGTGAGCAAAGCAACGCGCATTGCGGGACTCCTCCGAAACGGGGTGCTTGAGGTTGGGAGTTGAGACCAGCGGACTCGTGTCACTGTCAGTTGATGTCGCTTGTGAACTGTTTCACAATATGCGGTCAATATAGACGGGTGACCCCAAAACGGGAGTCCTCCAAAGAGGCTTTGCATTTAAGCCTCTCTTTTCAATATTGGGGCGCCTTTCCGGCTTCTCGACCCCCAACGTCTCGGAGGAGTCACCGTGCACCGAACGTTCGCCTCGCTCGCACTCCTGACTGTGCTCGCCACGACGGCTCAGGCGCAGAAGTCCTGGCAGACCGAGTTCGGCATTCAGGGCGGGTTCACGCGGCTCGTGGCGGCCGGCAGCGGCCTCGACCCGACCGACGCGATCAGTCTCCCCGGTTTCAATCTCGGGAACGCGCTGCCCGCCACGGCCGGCGTGTATGCGATCATCCCCTGGACGCAGAAGCTCGCGGTAGAGACGGATTTCGCGGCTTCGCAATTCTCGGCGGGATTGACGGTGACGTTCTTGAGTCTGGGCGTGCGGGGTGATTACGCGTTGACCAAGAACCTCTACGCTGCCGCGGGTGGCGCGCTGGCGTATAACAACGGTCTTGCCAACGAAACCCAGCTCGGCATCCAGGGCGCAGTCGGCTATCGGTTTCGGTTGACGGGCGCATTGAGCGGCCGCTTCGAGGGCCGTACGTCGTTCTTCGGCAAGGCCAGCGATGCCGGTCCCGCCAATGCATATGCATTCCTGTTTGGCGTTTCGACCGTGACCAGCCGCGGTCGGGGGGGGGCCACGCACAGCTCGGCCCCCGCGGCGCACCGCGCGTGGCGGACGCAGTTAGGCATCGCCGGCGGTTACGCGGACGCGCACCTCATCGGTGCCGCGTCGGTGACCTCGCTCGCGTTCCCGGGCTATGGTGGCGCGTTAGGAAACGCGTTCGGCAGCGTCGTGTCTCAATTTCGAGCGGTCGCACTGCCACCCACGGTGTTCGCCATTCTCCCCATCGGGAACAAGGTCGCGATCGAGCCGGGCCTCGACATTCACCGCTTCCAAACAGGCGGGCAAACAGACTTTTCCGGCAACTTGTCCGTGCGACTCGACTACGCGTTGCACGGAGGCTGGTACGGCGCGCTGGGCGGCAATCTCCATTACATCAAGACCTCGGGCGTCAATGCGGCGACGCGTCCTGGCCTGAATCTGGGCTGGGGCTACCGCTTCCCGATCGTTGCCGCCGTCGGCGGCCGGGTGGAAGCGAACTACACGATGTTCGGGAAGAATTCCGATCTGGCCCTCCCTCCTACCAATATCTTCGGTCTCATGTTCGGTTTTGCGATGCCCATCAAGTAGGGACTCGGACAAACCCGTCCACGCGCGGCCCCCGAGACAGGGGGCCGTTGCGTTTTTACCCGGAGGCAACGACACTAGCTGCCATGCCGGACACTTCCCTTCCCCAGATTCCGCCCGAGGAGTTGGCCGAGCGGCTCGATCGCGGGGAGTCCGTGCAAGTCCTGGATGTGCGGGCGCCCGACAAAGTCGCGCGCGGTCACGTCGACTTTGGGCCGGAGCTCGAGTTTCACGCGCTGCCAAATTCGCAGATCTTCAGACTCCCGGACGTGAAGGATCTCAAGCTCGATGCGGCGCGCCCGGTGGCCGTGATTTGCGGCCACGGGAACTCCAGCAAACAAGCCACCGCCTTTCTGCGCGAGCGGGGCTACGACGCCTACTCGGTGATCGGCGGCATGGCCGCCTGGGAGACGGTGTACGTCGCCCGACGCCTATCGCCTACGCCGTCTCTATCTCACGTCATCCAGCTCGATCGGGTGGGCAAGGGCGCGCTCAGCTACGTGCTCGTCAGCGATGGTGACGCGGTGCTGGTAGATCCGGGGCGCCATCTCGAGCGCTTCGCGGCGCTGCTCGACGCAATGGGAGCGACGCTCGCGGCGGTCGTGGACACGCACCTCCACGCCGACTATCTGAGCGGTGCACGCGCGGCCGCGGCGCGATGGAAGGTCCCGTATTTTCTTCATCCCGAGGATGCCGTCTCGCCCTACGACGACCGACCGGGGAAGATCGCCTTTCAGCCCGTGAGCGACGGCGACACCATCGTGTTCGGGCGCGCCACGCTGCGCGCCGTCCACGTGCCCGGCCACACACTCGGGAGCATCGCGCTTATCGCCGATGATGGGCTCGCGTTAACGGGTGACTTCCTTTTCGTGCAATCGATCGGCCGGCCGGACCTCGCCGGCAAGTCGCAATCCTGGGCGAAGCTGCTGTGGCAGAGCCTGGAACGCGTGCGGCAATCGTGGCCCGGCGAGCTGCTCATCCTCCCCGGGCATTACGCCAGTGAAGGCGAGCGGCGCGCGGATCGGGCCATTGCCGCCCGCTTCGATGTCGTGGCCGCCACCAACACGGCCGCAGCACTTCAGGACGAACACAAATTCCTGCAGTGGGTTGCCGAGCACGCCAGCACCTTCCCCGACGCCTACCGCACCATTAAGGAAGCAAACCTGGGGCTGGTCGAGCTGTCCGCGGCGGACGCCGAGGTCCTCGAATCCGGGCCAAATCAGTGCGCGATCGTGTAGCCTAGATCACACTGTGCAACTCCCGGGCGGGCAGCCGTCTCTCATGGCGTCCTTAACCAGGTGCAGCCATGCGTACGTCGCCCGTGCTGGGAGCCGCTGTCCTCCTATGCGCCCTGTCATCCACCCTCGACGCGCAGGGGTGGATAGATCCCGTTCGACCGGTTCCGCCCAACGTCATGGGGCGTATCGAGCGCCTGCGCAGCGCCGTGCAGGTCAGCGTCACCGGGCGTGTCGCTCGGGTCACCGTCGAAGAATGGTTCCGCAACAACGGTCCTGTCATGGACGAGGGGATGTACCACTTCCCGCTGCCGGGCGAAGCGGTGTTTTCGAGCTATTCGCT
This sequence comes from Gemmatimonadales bacterium, assembly GCA_036781225.1. Taxonomy (GTDB): domain Bacteria; phylum Gemmatimonadota; class Gemmatimonadetes; order Gemmatimonadales; family GWC2-71-9; genus 20CM-2-65-7. The sequence goes on along the minus strand of DAIQBJ010000200.1, from coordinate 2,692 downwards.
CTGGCAGGGCGATCAGGAGTTGCGCGGCGAAGCGATGGACGCCACACAGGCCCGCTCCATCTACGAAGCGATTGTCCGGCAAAAGCGTGACCCCGCGCTGATCGAGCTCGCCGGGCAAGGGCTCATCCGCGCGCGGGTGTTCCCCATCAACCCGGGCGAAACCCGCAAGATCACACTCAAATACACACAGCTCCTGGACCGGGCCGGCGATGCCTGGCGGTTCCGTTATCTCGGCGACCGCAATCGCCAGACGGCCCCCCGCAGCTTCCGGCTTCAGGTCGATAGCGCGTCCCGCTTCGGCGATCCCTACTCGCCGACCCATCAGGTGCTGGTGAGCCGGCGCGACAATCAGCTCGAGGTGACACTCGGTGATAACGCCCCCCCCAGTGCCAACAGTGGCGATTTTGAGCTGCTGCTGCCGCTCGCGCGTGGCATGATCGGGATGTCGCTCGTGCCGCATCACCCCGTCGGCGAGGACGGATACTTCATGCTGCTGCTCGCCCCCGGCCCCGCGGCCGATGCCGCCGCCCTGCGACGTGATGTCGTGGCGGTGATCGACGTGTCCGGCTCGATGTCCGGCGAAAAAATCGAACAGGCCAAGAGCGCGCTGATTCAGCTGCTCGGCTCCCTGCGCGACGGCGATCGCTTCCGGCTGGTCGCGTTCTCCGGTGGAGTCCGCCGCTATGCGCAGGACTGGACCGCCGCGACGGCGGACGGGCGTCGCGACGCCACGACCTGGATCCGCGGCTTACAGGCAGAGGGCGGCACCAACATCTCTGGCGCACTGGCCGAGGCCTTCACCGCGTCGCCGGCCGAGCAATCACTCGGCGTGGTCGTGTTCCTCACGGACGGGCAGGCCAGTACGGGTGAGACAGATCCGGAGCGGATCGCCGAGCGCGCCGAGCAAGGGCGAGGGCGGTTCCGGGTCTTCTCGTTTGGGATCGGCGATGATGTGAATACCTATCTGCTCGATCGGCTGACGGAGCGGGCACGGGGCACGACGGAGTACATCCGTCCTGGCGAGAACATCGAGCGCGCGGTTGGCGCGCTGGCCGCGAAGATCGCGAGTCCGGTGCTGACTGACGTGGCTCTTACGGCGGGATCCGGTGTCGAACTGTACGACCTGCAGCCGGGCAGTCTCCCGGATCTGTTTGCGGGAGAGGAGATGGTTGTGTTCGGCCGCTACCGCGGCGCAGGAAGCGGGGAACAGTCCGTAACCGTCCGCGGCCGGCGCAATGGACGGCAGGAGGAGTTCAGTACGATGTTGGCGGATCGCGACAACGACCAGGCGCGCTACATCGAGCAGCTCTGGGCATCGCGCAAAGCGGGCGCGCTGTCGCGGGAAATCCGGCTGCATGGACAATCACGTGAGACGATGGACGCCCTCAAACAGCTCGCCCTGCGCTACGG
>DAIQBJ010000200.1:0-1182 GCA_036781225.1 Gemmatimonadales bacterium | reverse complement strand
GTGCTGGTGGCCGGTCGGCATGCGAGTATCAAGATTGGGGTTGGCGGGAAGACGCAGTGGGATCCGGGAGAGTTGGAGCGGCTGGTGAGAGAGTTTCGGGGATAACCAAATGCGGAATGCGAAATGTGGAATGCGGAATTGCAGGCTGAGCGTCTCGAAGTCCGCCGCGTCCATTCCGCATTTCGCATTCCGCATTCCGCCTTAGTCCATGCCCGACGATATCGCGGAAGTATATCGCAACACCTATCCGGCGCTCGTGCGCTTCCTGTACCGCAAGGTCTGGGACGCCGAGCGCGCGGAGGACTTAGCGCAGGAGGCGTTCGCACGAGCCGTGGTACACAAGCCGGAGAATACGCGCGGTTGGCTGTTCGTCGTGGCCGCCAACATGGCGCGCGACGAAGCGCGCCGCGCCGCGCGAGAAAAGCGGCATCTGACGCTGCTGAAGAGCGAGCCGGATGCCGTACACAGCGAGCCGGAAGAGGCGATCGATGCCGATCGGCAGCGATCGGCGGTGCGGGCGGCGCTCGAGCAGTTGACGCCGCGCGATCGCGAAGCGCTGCTGCTGTGGGACGCCGGGATGTCGTACGACGAGATTGCCGCGCAGACAGGGTTAGCGCGCGGCGCGATTGGCACTACACTGGCGCGGGCGCGCCGGAGATTGGTAGAAGCTTATGACGCAGGAGTCGAAGGAGGGGGGGGACAGCATGCCGCACGTGGATGAGGGGTCGCTGCACGCGTACCTCGACGGCGAGCTGCCATCTGCCGAGCGCAAAACGCTGGAGGCGCACCTGGCCGAATGCGCGAGCTGTCGCGCGATGCTCGCGGAGGAGCGCGCGTTGCTCGACCGGGCCAGCGCACTGTTGGGAGCGGCCCGGCCTGCTGAACGACCCGCGCCGCCATTCGAGCAGCTCCGCCCGCGCGCCACGCGCCGCTCCCCGTGGCGGGTGCGGACGCCGGTCGCCTGGGCCGCGTCGCTCGCGCTCGCATTGGGGATCGGTTACTACCTGCACGAGCCGGGCTCGCAGCCAGCAGCCTCAGCACTCGAACAGCGCAACCTCGCGTTGTACCGTCAGGAGGACGAGCGCGGGATGGTCTCCCGCGCCGGCATGTGGTGATCGCCTGGCGGCAACCACCAGGGTTGCTCCCGTGCGCCCCACGGTCAACGAGCGGGGCTCCAGCGCC
>DAIQBJ010000199.1:0-5883 GCA_036781225.1 Gemmatimonadales bacterium | reverse complement strand
CGCGGCTCAGCGTGATGCCGGTGATGCCGGCGCGGAACAGCGCCGCTTTGACTTCTGGGACGCGGTCGGGTCGGACGATTGTCGTGATGAGCTTCATGCGTGACTCCCCTCGCCAGTCGATTGGAGTTGAACCACAGGTTCGAGCTCCGCCGCGCTGGGCTGGGGCGGAGCAACTTTACGGAACAGCGCGCGATACACTTCCCACTGGGCGATCAGCTGCCGCGCGCGAGCGCTGCCGGTCTTGTGGAAGTGCTGCTGCACGAGCTTGCGCACGACGCGCTCGTCCATCGAGTTCAGGCCGCTCACGGCGACCATTTCGAGATTGCAGTGGGATTCGAGGAGGCCGCGCTCGTCAAGGACGTAGGCGATGCCGTTCGACATCCCGGCCGCAAAGTTGCGGCCTACCGGTCCCAACACCACGACGAGGCCGCCCGTCATGTACTCGCAACAGTGGTCACCGGCGCCCTCGACCACCGCGATCGCGCCCGAGTTGCGCACGGCAAAGCGATCGCCCGCGCTGCCCGCGACAAAGAGCCGTCCCGATGTGGCGCCGTACAGCGCCGTATTGCCGACCAACACACCGCTCTCGTACCCGGCGCCGCGGAATGGCCTGATCACGATCTCGCCGCCACACAGTCCTTTGCCGACGTGATCGTTCGCCTCTCCCTCGAGATGGAAGTGCATGCCCGGCAGCGTGAAGGCGCCGAAGCTCTGGCCCGCGCTGCCGCGGAAGCGCAGCCGCAGCGGCTCGCCAGGACCCGTCCCACCGTGGCTGCGCGCGAGATCGCCGGCGATGCGCGCGCCGACCGTCAGGTGATGATTGCCGATGGTGAACACGTGCGGCGCCTGGTGGTCGCTCGCCATGATCTCCGCATCGAGCGACACGATCCCCGGGCGAACGTTCCGTGCGACGGTGCGGCGGCGCGGTGCCGTGGCATTGGCGGGAGGCACGAGCAAGAGGCTGAGATCCAGTGTGCTCGAGCGCGGCGTCTCGGGGCGATCGATCCGATGCAGCAGCTCGACGCGTCCGATGAGCTCGTCGAGCCGCCGCGCGCCGAGCGACGCCATGATGCGCCGCACTTCCTCGGCGAGGAACGTGAAGTAGGCGATGACCTGCTCGGGTGTGCCCTTGAACTTGGCCCGGAGGTCAGGGCGCTGCGTCGCGATGCCGGTCGGGCAGCTGTTCAGGTGACATTGGCGCGCCATCGCGCAGCCCAGCGCCACCACCGTTGCCGTGCCGAAGCCAAACGACTCGGCGCCGAGCAGGGCGGCGATCACGACGTCCCGTCCCGTACGGAGCCCGCCGTCCACGCGCACCTCGATGCGCTCCCGCAGCTTGTTCCGCATGAGAATCGCCTGCGTCTCCGCGAGGCCGACTTCCCAGGGCGAGCCGGCGTGCTTGATCGACGACAGGGGCGACGCGCCGGTCCCGCCGTTGTGGCCGGAGATGAGCACGTAATCGGCGTACGCCTTGGCGACGCCCGCCGCGACGGTGCCCACGCCGGCCTCGGCGACGAGTTTCACGCCCACACGCGCGGCCGGATTCACCTGCTTGAGATCGTGAATCAGCTGCGCCAGATCCTCGATCGAATAGATGTCGTGATGCGGCGGCGGCGAGATGAGCGGAATGCCGACGACGGCGTGCCGCAGCCGCGCGATCAGATCGGTCACCTTGTGGCCGGGCAGCTGGCCGCCTTCGCCGGGCTTCGAGCCCTGCGCGATTTTGATCTCGAGCTCGTCGGCTCGAACGAGGTACGCGGTGGTCACGCCGAACCGGCCGGACGCGACCTGTTTGATCCGATTGTCGGCGCGGTCGCCGTCTGCGCGCGTCCCATACGTGGCCGGATCCTCACCGCCTTCGCCTGAATTGGAGCGGGCGTGCATCCGGTTCATCGCGATGGCGAGTGTCGCATGCGCTTCCGGCGACAGCGCGCCGAGCGACATCGCGCTGGAAATGAAGCGGCGCCGAATCTCCTCGGCAGGCTCGACGGCGTCGAGTGGCACGGGTGTCTGCGCACGGAAGTCGAGCAGATCCCGGGGGCCCGCAGCCGCGCGCGCCCCTGCGCGCTCCGCGAAGGCGGTGTACTCCCCATCCTGGAGCGACCGCACCAGCGGCGGCGACCAGCCGTGATCCTCGCCGTCGCGGCGGTAGCGAACGCGCCCGTGATCGGGGAGAGCGCCCGCCGCCTGGTGCCGCGTCAGCACGTCCTCCGCGATCTCCCGGAAGCCGATCCCACCGATCACCGACGCGGTGCCGGTGAAGCAGCGGTCGATCACTTCAGGACCGAGGCCGATGGCTTCGAAAATCTGCGCGCCGGCGTAGGACTGGAGCGTCGAAATTCCCATCTTGGAGAGAACCTTGAGCAGCCCTTTTTCGGAGGCGCTGCGGTATTTCTCCGCTGACGATTCCTCATCGCGCAGGCACTGCAGCGCGAGCCAGGGGTGAACGGCTTCGGCCCCGTAGCCGAACAGCGTCGCCAGGTGATGGACGTCCCAGGCATCGCCGGCCTCGGCCACGAGGCCGACGCGGACGCGCTGGCGCGCCTGCACGAGCCGCTGATGCACGGCGCCGATCGCGAGCAGCATGGGAATCGGCGCGCGAGCCTTGTCCGCGTCGCGGTCGCTGATGACGAGGATCGTGGCGCCGCGGCGCACGGCGGTCACCGCGTCGCGCGCCAGTGCGTCGAGCGCGCGGGACAGCTCGTCCGGTCCCGCGGCCGCCTCCCACACTGCACTCAACGTCGTCAACTCCGAGCCGCCCGCGCGCCGCACCGCCGCCATCTCTTCTCCTAACAGCACCGGATGCTCGACGCGCAGCAGCGTGCGGCCGCCCGGGCGCTGCGCGAGCAGCGAGCCGCGCCTGCCGAGGTACATCACGAGCGACATCACCAGCTCCTCACGCAGCGGATCGATCGCCGGGTTGGTCACCTGCGCGAAGCGTTGCCGGAGGTAGACGTATACCGTCTGGGGCAGGCGAGACAGCGGCGCGATCGGGGTGTCGTCGCCCATGCTCCAGATGGCGTCGTGCCCCGCCGTGGCCATCGGATTGATGACGTAGCGCAGGTCCTCGTGACTGTACCCGAACGCATGCTGACGCGCGGTCAGCTCCTCGGCCGGCAGCGCAGGCCCGAGGGCGGAGACGTTGTTCGGGAGCTGCTTCACGACGCGGGTCGTCCAGCGCCGGTAGGGTAAGCGCTGCGCGACCTCCATTTTCGCAGCGGCGCTCCGCAGCACGACGTTGCGCAGCGTATCCACGACGAGCAGCTCACCGGGACCCAGCCTGCCGGACTCGACGACGTCAGCGGGGTCGAGATCGACGATGCCGACTTCGGATCCCGCGACCACGACATTGTCGCGCGTCACTTTATAGCGGCAGGGCCGCAGTCCGTTGCGGTCGAGCGCAGAGCCGGCGACCACGCCGTCGCTGAAGGCCAGGGCGGCGGGTCCGTCCCACGGCTCCATCAGTCCCGCGTGATACTCGTAGAAGCTCCGCAGTGCCGGGTTCAGATCGTGAATCCGTTCCCACGCTTCCGGCAGCAGCATCATGAGGGCGTGCACCGGGTCGCGGCCGGACCGGACCAGCAGCTCGAACACATTGTCGAGGCTGGCCGAGTCGCTGCCGTCTTCCCAGACGACCGGCTTGAGCAGCTCGACGTCCTTCTCCCACACGGGCGCAGCGAGCGCCGGTTCGCGCGCGCGCATCGCGTTGCGGTTGCCCCACAGCGTATTGATCTCGCCGTTGTGCGCGAGCAGCCGGAACGGCTGCGCCAGCGGCCAACTCGGCAACGTGTTGGTCGAGTAGCGTTGGTGGAACACCGCGATGCCGGTCTCGAACAGGGGTGACCGCAGGTCGGCGAAGAAATGCGGCAGCTCGGTGCCGACGAGGAGAGCCTTGTAGACCACGGTCCGGCACGAGAGCGAGCAGACAAAGAGCTGCAGACCGGACCTCGCCGCTTTGCGCTCGATGAGGCGGCGCGCCAGGTACAGGCGCCGCTCCCAGGCCTGCGCATTGAGGGGTCCCGTCGGCGGCCCGACGAACAGCTGTCGGATCGCCGGCTGGCTGGCGGCAGCGAGCGGGCCGAGCACGCCGCCGTCCACCGGGACGACGCGCCATCCCAGCACCGACATGCCGAGGCTCACCAGAACGCCCTCGATCAAATCGGTAGCGAGATCGAGCGCGGGTCCCGGGGGCAGGAAGAACATCCCCAGCGCGACACGCTCGGCGGGCCCGACGCCGAGCAGGCGGTGGGGGATCTGCGTCAGGACACCCGCGCCGTCGCCGGATTTATCGTTGGACGCCGCGCCCCGGTGCGCGAGGCGCGCGACGGCGGTGAGCGCCATCGCCAGGATGTCGGCGGAGCGGATGCCGTCGGCGCGGGCGACGAAGCCGACGCCACAGGCGTCGCGCTCGCGCCAGGGATCGAGCAAACGAAAAGCCCGCTCCGGTGAGGGAGCGGGCTGGCTGGGTTCAGGTCTTGGTGGCACTATCGCGCCTCGCCGCTCCCTATTGAAGGTGTGTGCGGATTATTAATCGGCAGCAGGGCGTTCGTATGTTTATGCATGCGCTGACATAAATATGCGAATGCGTTCGGAATTGTGCAAGGGGGGGCGCAGCATGCCGCGCCCCTACGGATCACCCTACCAGAATCGGCTCGAGCGGTTGGCTGTAGCGGTAGGTCTTGCCGGCGTAGTTGCGGAGGACCACTTCCTTGTCGGTCAGTTTGACGACGTACTCGGGGAGCAGGGGAATCTTGCCCCCACCCCCGGGGGCGTCGATGACGAAATGTGGAACGGCGAGCCCCGACGTCCAGCCGCGCAAGGCCTTGATGATCTCCAACCCCTGCTCGACGCCGGTGCGGAAGTGCTCGGCCCCCGCCACCTGGTCGCACATATAGATGTAGTAAGGCCGCACCCGGGCGGCGAGCAGCCGCTGCATCAGCAGTTTCATGACCTCCGGATCGTCGTTCACGCCCTTGAGCAGCACCGTCTGGCATCCGAGCGGAATGCCGGCATCGGCGAGCATGCCCAGAGCTTTCACCGCGGCCGGCGTCAGCTCGGCCGGGTGATTGAAGTGCGTGTTGAGGTACAGCGGGTGGTACTTCTTCAGGATCCCGCACAATTCCGGCGTGATCCGCTCCGGCAGGTGACAGGGCACCCGGCTGCCGATGCGCAGTATCTCGAGATGAGGAATCGCCCGCAGCCGCTTGCAGATATCGTCGATGCGCCGGTCGGAGAGCATCAGGGGATCGCCCCCCGACATGATCACGTCGCGGATCTCCGCGTGCTCGGCGAGATAGCGGAACGCCGACTCGAGCTGCGACATCGGGATCTTCTCGGGGTCGCCGACCTTGCGGCGCCGAGTGCAGAACCGGCAATACGCCGCGCACACCGGGGAGACGAGAAAGAGCGCCCGGTCGGGATAGCGATGCGTAATGTTCGGAACGGGGGAGTTGGCGTCTTCCTCGAGCGAATCCACCAGCCCGTCGTGCACTTCCAGCTCCTGCACGGTGGGCACGTACTGACGCCAGATCGGGTCGCCCGGCGCCTGGATCAAATCCACCATCGCCGGAGCGATGCGGAATTCGAAGTTTTCGGCGGCCTGGCGGAGCCGGTCGATCTCGCCGACGTGCTCCGGGCCGAAGCGCTCGGCCAGCGCGTCGAGCGATGTGATGCTCCGCTTACGGAGCAGCTCTTGCCAACTCTCCATTCGTCAGATCCTTGGTGAAGATCACCAGATCGTCACCCGGCGCGTAATACCCCGGGATGGTCGCGGTTCTGGCGTAGCCGCGTGTTTCGTAAAAGTCTCGCGTCGGTGCGTAATCGGCGCGCGACGAGGTCTCGACGACCACGAGCCGCCGGCCGTCCGCCCTCAGCCGCTGCTCA
>DAIQBJ010000198.1:0-5906 GCA_036781225.1 Gemmatimonadales bacterium | reverse complement strand
GTCGGGATTCTCGGGCTCCTCCTCGGCGTTGAGGTGATAGAGGTTGCCGAAGAACTCGTCGAAGCCGTGTACCGTTGGCAGGAACTCGTTGCGGTCGCCGAGGTGGTTCTTGCCGAATTGGCCGGTCACGTAGCCGTGGTTCTTGAGCAATTCAGCAGCGGTCGGATCCTCGGCCTTGAGGCCGATCGGCGACCCCGGCACTCCGACCTTCGTGAGACCGGTGCGGAACCCGCTCTGTCCCGTGATGAACGACGCACGTCCGGCCGTGCACGACTGCTCGCCGTAGGAGTCCGTGAACCTCATTCCCTCCTTGGCGAGTCGATCGATGTTCGGCGTCCGATATCCCATCAGCCCGTCGCTGTAGCAGCTCAGGTTCGTGATGCCGATGTCGTCGCCCCAGATCACGAGAATGTTGGGCTTATCGCTTCGCTGCGGCTGCCTCGTTGCCATCCCGACCTCCTTGCCTCAAGTGCTGTCGACCCTACGTGGCGGGGCAACAGGTCGGGCAGGGCCATTCGATCCGGTGTTCGCGGCCGATGGTCCTTTCGGTAGCATGCGAGTCTGCGATCGTCCCCCGCATGGGGTATGCGACAAAAGTCCTAATTGTCGCCCTCGAACGAGCCATGCGTTACTGCCGCGTTCTTGCTTTGGGACGTCATGCGATCGGGATCTAGCCAACGACATCGGGCCGCATTCGTCGTGGCCGCGTTCGGTGTGCTCTGCGGCCTGGGCGCCGACTCACCGCCGGCCTTCGCCCGCGGTCGCGACGCCGAGAGCGCGCCGGCGCCGGTCCTCAATATTCTGTTGATCCATGTCGCGCCACGCTCGACGCCCGCCCTTGTCGCCGTGGAGCAGGCGTTCACGAGCACGCTCAAGTCGCTCACGTCGAATCGGATCGCCTTCCACAGCGAGTACATCGATCTCGGCATGATGGAGCGCAAGGAGGCCTTCGAGAACCAGCTCGTTCCGTATCTCGCCGCGAAATACGCCGAGATGAAGCTCGACCTGGTCGCGATCACGGCCAGCGACGCGCTCCGATTGGCCGTGCGGCATCGGGCCCGGCTTTTTCCCGGCGTGCCGATCGTTTTCATGGGCGTGATGCGGCCACTGGTCGCCGACGTGTCCCTGGAGCCCGACGTATCCGGTGTCTGGCTTCCCGTGAACTGGGCGGGAACACTTCAGGCCGCGCGTCGGCTTCAGCCGGAGATCGAGCGAGTCGTGGTCGTCACCGGGGCATCGCCGATCGACCGCTCGTGGGCCGCGCAGGCCCGGGCCCAGCTCGCGGGTCTCGACATCCCGATCACCTACCTGAGCGGAATGCCGATCGACACGGTCCTGGAACGTGTGGCCGCCCTATCACCACGCAGCGTCGTGTTGCTCGGCGCGTTCCTGAGCGACCCGTCCGGGCGACGCTTCTTCGGGCCGGAGACGACCCAGCTGATCAGCACCGCTTCGCACGTGCCCGTCTTCGTGCTCAGCGAGACTCAGGTCGGGTACGGCGCCGTCGGTGGGCAGGTGATCAGCTTCGAGCTGCTGGGGCGGCGAGGAGCGGAGATTGCGGCCAGGGTGCTGCGCGGCGAGCGTCCGCCGCCGATCGACGGCGATACGCTCGTCTACCGCTTCGATGCGCGGCAACTGCGGCGCTTCGGCATCGACCGACGCCGCCTGCCGCCACACAGCACGATCGACTTCGACCGGCCATCTCTCTGGCAGAGCTACGGCGGATATGCGGTGGCCGCCGTCGTGCTGCTCGGCCTGCAGACCTGGACGATCGTCCTGCTTCTCGTCAATCGCGCACACCGGCGGCGAGCCCAGCACGAGCTTGCCGCGCGACTGCGCTTCGAGACGTTGATCTCGGATCTACTCGCAGGCCAGCTGACGACGCCGGCTGCCGGCGTCGACGCCGAGATCGCGCGTGGCCTGACGTTGATCGCCGAGGATCTCGACGTGGACCGTATCGTCATCGGCGCGCGGGACGACTCGGGGGAAAGCGTGCGCGTCATTTACGCGTGGACTCGCGACGAGGTCCCCGAGCTGCCGCCGTCGATCGTCGCGGGCGCGTTTCCCTGGATAACCAGCCGCGCCGGCCAAGGCCACATCGTGATCGTGTCACCACGCCATCCGCTCCCGCCAAACGCGGCGACGGACCGTCAGGCCATGCTCGCGTTCGGAACACGCTCGCTGCTGGTGATTCCGCTCCTCGTGAAACGAAGCGTGGTCGGAGTCCTGACGTGCGCGACCGTCCGGCGCGAGCGCGAATGGCCGGACTCGGTCATCGACCGGCTCAAGCTGCTCGCGGACGTCTTCGCCAGCACGCTGGCGCGCCACCGCGCGGAGGCCGCGGCCCGCGCGAGCGAAGAACGGTATGCGCAGCAGCGCCAGGAGCTCACGCACGCGCTCCGCGTCAACACGCTGGGTGAGCTGGGTGCCTCGCTCGCCCACGAGCTGAATCAGCCGCTCGCCGCGATCCTCGCGAATGCCCGCGCGCTCGGCGTGCTCCTGGGCAACGAGGCGGACCAGGATGTGCGCGAGACCGTGGCCGACGTCGCCGCCAGCGCCAAGCGAGCGGGCGACATCATCCGACGCCTGCACGCGTTGTCGCGCAAGCAGTACGTGCCTGAGCGCGGTCTCGACCTGAATGCGCTCGTCGACGAGGTCGTGGCTCTTCTGCATCAGGATTTCGTGCGCCGAGGGATTGTCGTCAAGCGGGTCGCTGAGCCGAATCTGCCGGCGGTGACAGGTGATCCGATCCAGCTGCAGCAAATCGTCCTGAACGTGCTCGTGAACGCGAGCGAGGCGCTCGAGGACGCCGAAGCCGGCCACCGCGAGATCACGATCACGACGAGCTTCCCCGCGCCGGGGCTCGTCCAGATCGCCATTCGCGACACAGGCGGCGGCGGCAAGGGAGTGGATACCGAGCGGATGTTCGAGCGCTTCGTCACTTCCAAGCCTGGCGGCCTGGGGATGGGCCTGGCCATCAGCCGCTCGATCGCCGAGGCGCATGGCGGACGGATCTACGCCAAGCCCAACGTCGACCATGGCCTCACGGTCTACGTCGAATTGCCCGCCGAAACGTCAATCGCAGTTTAGTCGACTCGCTTCCAGCTCCCGTCCGGGTCGAACGCGTCGATTTTCGTCGCGACGCGCTCCGTCGTGGGCCCGAGATCCTTCTGATAGACGATGCCGTCGTGATTCACGATGAACGTCATCACGCCCGAGTTGCCGTAGACGGCGGGGTACGCGAGCAAGCCGAAGCCGCCGATCATGTGCCCGCCGACCACGTAGTCGTACGCGCCGTCCGGCGCGTGAGGTCCCTGCCGCAGCAGGATGCGATAGAAATAGCCGTGGAAGGGCACGCGGCCGCTCGCGGAGCCAGAACCGCGAGCGTATCCCGTGGCCTGGGCACGCGTGACGAGCGGACCGAGCGGACTCGGAGGCTCGTCGGATTTCGTCGGCCAGTAGAGGCCGTCATGCTTGCCCGGGCTGCTGGCGATTCGCTGCGCGTATTCGAGGATGCCGCCCCGCGTGTGACTCTGCGAATAGTACTCGCGCTGTGCGTCGACGTACGCGAGGCAGACCTGAATGGCGCTCAGCTCGTTGCGGCCGATCCGGCGACTCAGGATCTCCTCGCGACCCGCATCGGTGTCCCAGCGCCAGACGGGCCCATCCGGGACGAGCGGAATCGGAAACGGAAAGTCGTCCGCCCCGACGTAGAGAACGACCTTGCCGCCACCGCCTTCGAGACGATGCGCCTTGTCGTATTCCGCGACGAAGCGCTGCGCCGCGTTGTGGTCGGCGACGTCGTCGCCGGAGCTCACGAGCGTGCGTCCCTGCGAGCCGAGGGTGTCCCCGAGCGCCTTCTGGTCGAACGATCGCAGCGCGCCGATCAGCGCATCCACGGCGTCGTCGAGTGACGCGAAGCGCTTTGCTTGCGGCGCCGCGAAGGCGACGGCATGGCAGGCGAGGATGAGCACGAGCGCGACGCGAGCCACTCTCATCGCCGTCCTCCTCCTCCTCCTCTCGCGCCACCGCCACCGGCGCGCGCGCCGCCGCCGCCGCCGCCCTGGTAACCACTGGCTCGTGCCGAGCTCATACTCGAGCCCCCGCGCTGACTGTAGCTCTGCGCCGCGCGGCCCTGCCCGGCACCTTCGAATGCGGCGCCTCCTGCGCCCTGACTTCCGGCGCCCGCGCTGCGTGCCTGAGCACCAGTACCACCGCCGGCCCCGGCACTGCGTGCCTGAGCACCACCGCCGGCTCCCGCGCCGCGTGCTTCAGCAGCACCGCCGCCGCCGGCTGCGCGCGCTTCGCCGCCGCCGGCACGGCCGCCGCCGCTTCCGACGGAGGCGCTCTCAGCGCCCCCGCGCGCACCGCCTGCCGCCTGTCCAGAGTCGCGGGTGGCGGCGCGATTGGCGCCGCTCGCGGTGCCGGCACCGGTACCGCTATTGCGGGCCATCTCTTGTCGCCCCTGTTCCGCGCGGCCGCGGTACGCCTCACGCGATGCCGAGTTCGGCACGCCTTGCTTGTTGTACCGCTGCTGCGTCGCGGTATCGCGGTACTGCGCGCCCTTGCGGTGCCCAGGATCGTGCTGCCAGTTCTGTTTGCCGCCCTGAGCGTTGGCTCGCTGGCCCGAGCGCTGCGTATTCGTGTTCGAGGTTCTGTTCACGTTTCTGTTGAAGTCGCTCTGCCGGTCGACATCGACGTCGATCTCGCCGTGGCCCCAGTTGCAGCCGCCCCAGACCGCGGCCCCGACAGCCATGCCGACGCCGAACGACAGCATGGCAGTACCGGCCACATACCCGGGCGGGTAGTAACTGTAGGGCGGATACGCGGGGTAGGGCCATCCGCCGTAGACCGCGGCGGGCTCGTACGTCGGCACGTAGACCACCTGGGGATTCGCGGGCTGGATCGTGATGATCTGCGGCGGCGGCGCGCTCGAGGGCGGCGCCGTACCCGGGGCCGGTGCCGCCGCCGGCGCGGGCTCGACACTAACATTCTGCTGCTCGTTCGTCTTCAGGTTTCCCGACGCCTGCGCCTTGGCACGCAGCCGCTGGATGGCGTCCATCAGCTCCTTTTGCTGCCCGAGGACCGCGTCGCCGAGCTTCTGCGTCCAGTCGAGCTTCTGGTCCATCATCGTCAGGACGTCCGGGAAGCTCACGAGTGACTTCACACTGTCGTCCCAGTCGAATTTCTTCAGCTCTTCGTTGAGCTGATCCCCCTTGAGGCTCGGATTTGCCTGCGCGAAGCGCGCGGCCTGGACGATCTCGACGGGATATGTTGCGGCCATGAAGATCTGCGCGAGGAGAGGGTCGGGGTAGAGCGCGATCGGCGCGGCGATCTGCTCCAGCTCCTCGGGCTTGAACGTCGGCGCGCCCGGTGCCGTTTGTGGTGCGTCGGTCTGCGCCGCGCCGGGCGGCGCGACCATGCTCACGATGAGGATGAGAAGGACGCCGAAGATCCACTGAAGCCGCATGCCGTGAGTCTCCGAATTCCTGTTCCGCGCGGAAGGGCCGGAATTCTCCGCCTGCCTTCGCCGTTCGGCCCTGCGACCACGATCCAAGGGCGGTAAGCCTACAGGGCGACCGTCGGAAATCCGAGAAAGGATGCTGGAATGAGAACTCTCGTGATCCTGGCTGCAATCCTCTGTTTGCCCGGCGTAGCCGTCGCCCAAACCGCCCCTAAAACGGCCCCGAGTGGAAGCTCGGTCAAGCTCGAAATGACCCCTTCGTTGATCGTCATCAATTCGCGGGGCGCCACCCTCAGCGGTCAGACGCTGACGTTGACGGGTGTCACACCAGACTCCATCGTCTTTGCCGACCGCCCGGTGAGGAGCGCGGGACACGTGCCGACGGCGTACGTGGTGGAGGAGTGGACCGACGCGAGCGGCAGCTTCGCCAAGGACCCCCCGA
>DAIQBJ010000197.1:3026-5930 GCA_036781225.1 Gemmatimonadales bacterium | reverse complement strand
AAAGCCTACTTCACGAACACAATGACGCTGGGGCAGTTCATTCTCATGGATTTCATGAGAAGGAAGACGCGCCGGGTCAGTTAGTGCTTCTTCGCAGTCTCCCGCCGCTCGGCTTCCTCCGGATGGGTCGACACGATCACGCTCTGCGCCAGCGCACTCCCCCCCAGCGCCGCTTCGCCGCCGAAGTACGCCTCCTCGCCGTGCTCGCTCAGATCGAGCCCGATCATCTCATCCGCAATCCGCGCCCGGGCCCCGAAGACCGCGCGCACGACCGCGAGGATGACGACCGTCCCGACGCCCGCGATGATGACCGCCGCGAGAACGGCGTAGAGCTGCACCAGCATCTGCCCCGGATTGCCGGCGAATAGCCCGTCATTGCCCGCGGGATTCGCGAGCTTCGTCGCGAACACGCCCGTGAGCAGCGCGCCCGCGACACCGGCCAGCCCGTGGCAGGAGAACACGTCGAGCGAGTCGTCCAGACGGCTACGCGAACGGCGCTGGATCGCGAAATAGCTCACCAAGGCGCACAGCACGCCGATCGCGATCGCGGCCGGAGGCGTCACATACCCCGCGGCCGGCGTGATGCCCACGAGCCCCACCACCGCGCCCGTCGCGGCTCCGACGGCGGTCATCTTGCCGGTGCGGAACGAGTCGAGCAGCGCCCAGGTGAGCAGCGCGGCGGCGGCCGCGGTGTTCGTATTCACGAACGCCAGAGCGGCGAGTGCGTTGGCCGCGAGTGCCGATCCGGCGTTGAACCCGAACCACCCGAACCACAGAAGCCCCGCCCCGATCAGCACGACCGGCACGTTGTGCGGCGACAGCGGCATGCGGCGGAAGTCGCGCCGAGGGCCCAGGAACCGCGCGGCGACGAGCGCCGACACGCCCGCGCTGATGTGCACCACGGTGCCGCCCGCGAAGTCCAGCGCGCCCATCTTCTGCAACCAGCCGCCCGATCCCCACACCCAGTGGGCCAGCGGCGCGTAGACGAACGTGGACCAGAGAACGAGGAACGCGAGATAAGCGCGGAACCGCATCCGCTCGACGATCGCGCCGGAGATCAGCGCAGGTGTGATGATCGCGAACATCGCCTGGTAAATGGCGTGGGCGTGCGCGGGAATCGTGGGCGCATAGGCGTTGGGCTCGCCGCCGACGCCGCGGAACAGGACCCACTGCCATCCGCCCAGCCACGCCGAGCCCGGCGCGAACGACAGCGAGTAGCCGACGAGCACCCACTGCACGCTGATCGCGCCCATTGCCACGACGCTCATCATCATCGTGTTGAGTGAGTTCTTGGAGCGCACCAGCCCGCCGTAGAAGCAGGCGAGCCCCACGGTCATCAGGAGCACCAGGGCGCTCGAGCCGAGCACCCACGCGGTATCGCCGGCGCTGATCGCCCCCACCGGCGCCTGCGTCATTCCGTGTCGGCGGCCCGTAAGGCCGCCTGCTGTACCTCATCGGCGTTCACCGCCGTTAGCGCGTCGTTGTTTTGCTCGCCGGTCCGGATGCGAATCACCCGCTCGATCGGCTGCACGAAGATCTTGCCGTCACCCACGTCGCCGGTGCGCGCTGACGAGAGGATCGCGTCGATGCAGGGCTGCACGAACGGCTCCGAGCACACCATCTCGATCTTCACCTTCTCGTGGAACTCCATGACGAGGGTGGTGCCACGGTACTGGCTCACGATCTCGTGCTCGCCTCCGTGACCGCTGACTCGGCTCAGCGTGATGCCGGTGATACCCGCGCGGAACAGCGCGGCCTTGACCTCGGGCAGCCGCTCGGGCCGCACGATGGTGGTGATCAGTTTCATGGCGCTCTCCCTATCTTTCCCGATCGCGACTCGAATACCAGCCGGGACAAATCGCGCACCAGCGCGTACGCATCATCGTTCTTCGCAATGCCGGCGGTCAGCACGACCAGCACATAGCGGCTGCGAGCCGAGGGCTCGACCAGCGCCGCATCGTGATACACCACTTGCTCGATCCAACCGGTCTTGTGATAGACCCGCGTTCCGGCGGGAAGTCCCGCGGGAATGCCCTCATTGAATTGCTGCCGCGACAAAATCGCGAGCATCTCCTGGCAGGAGGCGGACGAGGCCGCGGTGCCGGTGGCGACGGCTGCGAGCAAGACGCCGAGATCGCGGGCCGTGGTCGTATTGTTGAGGCCGGCGCGGTAGGCCTTGCCATCTTCAACGCCGCGCAGCACCAGAATCGAATCGGCACCGAGGCCGTGCGCGGTGGCGTTGGCGCGCTTGGCGCCCACGCGTTCGATCAGCAGGTTGGTCGCGAGATTGCTCGACACCGTCTCCATCAGCTCGATCAGCTGGCGAATGGAAACGCGCTGTCCGATCCGCTTGTACAGCGTGGAATCGGAGTCGTCGGACAGGTCGAGCTGGTAGGGTGAGCTGTCCACGATAGACCGAAACGTGTTCGTCACCGTGATGGAATCGTCGAGCTTGAGCAGCCCGGCATCGCGGTCGCGGAACAGCTGAATCATCACCGGCACTTTCATCGTGCTGGCCGCATGGAACCGCAGCGCCGACCCCACGGTTAGCGAGTCGCCCGACCCGGACGTCAGATCGCGATAGTAGAGGCCGACGGCAAGTGCCGGCGCCCTGGCGATCCGCGCCTCGACGCGAGATCGAAGATTCCCGGAATCCGGGGCCGGGGGGGCCTGGAGCGTCAACAGCAGCAACGGAACGGTCAAGAGTGACATACTGCGCAATAAGATACCCTTTAGATTCTAGGCCGTGAGCGAATTCGTTTTCGGTACCCATAACGCGGCGTTCGTACAGGTCATGTACGAGCAGTACCTCCGCGATCCGACGTCCGTCGGTCAGGAGTGGCGGGACCTGTTTGACAACGGAAAGCTGGCGGAGTTGCCGGTGATTCCTGACGGAGCTCCTCT
>DAIQBJ010000197.1:0-2926 GCA_036781225.1 Gemmatimonadales bacterium | reverse complement strand
GCGCCTTCCGCTCCAGCGCCTTCCGCTCCGCGCGCCGTGCTCACTGCTCCACCTGGAGCGACACCGATCACCGGCCCCGCGGCTCGCCTCGTCGCCAACATGACGGACTCGCTCACAGTCCCCACGGCGACCTCGTTCCGCGACATCAATGCGACAACACTCGATACGCGTCGCAAGGCGCTGAACGCGCAGCTCGCGTCGAGCGGCAAGAAGATTTCCTTCACGCATCTGATCGGCAATGCCATCGTGCAGGCCGCGAAGTACTTCCCGGTGATGACGCACGTCTTCCAGGACATCGAGGGAAAGCCGCATCGCGTCGTCCCCGGGGGGGGGGCGATCGGGCTGGGCCTGGCCGTCGATGTCGAGAAGAAAGACGGTAGCCGGTCACTCGTCGTCCCGGTGATCAAACACGCCGAGGGAATGGATTTCGCCGCGTTCCACGCCGCGTACGAAACGCTCGTCGAAAAGGCCCGTGCCAGCCGGCTCATGCCCGACGATTTCGCCGGCGGCACGATCCAGCTTACGAACCCAGGGACATTGGGCACCGTGGCCTCTGTGCCGCGGCTCATGAAGGGCCAGGGCTCGATCATCGCGACCGGAACGATCCGGGACATCGCAGGCGCGAAGATCATCACGATCACGAGCACGTACGATCATCGCATCATCCAGGGCGCAGAATCGGGAATGTTTCTCCGCGCGCTCGACTCGCTGTTGCAAGGCGAGGAGCGGTTCTACGAGCTGATAACGGAGAGCATGAGCAAGCCGGGAACCGTTGTTGCGGAGCCGCAACGTCCTGTGGCACCCGAGCCGCCAGTCACACCCACGTCTGCCGTTTCCCGTGTCCCGTTACCCGATGATTTGAAGTACGTTGCCGCCGCCTACGCGCTCGTCCGCGCGCATAGAAATTTCGGCCACCTCGCCGCCCAGCTCGATCCCCTCGGCAGCGAGCCGCCGGGCGATCCCTCGCTCGATATCGGTCGCCTCGGACTGACGCCGGAGATCATGGCGCGCATCCCCGCCGACGTGCTGCGCATCTACGTGCCCGGCAAGACGCTCGCCGAGGCGCTCCCGAATCTGCGCGCGACCTACTGCGGCACGATTGCATACGAGGTCGAGCACATCGGCAGTCACGAGGAACGTCTGTGGCTGCGTCAGGTGATCGAATCGGGCCAGCACCGCCGACCGCTTTCGGCTGAGGGGAAGCGGCAGCTGCTCGCCCGGCTGACCGCCGTCGAGACGCTCGAGCGTTTCCTCCACAAAGCGTATCTCGGACAAAAGCGCTTCTCGATCGAAGGCCTGGACATGACGGTGCCGATGCTCGATTTCACGATCGAGCTCGCCGCGGTGCACGGCACGCGCAAGGCGGTGCTCGGCATGGCCCACCGGGGACGGCTCAACGTCCTGGCGCACGTCGTCAACGTCCCGTATGAAACCATCCTGGCGGAGTTCGAGGGTGGGCGTCGCGAAGAGACCGCGGAGTCCGAAGGTTGGAACGCCGGCACGGGCGACGTCAAATACCACCACGGCGCCGAGGGGGCATATCGCACGGCGGACGGCACGGACGTCGCCGTCACGCTGTCACCCAATCCCAGCCATCTCGAGTCGGTGAATCCGGTGGTCGAGGGACGCGCGCGCGCCAATCAGACCAGTCGGAACGGCGCCGTTATGCAGCACGACGTCAACGTGGCTCTCCCCGTGCTGCTCCACGGCGACGCCGCTTTCGCCGGCCAAGGGGTCGTGGCCGAGACATTCAACCTCGCGCGGCTGCGGGGATACACGACCGGCGGCACGATCCACATCATTCTCAACAATCAGATCGGCTTCACCACAGACACGCGCGAGGGGCGTTCCACCGACTACTCGAGCGATCTCGCGAAGGGCTTCGATGCGCCGATCGTGCATGTGAACGCTGACGATCCCGAGGCGTGTCTCGCGGCCGTGCGGCTGGCGATGATGTATCGCGACAAATTCCACGGCGACGTGGTCATCGACCTGGTGGGCTACCGGCGCTACGGGCACAATGAAGCGGACGAGCCGGCCTATACCCAGCCGATGATGTACGAGCGGATCAAGCAGACGCCGAGCGTGCGGCAGAAGTACGCGGAGCAGCTGGCTCGCGAGGGCGTCGTCGAGGCGGCGCAGGCGGAGGCGGACGCGCAGGCGGCCTACGATAGGCTGGCTGAAGTGCAGCAGGCAGTGAAGTCGGGCCAGCGCGAAGAGCCGCAGCGCATCATGAAGCAGAGCACTGGCGAGCCGCTTACCGCTGTCGTATCCGATCTGCTGAAGAAGCTCAACGCCGAGCTGCTCGCCGTACCCGACGGCTTCACCGTGCATCCCAAGCTGCTGAAGCAGCTCGAACGGCGGCGTGACGCGCTGACATCCTCGGAAGGCATCGAATGGGCGCACGCCGAAGCGCTGGCGTTCGCGTCGCTCCTGACCGAGGGGACGCCGATTCGGCTCACCGGGCAGGACACCGAACGCGGCACGTTCAGCCAGCGCCACCTCGTGCTGCACGACATCAACACCGGCACGCGGTACACACCGATCCAGAACCTCCCGGACGCGCAGGCGACGTTCGAGCTGCACAACAGCCCGCTGTCCGAGTACGCCTGCCTCGGCTTCGAATACGGCTACGCGGTGGAGGCCGCAAACGCGCTGGTGCTGTGGGAGGCGCAATTCGGCGACTTCGCCAACGGCGCCGAAGTGATCATCGACCAGTTTCTCTTTGCGGGACTGGCCAAGTGGGGTGAGACGTCTCGACTGACGCTCCTGTTGCCCCACGGGTACGAGGGCCAGGGTCCGGAGCACTCGAGTGCCCGGCTGGAGCGTTTCCTCGCCCTGGGCGCAGAGGGCAACCTGCGCGTGGCGAACTGCACGACGCCGGCGCAGTACTTCCATTTGCTCCGCCGGCAGGCGCGGCACACCG
>DAIQBJ010000196.1:0-5941 GCA_036781225.1 Gemmatimonadales bacterium | reverse complement strand
GACGACACCACGTCGGTGAGATGGCCCGGCATGAGCGAGCGCACATGGCTGGCGAGCACCTGGTCGGCGAGCGCTCCTTCCCCTGCTCGACGCGCAGCGACCTGATAGCCGGCGCTACCGCCCAGCGCAACCAATGCGAGCGAGGCTGCCAACGCCAGCCAGCGGGTCTGGTTCGAGTAGAGCCCCCAGCGCCTCCATCTCGTGGGCGTTGCCGCGTTATGGATCGCGGCGCGCACGCGCTGGCGCAGCTCCTCGGGGGCGCGGAGCGGCGGCATCTCTTCCCGAATCGCCGCGCTGAGCCGGCGCTCGAACTCAGTCTCGGTCATATGACCGCTCTCCCGTCTTCCCGCCGTGGACCAGCATGCGGCGGAGGCGCTGCCGCGCGCGGTGTAGCCGCGACATCACGGTTCCCTCCGGCGCTCCGATTACCTCACTGATCTCCTGGTACGACAGGTCTTGTATATCGCGCAGGACGATCACTTCGCGGAATTCGTCCGGCAATTGTGCAAGCGCCTCGCCGAGCCGTGCGCGGGTTTCCTGGCGATCGAGGTTGACCGCAGGATCATCACCCGCGATCCCGTCGCTGTGCTGCTCTTCATCGAAGGCGGTGTCTGCGGACTCGGGATGCCGGCGCTGACGCCACGTGCGAACGCTGTTGCGCACGATCGTGAGCAGCCAGGCGCGACCATCTCCCAACTCCGTGCCGCGGAACCCGCGGAAATACTTGAACGCCCGCAGCGCAGCGTCCTGCACGATGTCCTGTGCGTCCTCGGTATTACCCGTGAGATAGCGCGCCAGCGTGTACGCGGCGTCCAGATGCGGCAACACGATCGCCTCGAATCGTTCGAGCTCGCTCGACTCCAACTCGGCTCCTTCGAAGTGAGACCCGGAAACCCGCCGGATTATTCCCGGGAATAACAACGCCGCGCGGCGTGTCATGGCTCCCGACGCTTCATCGTACTCACGTCAACAGGGAGACCATATGTACCGGATTGCGTTGCTCGCGCTCGCCTTGGCAGGGCCGGCCGCTGAGCCGGCCCAGGTTACTGTTCGCCTTTCGGAATGGAACGTCCAACTGTCGGAGCAAACGGTCGCCGAAGGATCGGTGACATTCGCGGTCACGAACGCGGGGAGCATCCCCCACGCCTTTGAAGTCGAAGGCCACGGGATCGAAAAGGAGACGCCAACGATTCAGCCCGGCGACCGCGCAACACTCACCGTGACGCTCAAACCGGGGACCTACGAGGTCTACTGTCCCGTGGGGAATGACTCACACAAGAAACTCGGCATGGTCGCGCAGCTGCGGGTCGGTCGCCCCGCGAGCGAACACGCCGTCGGGTATAGCATGGCGACCGGCGACGCACCGCCCGCCGTTCGTATGATTCGTGTGGCCGGCGGAGGGCCCGTCATTCAGATCTTGCCCGGTCCATTCCCGTTCCCCGACAGCGCCGCCCCGATTCTACGGTCGTTCGGCGACGAGCGTGAAGGACTCGAGTCCCAGGTGAAGAACGGACCCTACTCGAACAACGTGGCCCCCATCTCGGGCACGTTCACGTTCGACGCCTGGGACCTGGGCGCGACGCGTGATTCAGTCTATGGCGTCGCCGAGTTCACGGCTCAGGATGGCGCGCGCTGGAAACTCGTGATGGATCGCGTGCAGACAAAGGACGTACCGCACCATCCGCGCTTTGGCGGGGTCATCCTGGGGCTGTACTACCACGGCGTGACGGGCGTCCACACACCGCTCGTGCCCACCATCAACAGCGCCGTCGCGCTGTGGTCGGTCGGGCACCTCTACAGGAACGGCGCGCTGATCACCGACACCGCGATGGTCCACGTGATGTTGCTGTCGCACACGCGGCGCGACGGCGACTTCGCCCTCGAATGCTGGGACTGCTCGCGCAACACTGTCGACGAGCTGCAGCTGCAGATTCTTCCCGGCCCGGGCCAGCCGAAATTCGCCGCGCCGGGCGGATTCCTGTTCGTGAACTGGGAGAAATCCGCCGCGGCGAGCGAGCCCCGTTAGTTCGAGCCGGCCGCCCTCGCCGTCGAGGGCGCCGGGTTGGTAATGAACCGCGCCACGTTTTGCTTCAGCTGCACCAGCGCCGGCTCATAGAGATACATCATGTGGCCGGCGTCGTAGTAGTTGAGCGTGATGTTGTCACGCAGATCGGGCGACAGTCCCTCCAGATGGTTGACGGTGTATTCCGTCGCGAAGAACGGCGTCGCCAGATCGTAATAACCGTTCTCGACCTCGATGCGCAGGTGCGGATTCGCCACCAGCGCCTGCGTCAGATCACCGCCGACGTAGGTCGTCGACGCCCAGCCGCGCTGCCCATCGCGCATCCAGTTCCACTGCCCTTGATTCCCGCCGCCCATGACGTAGCGGTCCTGGGTGTCGAACTTGAGCTCGCCGCGCAGGTACGCGTTCGCGGCGGCGGTGAACGCTCCGGTCACCGCGTTCGACTGCGGGTCACCAGGTGCGTTCTCGGCCAACAGGTCGAGGAGCGGTCCGGAAAAGCGCGAATCGAGCCGGCCGGTCACGAGCCCGCGGCTGCGCTGCAGCTCCGCCATGTACTCGCGCAGTGGGACGCGCAGGTCGGCTTTGAGCAGGTAGTCCTCCGAGAGGCCCGTGTAAGCCGCGAGCTGTTTGGCGATCTGGGCCTTGCGGTCCGCCGGGAGTGTCGCGCCCGCGGCGAGCGCCGCGGCATAGTCTCCCATCGCATAGCGGCGCACGTCGCCCAGGAACGACGCCATGTTCGCGGGCGCCGGAATCACCTTGTGAAACGCCGCGGTCGCCGCGTAGCTCGGCAGGTAGAGCACGTAGGACAGGTCGTGTCCGGGCGCGAAGAGCAGTGTTTCGAAGTCGAGGACCGACGAGATCAACACGATCCCGTTCAGGGAGATCCCGTCGCGCTCGAGCCGGTTGCCCAGCACCGCCGAGCGGGTCGTGCCGTAGCTCTCGCCGATCAGGTACTTGGGGGAAGACCACCTGCCGTTGCGGCTCACGTACTGCGAAATGAATTGCGCGAGCGCCTTCGCGTCTTCATCGACGCCCCAGAAATCCTTCCCTGTGCCCTTCCCCACGGGTTTGGAAAAGCCGGTCCCGACCGGGTCGATGAACACCATATCGGTGACGTCGATGAGACTGCTCTGATTGTCGACGAGCTGGTAGGGCGGAGGCGGCGTCGGCGCCGCGTCCGTCGTGACGATGCGCCGCGGGCCGAACGCGCCCATATGCAGCCAGGCGGAGGCGGAGCCGGGCCCGCCATTATAGATGAAGGAGATTGGCCGCTGGCTCGCGTCCTTGGCATCGGTGCGCGTGTACGCCGTGTAGTACAGCACGCCGATCGATTCATCCTTGTCGTTCTTGAGCAGCATCGTGGCCGCCGTCGCGCGATACGGCACGAGCTGGTTGCCGATCCGGATCGAGTGATCGGTGACCGACGATTGCTCATTCGGGATGGGTGTGGGCTTCGCCGTGGTGTCGCGCTCGGGCGCGGGAGCGGGCGGCTGAGCCGCATTGGGCCGCTGCGCGACGAGCGGAGCGGCGACCAGGCCCGCCAGCAGAATGATCGTGCAGAGACGCATACTATGTCCTCCTCAGCTGTTTCCACCGGGTCATGACCGCGTGAACCTGAGCCCGAGCGCGCGCGCACGCGGCGACCTGCGCGGCGGTGGGCGTGACATCCGCATCCTGCAGCGCCATGGCCGCGGCGAGCGCCGCGAGGCTCGCGCTCTCCAGCGTCGGCTGCCTCGGTTCGGCGCCCGGATTGGGGCCGCGGCCGCGCGGCCGACCAGACGGCGCGGGCGCGATCGAATCGATCCTCACCGCGAGCGCCGGCACCGAGTCGGCTAACCGTCGCGCCTCGCGATACGCCGCGTGCGCTACCCTTGCCGAATCGTACATCTCTTGCGTCAGCGCCGCGAGTTGTCGCAGACCTGCAACGCGGGGGGGGGGAGGCGTCTTCACTCTGGGATCGAGCCGCAGCGCGAGCGGCTGTGTGTAGGTCTTTCCGTCCACCGTCAGGCGCACGGTGTATCCTCCCGGCGGTGCCCACGGCGCCCGCGGTGCGTGCTCGCTCCGATGAGGCACCGCACCCGTGGCTTCAACCTCGCCCGTTTGCGGATCATCACCGATCGGCTGATACCGCATGTCCCAGGTGAAGCGATGCAGGCCGGCGCGGGCGGAGAGGCGCTGCTGCGGCGCCGGCCAATACAACGGCAGACTGCAGTCGAGCGCCGCAGGATTTTTCTGGCAGACTGCATCGTATGTCGCCGGGTTCAGCGCCGGATCGGGATCACGTCCCGGATCGTCGCTCGAGTACGAGCGGATGACTCGACCCGACGCCGCCACGATGTCGAGCTTCACGGGGCTCGCGGCGCCGGCGGCAAGGGCGTAGTCGATGATCGCACCGGCCGTGGGATTCTCCGCCGCGGGCAGCTCGGGGGGCCAGGGGGTCGGCTCGTTTGTCCCGGGGCGCACCCTCACCGCGGTCAGCGGTCGGACCACGTAGGTCGTAGCGACGGACTTCGACTTTGCGAGAGCCCTCAGCGGACTCAGATTGTCGAGAATCCAGAACCCCCGCCCGTGTGTCCCCGCGATCAGATCGGCGCACAGACACGTGCTGTCATCCTTCACCTGAAGGTCGCGCACCGAGATCGCCGGCATGTTGAGCCGCAGCGATTGCCAGCTCGCGCCGTCGTCGACCGACACCCAGACTTGCACATCGGTCGCGGCGTACAAGAGTCCCGGCACACGGGGATCCTCGCGGATCGAGTTGGCGACGGCGTTCGGCCCGAGGCCATTGTCGATCTCGGTCCACGTGCGGCCGCCGTCGTGGGTGCGCCAAAAATGCGGCCGAGCGTCGTCGATACGCAGGGTATTTGCCGCGGCGTAGGCAGTGCGGGTGTCGAAATGCCCCGCTTCGATATTGAAGATGCGGGTCCAGGGCTGGATGGCGGGCGGCGTCACATTGCGCCACGTCGCGCCGCCATCGGTCGTCACCTGGATGTTCCCGTCATCGGTGCCGGCCCACAGTACCGCGATGCTTCTGGGTGAGGGCGAGAGCGCGGTGATTGCGCCGCGCGGCGTTGGGGTCACGCCCTTCGCGTACCGGCCCGCGCTGGCCGGAATTGCCCACGTCTGCCGGGCCAGATCGGGACTGATGCGAGTCCAGGTGTGCGCGTGATCGATTGACTTCCACACGACGTTGGACGTGTAGTACAACACGCTCGGATTCACCGGTGACCAGACCAGCGGCATCGTGCGCACGTTGCGGCCGAACTTGTCGCCGCGCGCCGCCGAGTCGGGTCCCACCTGGGCGGTCTGGCCGGTCCGGCGATCGTAACGCGATACGCCGCGGCGCGCGCTGCCGAATACCACGTCCGGATCGCGGGGATCGGGCGCGGCGATGCCGTACTCCTGAATGTTGGCCGGGTGCCAGTCGTGGAACGTGATCTCGCCGTCGTCCGAGCGGCTGCTCACGCACAGCGAGCCGGAGTCCTGCTGGCCGCTACAGACCTTGTACGGAAAGGCGTTGTCCGCAGTCACGTGATACACGGCGGCCGTGGGCTGCGTGTACCAGTTGCTCCATGACTCGCCGCGATTGGACGAGATCACCGCACCTTGATCGGAGACGGCGAGGATCAGGTTCGGGTCGTCGGGGTGGATCCAGATGCGCTGATAGTCGTCGCCACCGGGCGAGCCGCGCACCGCGGACCAGGTGCTACCGGCATCCTCGGTGCGCCACATGACGATCGACGCGCTATAGACCACGTTCTCATTCTTCGGATCGACGACAATGGGTGGGAGATCGCCGCCCCCAATGCGGCCGAGCGGCCGCGCGTCGGCGGTTGCCGCGGTCGTGTCGCCAACGACGGCGGCCCCCCCCCCCCCCCCCCGCCCCCCCCCCCCCCCCCCCCCCCCCCCCCCCCCCCC
>DAIQBJ010000195.1:0-5966 GCA_036781225.1 Gemmatimonadales bacterium | reverse complement strand
CTACCGTCGCCGCCACGGACGGCTCGACACCGCCGTCGCCCAAGAACTCGCGATTGAGCCGCACGGCTGGAAAGATGAACGGCAACGCCGAAGAAGCCTTCAAATGCTCGATGCCGATTTCGCAAAACAGTCCGACGCGACGCGCGCGACGGCCGAAGGTCGCACACTCACGGCTCGAGACTTCCAGCGCTGTTTTCCGCGAGCCGCTGAGTCGGACGTCCAGTTGATTCTCTTCCCGCTGCTGCTGGAGCAGCCTGCCGGCCCGAAACAGCCGTTCGCGCAGGATCGCGAGATCGTGGCGCGCCTCCGAGCCACGGTCTCACGCCTGCTCGTCGGCGACCCCAAGGCTGACGCTCTGGAGCAGGTGCTCGACGCTCGACCGGGCAAGACCATCGTGTTCACCGACGCGCAGCCGACCGTGCGCTATCTCATGCACCGCCTGCGCCAGCGCCGCGTGGCCGCGGTGTTCGGGCAGGCCGGCCGCTTTGCCGCCGGCGACGCGTCGCGCCGGCAGATCCTGCAAGCCTTTGCGCCTCGCGCGCAAGGCGTCGGCGCGCCGCCCGCAGCGCTCGCCACAGACGTTCTGCTCGCGACCGATTTGTTGAGTGAAGGACTGAACCTGCAGGATGCCGAGCGCGTGGTCCACTACGACCTGCCCTGGAGTCCCGCGCGGCTCGCGCAACGCGAAGGGCGGATCGATCGCCTCGGCTCAGCACACGGCACGATCTCCACGGTCACCATCTTGCCGCCGCAACCGCTGGCCGAAGCCTTGGCAATCGAAGAGCGTCTCGCCGCCAAGATCAGCGCGCAGCATGTCGCCGGCTCCAACGGCCGGCTGGACTGGTGCGATCAGCTGGCCGGATTGCTGACAGCGGAGGCGGCTGGGCGTGGTTCAGGCGCAGCCGTCCACGCAGGCCACGCCTCGGTCGTGCTGATCGTGCGGATCGCGCGACTGGTTGACGCAATCCTCGTCGAAGATGGCGTCGCGCGGACGAATCCGTCTGCGGCAACGCAGGTGCTCACCGACGCGGCGACGGCGGCACCGGTTGCACTCGATCCGGCGGTGCTGCGACAGGCGATCGAGCTGGCGGCGCCGCTCATCAGGGCCAGGCTGGCCGCTGTTCAGGACGCGCGCTGGCGCGCGGGAGATCGGGACCGTTTCGCGCGACGTCTCATTCCGTGGGTGCTCTCCGCCGCACGGCGTGCGGCACGCCGCGGCGATGGCGATCAGCTCCGCACGCTCGACACGCTCGTCTCCCGCCTGTCGCTGGGAATGACAGCCGGTGAGGAGTTGCTGCTCGATGAGGTGTTGTCGCAACGCGAACCACTTTCGGTCAGCGACCTGCTGGCGTGGCACCTGCGCTTGCCGCCGGCCGAGTGTGAGGAGGCCGCGGACGGCGTAGAGCTAGTCGCGGCGTTGGTTACCACATTACCTTGAGCGGGTGCCGCTCACCACGTTTCTCTTTGACCTCGATGGCACCATCATCGATTCCATCGAGCTGATCCTCCGCTCCTACCGGCACACGATGCAGCTGCACCGCTCCAATGAACCGATGCCCCCCGACGACATGTGGATCCAGGGACTCGGCACGCCGCTGTGGGCACAATTCGGACAAATCACGGAGGATAAGGAAGAGATCGAGGCCATGGTGCAGACGTATCGCACGTACAACCTCACGCACCACGATGCGCTCGTGAAACCGTACGAAGGAGTCGTTGACGAGATACGTCGTATGAAAGACGCGAGGATGCGGCTCGGGGTCGTCACGAGCAAACTGCGTGACGGCGCGATGCGGGGCTTGCGTGTCTCCGGGCTGGACGACGTCTTCGACATCGTCATTGGCTGCGATGACGTCACCAACTCGAAGCCGCATCCCGAACCGGTGCTCAAAGCCGTCGCGGAGCTTGGCGTCAAGCACGGCGACACGGCGTTCGTGGGGGACTCGCGGCACGACATGGAATCGGGCCGAGCGGCCGGCGTCAAAACCGCCGCCGTCCTGTGGGGGCCGTTCGACCGCGCGGACCTCGAGGATCTGTCACCCGATTACTGGCTGGAGAAACCGGCGGACCTGCGCCAGCTTTACACTCCATGACACGCTTCGTCCCGTTCGAGCTCGAGCGCTGGCAGAGCACCTGGGAGAACCGGGTCCGCTACAACCTCTCTGAATCCGGCGTCCATCCGCTCAGCATCCAGGAGCTGCTCGGCCTCGCCGGCGCGTCGGCGCTGCCGCTCCTCGACATCCGCCTCGGCTACAGCCAGTCGAACGGCACCGATCTGCTGCGCGAGCGCATCGCCGCGCTCTATCCCGGCGCCTCACCCGATCAGGTGCTCGTCACCACCGGCAGCGCGGAGGCCAACTTCTGCGTGTGCTGGCGCCTGCTCGAGCCCGGCGACAAGGTCGCCGTGATGCTGCCGAACTACATGCAGACGCCGGGGCTCACGCAGAACTTCGGCGCGCAGGTGCGGCCGTTCCAGCTGCATGAGAAGGAAGGGTGGGAGCCGTACGCGGAGGAAGTCCGCAGCGCGATCGCCCCGGGCACCAAACTCGTCGTCGTCACCAACCCGCATAACCCGACGGGCCACGTCCTCTCGGGCGAGCTGCGCAAGGTGATTCTGGAGCGCGCCCGGGAGGTCGGCGCGTGGCTGCTGGCGGATGAGGTATACCAGGGCGCCGAGCGCGACGGCAAGACGACGCAGTCGTTCTGGGGCAGCGGCTACGACAAGGTGATCGTGGTCAACGGCCTCTCCAAAGCCTACGGCCTCCCCGGACTGCGGATCGGCTGGATCGTGTCCCAGTCCGCGTTCAGTCAGGACGCGTGGGCGCGGCACGATTACACGACCATCGGCCCCTCGGGCGCCTCCGATCACCTCGCGTCAGTCGCCCTCGACGCGCGCGTGCGCGAGAAGATCATCGACCGCACGCGCCGCATCCTGCACGCGAACTATCCCGTGATGGAAGCCTGGCTCAAGGCGTTCGGCGACCTCTTCACCTGGCACGCCCCGCACGCAGGCGCGATCTGCTGGGCGCGCTATCGTGGCGCCATTCCCGCGACCGAGATCGTCGAAAAGCTGCGCGCGCAGCACTCGGTCCTGCTCTGCCCCGGCGAGCACTTCGGCATGCCGGGCTTCCTGCGCTTTGGCTACGGCGGCGAGCTGCAGCATTTCCAGGAAGCGCTCGCCGAAACGGAGCGCGGGCTGCGGCGCCTGTTCAGCGACTGACGAGCCTCGGTCTATGACGACACAACAACAGCAAAGAGAGCGCGAAACGGCGGTCATTCGGGCGCCCCACGACGGCAGCGAGGTCGGGGTTGCCGCGCTGGCGGGTCCCGAGGAAGTGCGCGCGGCGATCGACGCGAATGTCAGGTCGGCGCGCGCCTGCCGCGAGCTTCCCGCCTTCACGCGCGCCGCCGTGCTGCGCAAGGTCGCCGACGGCCTGGACGCGGCCCGCGCCGATTTCGCTCGGACGCTGGCGCTCGAAGCCGGGAAACCGATCGCCCAAGCCAGGACCGAGCTCGACCGCGCGATCTTCGTGTTCCGCGACGCGGCCGAAGAAGCCACCCGCATCGGCGGTGAGGTCCTGCCTGCCGACGTCGTTCCCGCCGGCACCGGACGCCTCGCGATTACGCGGCGCTTCCCGCTGTCACCGATCGCCGCGATCACGCCGTTCAACTTTCCCGTGCTGCTCGCCGCGCACAAAATCGCGCCGGCGATGGCGTGCGGCGCCACCATCACGCTGAAACCGCCGCCGCAGGATCCGCTCACCACGCTGCGCCTTGGCGAGATCATCAAGACCTCCGGGTATCCCGAGGGAGCGGTCAACATCGTTCCGTGTCACGTCGAAGTCGCCCAGGTCCTCATCGAGGATCCGCGCGTCCGCCTCATCACGTTCACGGGCAGCGGCAAGGCCGGCTGGGCCATCCGGTCGAAGGCAGGGAGCAAGCGGGTGTTGCTCGAGTTGGGCGGCAATGCCGCGGTGATCATCGAATCGGACGCCGACCTGACGTGGGCCGCGGCCCGCTGTGCCCTTGGCGGCTTTACCTACGCCGGCCAGTCGTGCATCTCGACCCAGCGCATCTTTGTGCAGGAGCGCGTGTTCGATGCGTTCCTCGACCTGCTCCTGCAGCGCGTGCGTGAGCTGAAAATGGGCGACGTCCTCGACGATCATACCGACGTGGGGCCGATGATCTCGGCGGAGGCGGCAGAGCGCGTCGAGCGCTGGATCAGCGAGGCCCTCGCGGGAGGAGCGAAGATCGCGCTCGGTGGCAAGCGCACCGGCGTCTTTCTCGAGCCGACCGTGCTGCTGCATACGACCGCCGAGATGAAGGTGAACTGCGAAGAAGTGTTCGCGCCGCTGGTGACGGTCACCCCGTATCGCGACCTGACTGAGGCCATCAACGCGGCGAACGCGTCGCCCTGGGGTCTGCAGGCGGGAGTGTTCACGACGAACCTGCAGACGATGTTCCGGCTCCACGCCGAGCTGGACGTCGGCGCGGTGAACGGCAATGACATTCCCGGCTTCCGGATCGATCGGCTGCCCTATGGTGGCGCGAAAGGGTCCGGGCTGGGCCGCGAGGGCGTGCGCTATGCCATCGAGGAGATGACCGAGCGGCGCGTGTTGACCCTGAAGCTCGACTGATCGCTAGACGATCGCCCGCAGCAAGAGGTAGCTGAGCCCGCCGATTCCGGCCGCGGCCGGGATCGTCGCCACCCACGCCCAGACGATTCGTCCCGCCACGCCCCAGCGGACCGCCGAGAAGCGCCGCACCGCGCCGACGCCCGTAATGGCGCCCGTGATCGTGTGTGTCGTGCTCACCGGGATGCCGTAGTGCGACGACACAAAGAGCGTGATCGCGCCGGCCGTCTCCGCGCAGAATCCGCCGAACGGGGTGAGCTTGGTGATGCGCTGACCCATTGTCTTCACGATGCGCCACCCACCGGCCATCGTGCCGAGCCCGATTGCGGCGTGCGCGGCGAGGATCACCCAAGTCGGGATGTGATTCGCGTCCGTGATGTGAAATGCCTGGATCGGAAAGTTCACCAACACGGCCTGACTCGAGACGAGCAGCGCCACGATGATCCCCATCGTCTTCTGCGCGTCGTTCGTGCCATGACCCAGCGAATACGCAGCTGCGGACACGAGCTGCAGTACGCGGAAGGACTTGTCGACGCGCCGTGGCAGCGATCGTCGCAGTGCCCACGAAAGCGCGACGGTCAGGAACAGCGCCAGCACAAAGCCCATGAGCGGCGCGACGACGATGAAGACGAGCGTCTTCGTCCAGCCGCTCGCGATGATCGCCGAGGTGCCGGCTTTGGCAACCGCGGCTCCCGCGTAGCCGCCGATCAAGGCGTGGGACGAGGACGTGGGGAGGCCAAGCCACCAGGTGACCAAGTCCCAGATGATCGCTCCGAGCAACCCTCCCAGCACCACCGTCGAATCGACGACGCTGAGATCGATCAGCCCTTTCCCGATTGTCCTGGCGATGGCGGTGCCGAACACGAATGCGGCGACGAAGTTCCAGAAGGCGGCCCAAACGACAGCCGCGGTCGGCGAGAGCACACGCGTGGAGACGACGGTCGCAATGGAGTTGGCCGCGTCGTGAAAGCCGTTGACGAAATCAAAGAAGAGGGCGACCAGCAGGATCGCCAGGACGAACCAGACGGAGCCCGCCATCAGGCGTGTTTGATCGTGATGGACTCGACCACGTTGGCAACGTCCTCGGCCTGGTCGAGGGTGCTCTCCAGATTGTCGTAGATCTCCTTCCACTTGATCAATTCGATCGCATCGCGCTCCTTCTCGAACAGCTGGCCGAGCGACTCGTGGTAGATCGCGTCACCTTCTTCCTCCAGCTGCTTGGCCTCGATGCAGTACTTGATGACGTCGTCGCCCTTCTTGAGCCGGCTCACCGCCTCCGCCAGGACCGCGACCATGCGCTGCAGCACTTCGACCATGCGCAGGACGCCCGGT
>DAIQBJ010000194.1:0-6019 GCA_036781225.1 Gemmatimonadales bacterium | reverse complement strand
GTCGTCGCGAAATTCGTACCCAGGTTGCTCGTGTACTTCACCGAGTCAGCAAAATACGCCTCTTCGGCCGTCACGAGGTTCCGCAGGTCCGACTTCATCGAGGCGATGTACGCCTTTTCCTTCGTGTTGGCGAACTTCGGAATCGCGATCGCGGCCAGAATGCCGATGATGACGACTACGATCAGAAGCTCGATCAGTGTGAAACCTTTGCGGGTCATTCTGCCACGCCTCCGTTAGAGATCAATTATTGCGAGATTCTATGACTGCGGCAACAATAATAGCATTCGGCGTGCCTGGATTCGGTTAACGCGACGTAAGTGATTATTTGACTTAATGTTAACGGCATGCTGAGTGAGTCTCAGAGTGGGGATGCGCGCGTTGCATTCATTTGCAATTTGCGACACGGCTGGATATTCGCAAACGTGGCAACCCCTACACCCTAGTTGGTGTCACCGGTCCCGGCACCACTCCCGGACCGTCTCAAGGAATCCGTCAATGAGCGGACTGAGCCGCTTAACCCGCCACACCATGGCCAGCTCGAGAGTTGCCAGTGTGTCGTGCAATGGAAGCAGTGCGACGTCGCGGTGCAGATGCGGCTCGATCGTCGCCGGTACAATCGACACGCCATATCCCGCGCCCACGACGTACAACAGTGTGTGAATATCCTCCATCGCTTCGAGCACGCGCGGGGTGAATCCGGACGCGTGGCACACCGCCAAGACCCTCTCGTAGAACCCCGATCCTCTGCGCTGCCCGAACAACACGAAAGGCTCGTCGGAAAGCTGTTTTAGAAGGAGCCGCTTAGCGGGCAGGAGGGAGTGCGATTTCGGTACCGCGGCCAGCAGCGGCACTTCCAAAACAATTTCGCGGTTCAACTGTGGAGATTCAAAGTACGGTACCACGAGGCCGACATCGGCTTTGCCCTGCTCGACCGCCTGCACCGCGTCCACAACCGGGGATTCGAGCACCAGCACATCTACTTGCGGGGACCGGCGGCGATAGAGCTCGAGCGCACCGAGCAGCCCGGCGTAGGCCGATGTCGGGCCGCATACAACGACGAGCCGCCCTAAACGGCCGTCCCGAGCCGAGTGCACTGCGTGGATGGCTTCCTCGGCACCGGCGAGCAGCCGCTTCGCTTGGGTCAGGAAGATCTGGCCTGGATGGGTAAGCTCGACCCGACGCTTGCTCCGCTTGAGAAGGGCGACCCCCAGCTCCTTCTCGAGTGTCCGCAGCTGAAGGCTCAATGTCGGCTGGGCGACCTTCAAGCGCTGGGCCGCTCGAGTGAAATGCAGCTCCTCGGCGACCGCAACGAAGTAGCGAAGCTGGCGAAAGTCCATGGCCGTCATAATACGCGGGCCCCCCCCAAGGAGTTAACTCGTCTTTGACCGCCTGGGGGGCGCTGCTCTCGGGGCGGGTGCACCAACCCACAGTTCCCACCTACTACCAACCTCCCTCATCCGCCAATTCCGTGGAAACGGAAATACCCGCACATCCAGGACAGCTGCACCGGCTACTGCCGCTAATCAGGAACGCAGCGCCTTCGCGCCGTCGAGGGCCGCGCGCACCCGGCCGAGCAGATCCGCGGTGGTCCACGGCTTGGGGAGGAACGGCAGCGTGGGATCGAGCGCTTCTTCGCCGCGCCCCGCGCCGGCATAGCCGCTGGTGAACAGGAACGGCGTCTTGCGCCCTTCCCTGCGGTCGATCTGATAGAGACCGCGGCCGCCCAGCCGGCTCATGACGAGGTCGGTGAAGACGAGGTCGATCGGCTCGGGGTGCTGGCGCAACAGCTGCAGCGCCTCGATGCCATCGGCCGCCGAGAGCACGGTGTACCCGGCCCGTTCGAGCGTGGACACCGTCGCGCGGCGCAGCTGTGCTTGATCCTCGACGACGAGGATGGTTTCCTTCCCGCCACCCAGCGCCGCCGGCATCGCGATCGCTCCCGACCGGCGGCGGCCGGACGCTTCCTCGGCCACGGGGAAGTACACGCGCAGGCGCGTCCCCGCGCCCGGCGCGCTGTCGATCTGCACGTACCCGCCGTGCTGCTTCACCAATCCGTAGACCGTCGCCAGGCCGAGACCGGTGCCTTTGCCGATGGGCTTGGTCGTGAAGAACGGCTCGAACGCGCGCTGCCGTGTGGCTTCGTCCATGCCGGCGCCGGTGTCGTCGATGGCCAGACAGACGTACTCGGTGGTGGCTCCCGGCCCGAGCACGTCGCGCTGGCCATCGCTGATCCAGGTGCAGCTGGTCTCGAGTCGCAACACGCCGCCGTGCGGCATCGCGTCGCGCGCGTTGTTCACGAGGTTGAGGATGATCTGCTCGACCGCGTGACCGTCGGCCGACACTTCCGGCAGATCCTCATCCGCGAACACGAGCAGCTCGATGTCGGCCGGCAGGACGCGTCGCAACACGGTCGCGAGATCGTTTACCAGCTGGCCGAGATGCACGGACTCCAGCGCCAGCGCCGAGCGACGCGCGAAGCCGAGGAGCTGATTCACCATGATCCGGCCGCTCACCGCCGCCGACACGATGTCGCGCAGGCTGGCTTCGTCCGGACCGCGCGACAACAGCTCCGCATTGGCGAGGATGATCGTGAGCAGGTTGTTGAAGTCGTGCGCGATGCCGCCGGTCAGCTGGCCGATCGCTTCCATCTTTTGCGCCTGGCGCAGCTGTTCTTCGAGGTCGCGGCGCTGGCTTACGTCCTCGGCGAAGATTTCGTGGCACTCCACGCGCCCGTCATCGCGTCGCACGGCCCGGCCGTAGAGTCGCACCGTGATGGGAGTGCTGTCGCTCCGGCGCCAGACGACCTGCGTTTCCGCGGCACCCGGCGCCTCGTTGAGGTGGGTGACGTAGCGCGCGCGCTCCGCCGGATCACGGAACACATCCTGGTCCAGGTGCTGGTCGAGTAAGTCGCGCTCGGAAGCGTATCCCAGCATATCCACCAGCGCGGGGTTGACGCTGAGCAACGTGCCGTCCGGCGAGGCGCGGAAGATTCCGAAGGGAGCTTGTTGCACCAGTGTGCGGCTCGCGGCGTCCGCGCGCCGCAGCGCCTCTTCGGCGCGGCGTCGTTCCGTAATGTCCGTCGCCACACCAACCACGCCCGCGATGCTGCCGTCCTTCTCACGCACAGGCGAGTACTGCGCCTCGAACTCGAATCCAAACAGCTCCACCCGCGCGGTGACCGACTCTCCCGCCAATGCGCGCCGCACATCACTCACCGCCTGCGGCACGTCGCCCAGGAGCTCGAAGAACGATCTGCCCAGCAGCATCTTGGGCCGCACACCGAGCGAGTGCAGCCCCTTCCCTTCGGCGAGCGTGAAAACGCCCTGGGGGTCGAGCGAGAAGAAAATGACCGGCGCACCGGCGACCACCGTGCGGAGACGCTGCTTGCTGGCGTGCAGCACCTCCTCCTGGCGCACGCGTTCGGTGACATCGCGTGAGTTTACGATGACGCTGTACGCATCCGGCTGGTCCTGCTTCGCCTGACCGATCGACTCGAGGATGCTCCAGCTGCCATCGGCGTGCTTGAACCGGAATGTCGCCGAATACGGGGTACCCGGCCGCTGGATCGCGTCGGCGAGCGCCTCCATCACGGGACCGAGATCGTCGGGATGCATGAACTCGAATGCGTTCCGCCCAAGCAGCTCGCTGGTGCTGTAGCCGAGCAGCCGCTCGACGGAGGGGCTGACGTACCGCAGGATGCCGTCGTCCCCGAGGATGGTCACGATGTCCGACGCGTTTTCCGTCAGCGACCGGAAGTGCTCTTCGCTCCTGCGCAGCGCCTCCTCGACGCGCGCGCGCTCGAGCGCGGTCGCGAGCACGTGGGCCAGGGCTTGGACGAAGAGGATGTCGGGTCCGCTGAATTCCCGCCGCTGCGTCGAGTAGGCACCGAGCACACCCCAGGGGCGCTCGCGGCCCTGCACGACAACGCACAGGCCACTCACGATGTCATGTTCTTCGAGATGCGGCGGCGCGCTGAAGCGCGTTTCGGCCGCGAGATCGTCGAGGACGACCGGACCGGCCGTGTTCAGCGCGTAGCCGGCCAGTGACGCGGGATCGGCGCTGATGAGCGTCCGCCCGACACGACCCGCACGCCAACCGGTCCCGGCGCGCAGCAGCAGGCTCCGATGCTCGGGCTTGAGCTCCAGGATATCGCTGAACTCGACGTCGAGACCGCGCGCGAGCAACCCCGCGGCCGTCTGAAAGAGGTCTCCCCGCGCCACCCCGGCGAGGGCCTGCTGGCCGAGGTGGGCGACCGCTTCCTGCTGCCGCGCTGCCGCACGGAGTTGCTGGTCCGCGCGGTTCGATTCCTCTATCCCCAGCCAGCGGAATCGCTTGGCGGGCAACCGGGCCCCCTTGGAAAGGGCTTCCAAGCTAGGGTTGCCCGGCCGTCAAACCCGTGACCCGAGTCACCCGGCGACTCCTCATGGCCAAGCGGGTCCCGATTCATAAATTCGGGCGCATGGCGAAACGGCACTCAGCTCCGGCCAAGCCCAGCCCGACCAAGAAGAGAGCGAAGAAACCCCGTAGGGTGGCTGACTCCCTCACGGTCTCCGTTCTCCGGTCCATCCTCGACTCCACGGCTGACGGCATTCTGGTCGTAGATCTCGATGGGAATATCGTGTCGCACAACCGGCGCTTCGAGGAAATCTGGGGCCTGGCGCCCGCGCTGATCGCCGCCAATACCGACGCCGCCGGCCGGCGCCGGTTGATCCAGCACGTCCAGGATCAACTGCTGAATTCGGAGTACTTCGTGGACGGGATTCAGGAACGGTACGCCGAGCCCGAGTCCGACAGCTTCGACGTGCTGAATTTCAAAGACGGCCGGGTGGTCGAGCGCTACTCTATACCGCTGCGGCTGGCAGGCCGCTCTGTGGGTCGCGTGTGGAGTTTCCGTGACGTGACGGCACGGCGCCGCGCCGAATGCGTGCAGGAAGCGGTGTACCGCATTTCCCATACGGCGCATACTGCGGACAACCTGCTGGAGTTGCTGCGCGCGATTCATGAGATCGTCGGCGAGCTGATGCCCGCCAAAAACTTCTACGTGTCGCTGTACGATCCCGAGAAGGACCAGCTCGAATTCCCGTACTTCGTGGACGAGATCGACCTCACCTGCGACGTCCGGCCGCGCAAGCTCCGCAACGGACTCACGGAGTACGTCTTACGGACCGGGCAACCGCTGCTCGCGACACCCGAGGTGTACGAGCGGCTCGTGAACGCTGGCGAAGCCGAGCTGATCGGCGCGCCGTCGATCGACTGGCTCGGCGTACCGCTCAAGGTCAAAGATCGCACGATCGGCGTCGTCGTGATGCAGACCTACTCGCAGGGCGTGCGTTACGGACAGAGCGAGCTCGACATCCTCACCTTCGTGTCCTCACAGATGGCGATGGCGATCGAGCGGAAGCGGATCGAGGACGCCTGGCGGGAACAGAGCGGGCTGCTGCAGCAAATCGTCGACAACATCCCGGTCATGCTCGTTTTCCTGGACCCGCAGGGCAACATCAAGTGGGGCAACCGCGAGTGGACCCGCACGCTGGGCTACACCATCGGTGAAGCCACTCAGCGAGATATTTTCGCCGAGCTGTACCCGGACCCGGCCGATCAGCGGCGGGTGCGGGAATCGATTGGCGCGCCCACCGGCGTCTGGACTGATTTCCGCACGCGCACCAGGAAAGGCGAGATCCTCCATACGATTTGGGCGAATGCGCCGCTCGGCAACGGTCAATGGCTCGGGATCGGGATGAACGTCACCGACCGCAAGCAGTCGGAGGAGCGCTATCGGGCATTCATCGCGCAGAGCTCCGAAGGGGTGTCGCGTATCGAGGTCGACCCTCCCGTACCCGTTGCGTTGCCCGAAGAGGAGCTGATCGACCAGCTGTACGAGCGGGCGCGGATTGCCGAGTGCAACGACGCCATGGCGCGCATGTACGGCTACACCGAGGCGGCCGAGCTCATCGGCACGCGGCTCGCGGATCTCCACGACGTTACGGATCCCGCCAATCGAGAGCAGATTCGCGGCTTC
>DAIQBJ010000193.1:0-6036 GCA_036781225.1 Gemmatimonadales bacterium | reverse complement strand
CATACGGCTCGCCGTCCGGGCGCGGCTGGAAGACGCCCGCGTCGAGCCAGCGCTTGTAGATCGCGGGTTCTACGGGGCGTGGATCGTATGCCATTCCTTAATATAGAAGCGGCCACTAGAATATCGTCCAATGCCGCCTACCGATGACGCGCTGCCGCCGAGTCGCCTCGTCCGCTGGTTGTTGCTCGCGGGCGTGATTCTGTTTTCGGTCAGCCTCTATTTCCGCTTCGGGTTGCGGGTCGAACCGATCGGCACCACCGCGCCCGCGACGACGTCGACTCCCTAGCGATGCCCCCTTCCGAGATTCAGGTCGTCCTGCCGGATGGGAGCAAGAAGACCTTACCGGCGGGCGCGACCGGCGCCGATCTGGCAAAAGCGATCGGTCCCGGCCTGGCCAAGGCCGCGCTCGCCATTCGCGTGAACGGCGATGTGCGCGACCTGCAGCGGCCGCTGCCCAATGGCGTCACGGTCTCGATCCTGACGGACAAAGACCCGCAGGCGCTCGACGTGCTGCGCCACTCCTCGGCCCATGTGCTCGCCACCGCGGTCCGGCAGCTCTTCCCCAAGGCCCAGATCGGGTTCGGACCGCCGATCGAAGACGGGTTCTACTACGATTTCGACATCGGCCGGCCGTTCACTCCCGAGGATCTCGAGGCCATCGAGAAAAAGATGGCCGAGGTCACGAAGGCCGATTATCCCTTCGTGCGCGAAGAAGTTTCGCGGGCTGACGCAAAGAAGCGCTTCACCGACGATCCCCTGAAGTTGGAACGCATTGGTGATCTCAAAGAAGGCGAGATCATCTCGGTCTATACCGACGGGCCATTCGTCGATCTGTGCCGCGGCCCGCATGTGCCGAGCACCGGCCGCATCAAACACTTCAAGCTGCTCCATGCCGCCGGCGCCTACTGGCGCGGGGATGAGCGGCGCCAGATGCTGCAGCGCATTTACGGTACCGCCTGGTTCAGCAAGGACGACCTCGAGGGCTACATCCGCCGGCTCGAGGAAGCCCGCAAGCGCGATCACCGCATCATCGGCAAGCAGCTCGATCTCTTCTCGATTCAGGAGGACGTCGGGCCGGGGCTGATTCTGTGGCATCCCAAGGGCGCCATTCTGAATTTCGAGCTACGCCGCTTCATCGAAGACGTGATCCTGCAGCGGGGCTATCAGCTCGTCTATACGCCGCACGTCACGCGCGAGCAGCTGTTCCTGCGTTCCGGCCATTTGCCGCTCTATGCGGCCAACCAGTTCCCGCCGATGGCGGCGGGCGAGGGCGAGTCGGAAGACGTGCGCTACCGCGTCAAGCCGATGAACTGCCCCATGCACATCCTGATCTACGCG
This sequence comes from Gemmatimonadales bacterium, assembly GCA_036781225.1. Taxonomy (GTDB): domain Bacteria; phylum Gemmatimonadota; class Gemmatimonadetes; order Gemmatimonadales; family GWC2-71-9; genus 20CM-2-65-7. The sequence goes on along the minus strand of DAIQBJ010000193.1, from coordinate 4,698 downwards.
AGCCAGCAGCGCAGTTACCGCGATCTCCCGATTCGCCTCGCCGAGATCGCGAACGTGTATCGCAACGAGCGCTCGGGGACCCTGCACGGCATGCTCCGCGTGCGCGGCCTGTCGATGGACGACGCGCACATCTTCCTGCGCGAAGATCAGATCGAGGAGGAGATCTTCAACCTGCTCGACATCGTCGAATTCGTGATGGGCAAGACCTTCGGGCTGCAGTATCGGCTCGACCTCGCCACTCGGCCCGACAAGAAGCTCGGCACGGACGCCATGTGGGAGACGGCTGAAAAGGCGCTCGAGGGCGCGTTAAAGCGCCGTGGGCTGACGTATCGGATCGACGCCGGTGGTGGGGCGTTCTATGGCCCGAAGATCGACGTGAAGTTCAACGACGCGATCGGCCGCGAGTGGCAGGGCGCGACGATCCAGCTCGACTACGAGCTGCCGGAACGCTTCCAGCTCGAGTACACCGGCACCGACAACAAGCCGCACCGCACGGTCATGATGCACCGCGCCATCTTCGGGACGATCGAGCGTTTCACCGGGTTCTTGATCGAGCACTTCGCGGGCGCGTTCCCGCTGTGGCTGTCACCGGAACAGGTGCGCGTGCTGCCGATCGCCGACGCGCAGATGGGTGCGGCGCGCGCGGTGCACGAGACGCTGCTCGAGGCCGGGATTCGCTCGCATCTCGACGAGCGCTCCGAAACGCTGAACTACAAGATTCGGGATGCCGAGACGCACAAGGTGCCCTACATGGCCGTGGTGGGGCAGCGGGAGGCGGAGGCCAAGTCGGTGGCGGTGCGGGTGCGGGGCGCCGCGAACAAACAGGTGGTGCTGCCGGTTGGGGAGTTCGTGGAGAAGCTCAAGCAGGAAGTTCACAGTAGGAGTCTCAATCCGTTAGTTTGAAATGCGGAATTCGGAATGCGGAACGCGGAATCGACGCTTCAGTTTTCATTCCGCATTCCGAATTCCACATTCCGCATTGAGGACTTATGACCGACACCGCAACCATACCCGTCATCCTGAGCGCGTGTAGAACGCCGATCGGTAAGTACCTGGGCGGCCTGTCTCCGCTGCCTGGGCCGAGGCTCGGCGCGCTCGTGATCCGCGAAGCCGTGCGTCGCGCAGCGATCGCGGACGACGCCGTCGAAGAAGTGATCATGGGCAATGTGCTGCAAGGTGGTGAAGGGCAGGCGCCGGCGCGCCAGGCGGCCATTCATGCCGGACTTCCCGGCACGATCCCCGCGATGACGATCAACAAGGTCTGCGGCTCCGGCCTCAAGGCCGTCATGCTGGCGGCCCAGGCGATCAAGGCGGGCGATGAGCAGTGCATTGTGGCGGGCGGGTTCGAGTCGATGTCGAACGCGCCGCACTACGTCTACGGGATGCGCGGCGGGATCAAGGCCGGCAACTCGCAGCTGGTCGACGGCATGATCCACGACGGGCTGTGGGATTCGTTCTCCAACACGCACATGGGGAACCTGGCGGAATACACGGCAAAGAAAGCCGGCGTCTCACGGAACGAGCAGGACGAGTTCGCGCTCAAGAGTCACCAGAAGGCCGTGAAGGCGATGGAGTCGTGCTTTTTCAAAGCCGAGACGGTGCCGGTCGAGATTCCCGGGAAGAAAGGCGTCACGGTCATCGATAAGGATGAAGGCCCGCGGAAAGACTCGACGCTCGAAGCGCTGGCCGCGCTGAAGCCGTCGTTCCAAAAGGATGGCTCGGTGACGGCCGGTAACGCCCCCGGTCTGAACGACGGCGCGAGCGCGCTCGTGGTGACGTCGCTGGCGTTCGCGAAGGCGCACGGGCTCACGCCCATGGCGCGGATCACGGCCTACGCGACCGGCGGCGGCGAGCCAAAGGATCTGTTCTTCGCGCCGATTGTGGCGGTGCAGAATCTGATGAAGAAGGCCGGCACCAAGATTTCGGATTACGACCTGATCGAGGCAAATGAGGCGTTCGCCGTGCAGGCACTCGCCGACGGCAAGGCGCTCGGCTGGGATTGGTCGCGGGTGAACGTCCACGGCGGCGCGGTGGCGCTCGGCCATCCGATCGGCGCTTCCGGCGCGCGCGTTCTGACGACACTGTTGTATGCCCTCAAGCAGTACGGCAAACGCACCGGTCTCGCCACGCTGTGCCTGGGCGGCGGAAATGCGGTGGCTCTCTCAGTGGAGATGATTTAATGGAACGAGCATTGGTCCTTGGACATTGGACACTGGACATTCGCCGCGCCGCCGCCGTCGTTCTGGGCGCGTTGATTGTTGCTGGCGCGGCGCAGGTTTCCATTCCGCTCCCTGGCACACCTGTCCCGATGACACTGCAGCCGATGGCCGTGCTGCTCGTCGGGGGGCTGCTCGGCGCGCCGCTCGGCGCCTTGAGCATGATCCTGTATCTCGCGATGGGCGCGGCGGGACTCCCGGTGTTCACGCCGACGGTCCCTCTCTTTGGCGTCGCGCGGTTACTGGGGCCGACGGGTGGCTACCTGCTCGCTTACCCGGTGGCGGCATGGGTGGTGGGCAGGTTTTCTGACCCTGGGCGGCAGCCTGGAGACCCCGGGGCTGGAGCACCCTGGCTGCGACTCAGCATCGGCGTCGTTGTTGGTTTGGTGTTGATCCATCTCGGTGGCCTGGCCCAGCTCGCCATTCTCACGGGCAACGTCTCCGCCGCGGCGCGGTTCGGCACGCTGCCGTTCCTATTGGGAGACCTGGTCAAGATCGCTGTGTTAGTGCCGGTCCTGACGAAGCTCACCCCCACGATTCGCGCGCGCCTCTGATGGCGCGCGTTTCGTTTGCAGGGGTGAAACGCGTCGCGATCAACCTCGGCTGGATCGTGCTTTTCGCGATCGTCGGAGGCGGCGTCACCATGGGCCTCGTCAAGCTCGTGCCTGCTTGGGGTGGCGACGAATACAGGGTCCTGCGAGACGTGTCCTATGGGCTGACCGGCTTCATCGTCGCCACGTACGTAGTGGGCAAGTTGCTCGCCAAAGAGTCGTGGGAGCGCCTCGGGTGGCGGCGCGAAGGCCGCCGCGGCGCAGGGCTCGCGCGCCCGTTTGCGCGAGGGATCGGCCTGGGTGTGGCGATGGCCGTCCTCGCGATCGTCCTTGCGCTGATTCTCGACCGCGCGCGCATCGCGTTCACGCCCGACTGGAATCGCTGGCCGGCGGTGGTCGGACCCCTCGTGCTGATGCTGCTCGCGGCCGCGCTCAACGAGGAATTGATCTTCCGCGGCTTTCCGCTGCAGCGACTCTCCGATGCGATCGGCGCCCTCCCCGCCGTGCTCGTCCTCGCCGTGGGCTTCGCCTTCGCGCACCTCGGCAACGACAACGTTTCGTCGATCGGCCTCGTGAACATCGCGCTCGCCGGCGTCTGGCTTGGCGTCGCGTTCTTCACGACGGGCGGCATGGCGCTCGCCTGGGGCCTGCACTTCGGTTGGAATGCGGGGTTGGGACTCCTGTTCGACGCGCCGGTGTCGGGCTACCTCTTCCGCGTGCCCGTGGTCGAGTATGCGCCGGGCCCGCACGCGTGGGTCGACGGCGGCGCGTTCGGCCCTGAAGGCGGGATCGTCGCCACGATTTCGCTCATCGCCGGCACCCTGTATCTCCTGACGCGATCGAATGCATTCAGCGAGCGGACGGGCGTCACCGAGGAAGTCGCCGTCGCATGAGCAAGGTCGCCGTAGTGGGCGCGGGAACGATGGGCAACGGCATCGCCCATGTCTTTGCCCAGGCTGGATGGGAGACGACGTTGATCGATGTCGCCGCGGACCAGTTGGCTCGTGGAGTCGCGGCGATCGAGAAGAACACGGAACGCCAGGTAAAAAAAGGCGGGATGACGGCGGATCAAAGGCGCGGTTTGTTAGGTCGAATTGCTCCTGATACGAAGCTGGAAGCTGCCAAAAACGCGGACTTGGTGGTCGAAGCCGCCACAGAGAACCCGAAGATCAAATTCGAGATCTTCGGCGCCGTTTCCCGCCTGTCCGCGCCCTCCACGATTCTCGCGAGCAACACGTCATCTATTTCGATTACCGAGATCGCCGCGCACACCGATCGCCCGGACAAGGTCATCGGGATGCATTTCATGAACCCCGTCCCCGTCATGCAGCTGGTTGAGGTCGTGCGGGGACTTCAGACATCGGACGAGACGACCTCGAAAGTACTTGACGTCGCGAAGCAATTGGGCAAGACCGCGGTCGAAGTGAACGACGCGCCGGGATTCGTGTCGAACCGGGTGCTGATGCCGATGATCAATGAAGCCGTCTTCTGTGTCCAGGATGGCGTCGCAACGCCCGAGGCGGTCGATCAGGTCATGAAGCTCGGTATGAATCATCCGCTCGGGCCGCTGGCGCTCGCCGACCTCATCGGGCTCGACGTTTGTCTCTCGATCATGGAAGTGCTGCAGGACGGCCTGGGCGAGGACAAGTACCGGCCCGCGCCGCTGCTCAAGAAAATGGTGGCCGCCGGCCGGCTGGGCAGGAAATCGGGGCAGGGGTTCTATGCCTACCGAGACTGACGTCCGCAGTCAGGTCGTCGAGCTGGCGCGCGAATTCGCGCGCGACAAGATCGAGCCGTTCGCCGCTGAATGGGACCGCACCCATCACTTCCCGCGTGACGTGATTGACGAGATCGGCAAGCTCGGCTTTCTGGGCATGTGTACGCCGGAAGAGTACGACGGCATGGGTCTCGACGCGGTGACGTATCTGATG
>DAIQBJ010000192.1:0-6041 GCA_036781225.1 Gemmatimonadales bacterium | reverse complement strand
GATCTGTTTTATCGGCTCAACGTGCATGTGCTACGCGTACCGCCGCTGCGCGACCGGCTGTCGGACGTGCCGGCGCTCGTGGAGCATCTCGTCGCATCCACCTGCGAGCGATTCGGCATGCGTCCCAAGACCGTCGCTCCCGACGCCGTGGAAGCCCTCATGGCGTACGACTGGCGGCGCAACAACATCCGCGAGCTGCGGAACGTGGTCGAACGCATGCTCATCGCAACGGACGGGCACGAGTTGACGCTCAACGCCGTGCCATCCGAGCTCCGCCAACGCACCACGCGTCACGCACCACGCACGCCGTCCGACGCACCGCGCACGTTTGAAGAACAGAAGCAGGAAGCTGAGCGCCACATCATCGTCCAGGCGCTCGAGCGCAACGGTTGGCAAATCACCAAAACCGCGAAGGAGCTGGGACTCGCCGATCACGCGAGTCTGCTCAAGATCATGCGCCGGCTAGGAGTCCAGAAGGACACATGAACGTCCACGAGGCGTGTACAGCAAAACACAATCGTTGAAATAGGACGTTGTAACACAACGTGTTACCTCGTGGTGTGGCACGTGCCTTTCCTCCGGGCGAACCCCGCTCCTGGAGGAGCCATGTCGTATCAATTCGAGCTGGATCGATCCAACCGTTCGTTCCGATTTCCGGTCATTCTCATGGCCGCGATCGTGTGCATGGTGACCGCCGCGTACGTGTTTGCCGCGTGCGGCGATCGCAACCCCGACCAGGCCCGCGCCAGCGAGCCGGTCACGTCTTCATCCTCGTCAGTCACGCCGGTGAGTACCACGAGCAGCGACAAGCCGGCGCTGGTCATCAGTGGGCCGGTGACCTTCGAACTGGCGGACTCCGCGTATCGCGACCGCCGCTATGACGATGCGACCACGTTGTTCAAGACCTACACCGAGAACCGTCCCGGCAATCCGTGGGGCTTTTACATGCTGGGCCTCTCGGCCTGGAAGTCGGGTGACCGCGCTCAGGCGGAGAGCGCGTTCGTGCAGGCGCTCAGTCTCGATTCCACGCACGTGAAGAGCCATCTCAACCTGAGCCGCGTCCTGCTCGAGGACGGGCAGCCGGACAGCGCCCTCACGCACATCGAAGCGGCCATCGCGCTCGATTCAGTTTCGAGCGAGCCGCTGCGCTTGCAGGGCCGTGCGTTCGAAGCGCTGGACAAGACCGATGACGCGATCGTCGCGTATCAGCATTCCATTGTGAAGGACAGCGGCGATGTCTGGGCGATGAACAACCTCGGCGCGCTCTACATTCGCCTCGGGCGGTTCGAGGATGCGATCGGCCCGCTGGCGCGCGCGGTCGAGCTGAACGACAAAGTCGCGACGTTCTCCAACAACCTCGGTATGGCGCTGGAGAACACCGGCCGGATCGCCGATGCGATCATTCAGTATCGCGCGGCGCTGGCGATCGAGGGGACGTACGGCAAGGCGGTGTCGAACCTGCAGCGCGTGCAGCAGGTCAAGCAGGACCCGTCAGTCACGCCGATCGATCTGATCGAGCGGTCGAAGCAGTTCCAGGACGAGATTACGAAATGGTAGGACGGTAGGGGCAGCAGCATGCAGCGCCCGAACCTAATTATCCTGCGCGAGCCGCTTCAAGAATCTGTTGAGGCGGCTTTCGCTGCTGTGCGTCTCTTCACCGATGTAGTCGACGCGCGCCTCGGTGAGCGCGGCATGCAGCTCGGTCCGCGCCTCAGCGGCGCGCGCGCACAGCGCCGCTTCTTGGGGAGCCGAGACTTCGAGCAGGTCGGCCGCGAGCGCGAGCATGCGGCCGGCGAACGTGACGTACGCGCGTACCATGCCGTGTCCCGAGCCGCCACGCTCGACCCACTCGGGGAAGCAGCCGGCCCACCAGAGTGCCAGCGACGCGGAATCAGCGGCGGCCTCCGCCTGTGCCACGGTGCCCTGCGGCAGCGCGGCGACGTGGCGCCACCATTCCGACATACCGCTTTCACCCTGGGCAATGGAACGCTGTGAATGCGTCGTTGCGAAGACGACCGGCAGGGTTGCGGCGTAGTCGGCCAGCAGGATATCGGTCACGCCGCGCAACCGGAGCTGCGCGCGGACCGGCACGTACCACAGCAGGGTGAGGGGCAGTGCGGCGGGCGCGCCGCCGCGTCCCAGCACGGCTTCGAGCGCCGCGGGGGAATCGAGGACGGTGTCGACGGCGCCCGCCTGCAGCGCCTGATCGGCTTCCCGACCTTCGGCGACATCCATCCGCGCGATCTCGTCCACCAGACAGGCGAGATCGCTTCGGGTCAGCTGGCGATGGATGATCGGCCTGATCATGCTTCCCTCCTTACGCGACTTCGAGGCAAGCTTAGTGCCTGTCATCTATCCGACTAATGCGCAACGCCTTACACTACAACCCCCTGTGGCTCGCGGGGGACACTCTGTTGCGGAAAGCTGCACTTCGACGCGCGAACCGGTTGTGAGGCTGCTCACGCTAGGAAACGGCACTGATCCAGACACGCTGATAGCACTCGGGGCCTTGGAGTGCTAAGGCAGCCGGTTTAAGTTCCCGCTCCCATGAAAGCAACCGATATCCGCAAAGGACACGTTCTCATGATCGACGGCCAGCCGTGCCGCGTCATGGATTTTACGCACCGCACTCCCGGCAACCTCCGCGCGTTCGTGCAAGTGCGGTTCCGCAATCTCGTCTCGGGGAACACGTTCGATCAGCGCCTGGCCGCTACGGATTTCCTCCAGGAAGCGCGTCTCGATACGAAAGAGATGCAGGTCCTGTATCAGGACCAGGGCGGGGTGCACGTGATGGATCAGCAGACCTACGAGCAGTACACGCTCGATGAGCGTGCCGTGGGTGAGGACACGCCGTGGCTGCAGCCGGAGATGGTCGTCCAGGTCGAGTGGCTCGAGGGCCGCCCGATTGCGATCGAGCTCCCGCCGGTGATCGAGCTGAAGGTGGTGGAGACGTCGCCGGTGATGAAGACCGCCACCAAGACCTCGAGCACCAAGCCGGCGAAGCTGTCGAACGGCGTGACCGTTCAGGTGCCGGAGTTCATCTCGCCGGGTGAGAAGGTGCGCGTCGACCCGCGGTCCGGACAGTACCTGGAGCGCGCGAAGTAAGCTCCGCGTAGCGATAGCAGGTCACGAGATGGTCGTTGACCATTCCCACGGCCTGCATGAATGCGTAGACAATTGTCGATCCCACGAAACGAAAACCTCGCTGGACCAGCGCCTTACTCAGCGCGATCGATTCTTTGGACTCGGCGGGAATGCGCCTGAGCGTCTTCCAGGCGTTGACCTTCGGGCTCCCGCCCACGAACTGCCACAAGAACTCGTCGAACGACTCGCCCGCGTCCTTCATCGTGAGGTAGGCGCGGGCATTGCCCACGGCGGACTTCACCTTCTGCTTGTTTCGAACGATGCCCGGGTCGCGCAGGATGGTCGCAATGCGCTTGGCGTCGTAGCGCGCCATTTTGTCGGGATCGAAGCGATCGAACGCCTTCAGGAACGCATCGCGTTTGCGCAGGATGATGGTCCACGACAGCCCCGCCTGGAATCCATCGAGGACGAGCTTGCCGAAGAGTTGCGTGTCGTCGTGAACCGGGACGCCCCATTCGGTATCGTGGTAGGCGATCATCTGTTCGCTGGAGGTCGACCAACCACAACGCTCGTTCATAGTGGCAAGCTAGAAGCTCCAAGAAGAGTTGCAAAGTTGCACAGACGGCAAGTGGTCCCAAGCCTCAAGCGCAAGAGGCCAGGAGTACATTTCCTGGCCTCTTGGGGCTCGTAGCTTGGAGCCACTTCGCCGTCTGCGCAACTCAGCAACTTCTTTAGCGACTTGTGACTTGCGCCTCCGAGCTTGTCTGAGGCTCGCGGTTAGCCACCTGACCCGAAGACCCCTCCTTGATGACGATGAGGAACTTCGAGTTGCGCCAAAAGTCGACCGGTGACGTGATCGTCAGCGTCGGCGTGTCGCGGTACTTCCCGTCCTCGCGCGCCTCGGCGATGTAGTCGAGATCCTGGAGTGACGCGATGCGGTATTCGCCTCTCGCCACGGGCAGCGGAATCTGCGTCACCTGGCGCGTGTCGATCGCCGTGAAGAGACTGGGATCGAGGTTGCGCGCCGGCTGCAGCGTCTTGCCTGTGCGCCACAGGACGAACAGCACGCGGCCGCCGCCCTGCTCGGTGAGAATGCCCTTCTTCTTCAGCTCATCGCGCGTGCCGACGATGTAATAGCCGGTCGACAGGCTGTCACGCAGCGCGACGTTTTCCGCGGTCAGCGTGCTCACCTGATCGGTCAGCAGGTCGATCGTGGTCTTCTGCGAGGCGATGACCGACTGCAGGTTACCCACGGTCGCATCGTACGCCGCGCGCAGGCTGTCGGACACCTGGGTGAGGTTCTTTACCCGCTCCCGGCTCTGATTGAGCGCGTTCTCGGTTTCCTGGACGCGCGCCACGACGTAGCGCAGCTTGGCGATCAGAGTGTCGTTCTGCGCGGTGACCGGGCTCTCGCTCGAGACGCGCAGCCGGTTGTTCCGGACCTTCACCTTCGCGAGCTCGACGTTGACATCACTGATGAGCCGCGAGCTGATGGCCACTTCCTGCATCAGGCTGTCCTTCTGCGAGTTGACCTGCTCCAGCTCGGCCAACTTGCGCTCGGTCTCGGCCGACGTGCCGCAGGCGGCGACAACAAAGACGAGCGCGGCGAGTGTGCACTTCAGCTTCGTCATGCGACGACTCCCCCATCCAGTATGGTGAGACTAGCTTTGCCGCGATGATGCGGCTGCACGTCGGAACGTCCGGTTACAACTTCCCCGAATGGAGAGGAAGCTTTTATCCGCCCAAGCTCCCCAGCGCGAAGTGGCTCGAGTTCTACGCCCAACACTTGGGCACCGTGGAGATCAATTACAGCTTTTACCGGATGCCCAGTGCCAAAACGGTCGCCGGCTGGGATGCGGCGACCCCGGACGCGTTCACCTTCGTTCTGAAGGCGCCCCAAAAAATCACACATATCGCGCGCCTGCGGAACGTCGATGAACTCGTCCGCGTCTTCCTCGAGACGGTTCGCAAGCTACATGCCAAGCTTGGTCCGGTGCTGTTTCAATTACCCCCCAATTTTACGAAAGACCTCGCGAGACTCGGTGACCTACTCACACAATTTCCGCCGGATGTCCGCGCCGCCTGTGAGTTCCGTCACGCATCGTGGTGGTCAGACGACGTCTATGAGTTACTATGGAGCACGAACACTGCATTGTGCATCGCCGATACGGAGGCAGGGACGACGCCGGAGGTCACGACCGCCGACTTTGGCTACGTGCGACTACGGGATGAGGGCTATGGCGAGGACTCGCTGAGGGACTGGGTGAGGAAGCTGCGTGAGGTGGGGCACGGATGGACCGACGCCTTCGTCTTCTTCAAGCACGAAGAAAAGGGCGTCGGCCCCGAGCTCGCTGCTCAGTTCACATCGCTGGCTGCTGCCGAGATCCCCCAGCCGCCGGTCCCTGATACTGCGCGTCTCCAAACGCCAGAATTGGAATGAAAATGAATGCGAGCAGAATGATCCCGACCGCGAAGCCGACGCCCTTCCCGAAGCTCTTGGCGAAATCGATGAGCACGATCACGCCGACCACGATGTTCACGAGCGGAATCAAATAGAGCAGGATCCACCACAGCGGCCGGCCGGCGATCTCAAGAATCACGATCGCATTGTAAATGGGGATGATTGCGGCCCAACCCGGCTTGCCGGCCTTCTCGAACACTTTCCACCAGCTGGCGATCTCGAAGATGATGAAGACGCACCAGACGATCCAGAACGCGGCGCCTGGATGCCATCCCGTCGTGTAGGGGTCTTGCACGTGGGATCCCGGGGTTGAGGTCGCCCCAAGATAATGCCTTAGCGCTTGCCCGCGACTTTCCGGCGCTTGGCGGGTTTCTCTTTCTCCTCGGCCGGCGCCGACTCGAGGCTCTGCTTCAGCGCCTGCATCAGGTCGAGCACCTTCGTCTTCGGCGCTTCCTCCGGCTCCTCGGTGATCTGTTTGCCTTCGACCTTCCGCTCG
>DAIQBJ010000191.1:0-6067 GCA_036781225.1 Gemmatimonadales bacterium | reverse complement strand
CAACGTCAGCGGCGTGGCGTCCTGCATATGGGTGCGGCCGATCTTGACGATGTCGTTCCATGCGCGCGCCTTCGCGTCGATGGCATCACGGAGTGCCGTCACCGCCGGCACCAGGCGCTGCGTCACGTTGACGGCCGCCGCGATGTACATGGCCGATGGAAACGAGTCGTTCGACGACTGCGCCATATTGACGTGATCGTTCGGGTGCACCGGTGTCTTGCTTCCCAGTGGCGTGCCCGCGAGCTGGCAACAGCGATTCGAGATCACCTCGTTCACGTTCATGTTGAACTGAGTGCCGCTCCCCGTCATCCACACGTGCAACGGGAACATGTCGTGGTGCTGTCCGGCGAGAATCTCGTCGCACGTCTGAACGATGAGCTTGTATCGCTGGTCATCGAGGCGCTTGCTGGCATGATTGGCGTTGGCCGCCGCCTTCTTCAAGATCGCGTAAGCGGTGATCATCTCGCGCGGAATCAAGTCTTTTCCGATGCTGAAATGCTCGAGGGAGCGTTGGGTCTGAGCACCCCAGAGCTTGTCGGCAGGGACCTCGACGACGCCGAGGCTGTCGGTCTCTTTCCGTGTCGTGGTCATCTGATCTTCTCCGTGTTTCGACGCGAGATCTTGGTTGTGAGGAGTCCGAGACTCCGCTATCCCCGGTCGTCGGGACCAGGGCCGTTCGACACGGTGCTCCGCATCAGGTCTGCCCGATCTCCGCTGAATACACGTTAGATGCGGCGCGGACATGCCTGGTGACGCGCGACAGTCTTCGATTCGGGCGGCAATATTGCGGCCAGGACGCTGCTCGTTTACGCCTGACGCGTAGGCGACATCCAAAGCGACAGGAAACGCCGGCCTAACCGTACGGAAGCAGAAGGCGCAGGCCGAGAAGGAGAAACGCCGATGCCCTCAGCGACCACCCCCGACACTGTCATCCGCCAGATCGTCGACGCTATGAGGACACTGGCGGGAGCGCATCCTGGCTTCCGTCCCGTGCACGCCAAGGGTTTGGTCTGTGCGGGCACGTTCCGCGGTTCCGCGGGTGCCGCCGGTATCACTCGGGCGCCCCATTTCGCTGGTCAGTCGGTCTCGACTGTCGTCCGGTTCGCCAATAGCAATGGGAACCCGGACGTACACGATGGTGTCCCCAGCATTCGGTCGATGGCGGTGAAGTTCCAGCTTCCCGACGGCAAGAACGCCGACATTCTCGCCAACTCCGTCGAAGGGTTCGTCGGGCGAACGCCCGAGGACTTGCTCGACTTTCTTCGGGCGCAGCTACCAGACCCGGCTACGGGTAAGCCCGACCCCGATGCAGTTCCGCGCTTTCTCGCCAGTCATCCGGGCGGACGCGCCTTCGTCGAGCGCCTGATGAAAAAGCCGGTGCCGGCGAGCTACGCGCAGGCCACCTACTTTGCCGAGCACGCCTTCCGCTTCACCGCCGCAGATGGCACGAGCCGATTTGGCCGCTATCGGTTCATCCCGCTGGCCGGCGAGGCACTTCTCTCTCCTGACGATGCCAGCAAGCGACATCCGAACTTCCTGCGCGACGAGCTGGAGGAACGGCTGCGGCAAGGGCCGGTGGCGTTCCGCCTGCTCCTGCAACTGGCGAATGAGGGGGACCCGACGGACGATGTCACCGCGCTGTGGCCCGAGGGTCGGCCTCTCGTGGAGCTGGGGCGACTCGAGATCACGAGCATCTCCCCGACGAGCGCGGCTGACGAACGGCGTCTGATCTTCGACCCCACCAACAGGACCGACGGCATTGATCTCTCCGCCGATCCCATTCTGACAGCTCGATCGGCGGCCTACGCGATCTCGTACGAACGGCGTAGCAAGGGAGAGTGATCAGGGCGCGGCACCACGCCGAAGGGCTATCCGGGACTCCGCCTCCGCGACGTGCGTCCGGTGGCGGCTGGGACGTGCACCGTGCCCGGGGCGACGCGCTCCTCACAGTGAGGGCAGTACTGCTGCAGCTCTATCGGGTGTCCGCACGTCGCGTGACGTGGGCCCGATCGCGAATCGACGAACGGCCGGCCCCAGATCGCTAGCGCGCCGACCACAAGACCGAGACCACGCCCGCGGTCGGTGAGCGCGTACGACGCGCGCGGCGGGCGCTTCGAGTAGAGCTCGCGCGCCACAAGTCCTTGACGCTCCATGCGCCGCAAGCGATCGGTAAGCAGCTTCGGCGGGATTCCGGACAGCTGACTACGGAGATCCTGGAATCGCGCGGGTCCTCGCAACAGGTCGCGCACGATCAGGAGCGTCCAGCGCTCGCCGATCAGATCGAGCGATTTCGCGACCGGGCAGTGCTGACCGTAGCGCTTCGCCACACCCGCAAGTATAGCCGCACCGGGCGCGACAGCCATGTGAGTTCACAAAAGTTACCTTGACAGTGATCTCGAGCGGGTGTTAGTTCCTTTTGTGTACTAACGTGGCTTCGATCACGGACACACCGCGTTGAACGGAGGATGTCGAATGCGCTCCATACACTGGCTCACCAGCGTGCTCGCGATCGCCATCGGCGTGGGCCTCGTCATCGGCCCACGCGCTCGGGCCGCCGAGCGGCCAATCGTGCCGGACCTCGAGGCGGACGCGCTGAAAGAGGCCGTCCGCTGGCCACATGCGCACACGACTGCGGTCATGACGCTCGCCGGCCGCCTGATGGCCGACCGACGCGACGCGGACGGTCTCGTCTACTTCCGCGAACGGGCGGCGAGTGAGCCGGCCCGCGGGCTTTTCCTCGCGCTCGAAGGCGTCTTCCAGGCGCGGCAAGCAGACAGCGTCTCGCTGTTCCGGCGCGTGGCGTGGGTGAACGACGCAGTGGCGAAGCTTGATCGAGCGGTGGCGCTCGATCCAGGGCTGCCCCGCTACCTGCGCGGAGTCGTGCTCGCCGGGCTTCCCGAGCGGTTCGGCAAGGCCCAGGCCGCCGTTGACGATCTCACGTGGATGCTCGACAACAAGGCGCGGTTCCCAGTCGGTCTGCGGCGCGGCGCCTATTACGGGCTCGCTCAGGCGTACACCACCCTCGGCCGCGAGGCAGAAGCGAGGGCGGCGCTGGCGCGGTCCGGAGCATCACGGCTGGACACCACTCAGCCCGTCTTCATCGCCGACTTCTCGATCTCGGCGCGGGACGGATTCCGCTTCAGGCCGCCGCGGCTCGTCGAGCTCGCGCCGGGCGTTCACGTCGCGCAGGGTTTCGATTTCGGCGACATCAGCTTCGTCTCGACGGACGAGGGAATCGTCGCCATCGACGCCGGCACGACGGACGAGACCGCACGCACCGCGCTGCAGGCGCTGCGCGGAGTCACGTCACGGCCGATCACGCACGTCATCCTGACCCACGCGCATTGGGATCACGTCGGCGGCCTGGGAGCGCTGCTCGAGTCAAAGCCTCAGGTAATTGCGCAGGCGGCGTTCGCCGAGGAGCTGCGCATCGTGAACGGCACCGGGGTGCGCTTCAAGTATTTCTTCGGCACCTCGGGCAGCGGACGCCGTTACGACGTGCGGCCGCACCATGTCGTGCGGGAGCCCGAAACGCTGATGGTCGGGGGCACCCGCTTCGTCCTCTACCCCGCGCACGGCGGCGAGACGGCGGATGCGCTGTTGATCCATGTGCCGGATCGGGGCGCGCTGTTCGTCGGGGACGCTTTCATGCCCTATCTCGGCGCGCCGTTCGTCGCCGAAGGTTCCGCCGAGGGCCTGTTCGAAACCATCGGTCTCATCCGGTCGCTGCAGCCGCGCGTCCTCGTGCACGGCCACCCGCCGCTGACCGATATCTTCACGGTCGAATCGCTGCCGGCGATCGAGGCGGCGCTGCGCGAGCTGTACCAACGCACCCGAGCGGCCGTCGGCGAGGGGCGCACGCTCGTGGAAATCCTTCACGACAACGTCCTGCCGGCTTCGTTGCGCGAGCATCCCGCGGCCGTCGTGCCGTATCTCGTCATGCGCGACAATTTCGTCAAGCGTGTCTACCACCAGTCCACCGGCTACTGGAAGCCGGACGGCGAAGGCATGGAAGCGCTCGCCCCCGAGGAGTGGGCCGCGGCGCTGGACCTCCTCGGCGGACAACGCGAGGACGCGTTTGTCCGGACTGTGAGAGGGCTCGGTGAACGTGGCGACGACGCGCTGGCGCTCAAGCTTGCGCAAATCGGGCTCGTACGCTACCCGTCCAGCGAGGCGCTGGCCGCGTTGCGGCGCCGCGCGCTCGACAATCTCCGAGCGCGCTACCAGCAGCTGAGTCCATTCAAGTTCATCATCTACTCCGAGTGGGCAGGAGCGGAGGTGTCCCCCGTCGAGTAGGAGCAACGCGATGTCGACGGCACCCGACGATCAGGATCCTTACGGTGGTATGTTCGTTCGCACCAATGATCGTTGTCCGTCGTCACCATGACCTGGGACTGGCGAAGGCGAAGCGCCTCGCGGGCAAGCTCGCTCGCGGACTGCGCAACAAACTCGGCGGAACGTACACGTGGAAGGGAAACGAGCTGCACTTCCAGCGGACCGGCGCATCAGGGTCAGTGACCGTGACGGAAGACAGCGTTCAGATCCGCGTCGAGCTGGGCCTTTTGTTGAGGCCCCTGCGCGGACGGATCGACCGTGAGATCCGTGCCGCGCTCGATACGCATCTCGGGCCGGAGGACGTACAAAGCACGGGTCGCGCCGCACAGTCGACGTGACGTTCCGATGCAATCGGATCGCTGCTCAGAGCATCAGAGCGAGCTGGCGGCGACAGATCTGCGGTCGCGCAAAAGCGAAGGGGCTCCGCCCTCTAACCTAGCTGCGCTTGCTCGTCCGCCGCGGCCAACACCTCGCGCGCAACGTCGGCGATGCGGGTCCGTGTGTCCATGGCGCGCCGCCGAAGCCAGCGAAACGCTGCGTCCTCGGTAGTCCTCTCACGCTCCATCAACTTGCCTTTGGCGCGCTCGATGATCTTTCGCTCGGCCAAAGCCCGCCGAAGAAGCTGTGCTTCTCGAAAGAGCGAAGCGGCGATCGCGAGTGTCGGCATCACTTGTTCCCGGCGAACCGGCTTCAACAGAAAGGCCATCGCGCCGATCTTCTGAGCCGCGATCACCGTGTCCGGCCCGGTCTCACCGCTGCAAAGCACCAGAGGACAATCGATATCAGGCGTGAGCTGAATGTCCGTGGCGTCGGCAGCGTCAATCCCGACCAACGCCGCGTCACAGCCAGTCTGGCCGACGAGCGCCACGACGTTTGGTCGAAGCGGGCCCTTGACGCAAACCTCGATGCCGACCTCGGCAACCGTACTGACCAGTTGCTCGAGTGACGCCGGCTGCGTTTCGAGGACGGCGATCCGAAACTGACCGAATCGACCTTGGGTCGTCTTGCCGTGTGACTGAAGCATGGCCCAGTGTTCAGACACCAGCTGGCGGCGTCAAATTACGTGTCGGCGACGGACCGGAGGCGCGCACACGAGCGCTGACAGGTGGCGATCGACTACCGCAGCCCCACAATCACCCGAGTCTAATCACGATCTCCCATACGCCCATCAGGCCGATCGCGATGAGTCCGAGTCCCGATCCCAACATCTGTAGGCGTCGTTCCATGCTGTTGTGATGGCGCGTCGTCTTCGCCGGATACAACGGCGCCGCCCTTCGTCAGGTCCTCCGTAACCATCGCGACGCCACGCACATCAAAAGAGGATGGCGGCCGAGGTCCTACGACGGGCCCGCGCGCTCCGTGCTGGGTTTGGAGCCCGGTCCAGGCAGTACGCTCTTTTCCCCGCCGCGGGATTCTCCTTCGATGAGCGCCGCGATGGTCGGGTACGCATAGATCGTGCGTGCGCTGTTCGCGGGCAGGCCGCCGGTGTCCACGGCGGGCCCGTAGACACTCCACACCTGACGTCCCAGCAGTCTCAGCAAGGTCGTCTGCTCCGCGCGGTGATGCGCCGTATGCGCGATGCGCCGCACCATGATCCACGCGCGGCTGTGGATCGTGTCGAAGAACGCGACGTCCTGCTTCCACCACCCGGCATCCTTCTCGCGGAGCCGGGCGAGTCGTTTGGCCGAATCCTCGGCGTACCGGCGGATGAAGGCCAGGCGCGTTTCCTCGG
>DAIQBJ010000190.1:0-6097 GCA_036781225.1 Gemmatimonadales bacterium | reverse complement strand
CTCGCTCCGCGTCACGGAGGACCCGCAGCGTATTCAGTCCTGCAACTTTCTTGACGTCAGCCTCGGTCCAGCCGCGGCGCAGCAGCTCAGCGATCAGATCGGGGAACTTGGACACGTCTTCGAGCCCGGCGGGAACGCTGGATATGCCGTCGAAGTCGGAGCCGATGCCGACATGATCCACGCCGGCCACCTTGCGCAGGTACTCGACGTGATCGGCCACCTGGGCGAGCGTCGCTTTCGGTCCCGCCGCGTGCCAGGCATTGACCGAATCACGAATGGCCACTGAATCAAGACCTGCCGAGCGCAGCCGCGCCGTCCTCTGCTGGAGAGTGTCGTCGTACACCCGCAGCGAGTCCGAGACGTAGTCGGGCGCGAAGTTCGCCATCACGACGCCGCCGTTCTTCGCGAGCAGCGTGAGAATCGAATCGGGGACATTGCGCACGTGGTTGTCGAGCGCGCGGGCGGATGAGTGCGAGAAGATCACCGGCGCGCGCGACACACGCAGCGCATCCATCATCGTGGCGTCCGACACGTGCGAGAGATCGACGAGCATGCCCACCCGGTTCATCTCCCGCACCACGTCCTCGCCAAACGGCGTCAACCCGTTGTGTTTCGCGCTGTCGGTCGCCGCGTCGGCCCAGTCGATCGTCTCCCAATGGGTCAGCGTCATGTAGCGCACGCCGAGCTGCGCGAACGCGCGCAGCGCGCCCAGCGAATTCTCGATCGCATGACCGCCTTCGATGCCGATCAGGCACGAGATCTTGCCCGCTTTGAAGTTCCGCTCGACGTCCGCGGCGGTACGCGCCATCGCGAAGGTCACGGGATACCTGCCGCACAAGCGGTACACCAGGTCGATCTGCTCCAATGCGTACACCGCGGCGTGCTCGCCCTGGTGTATCGTGCTCACCGGCACGTACGCCGCCCAGAACTGACCACTCACGTGCCCGGCGCGCAGCCGCGCGATATCGGTCATCAGCTTCGGCTGGCTCACGGCGAGATTGACCGAGTCGACACCACCGCGCTCACGCACGGCGTCGGGGATGTCGTTGTGACCGTCTATCAAGGGCACGGTACGCAGGATGCGAATGGCCTGGGCCCGGTAGTCCTGCGCCGCGAGCGGAGACGTCAGTACGATGGAGACGACGGCAGCGAGTGAAATGAGTTTGGTCATGGGCAACAAGCTGGCGCGGCCCCTACCTCTTATCAAGATTACGATGTGTCCATGACGTCCGAATCGAAGGTCAAGATCGCGCTTGCCGTGAACGGCGAGCCGACCGAGATCGCGTTCGCGCCGCACAAGACGCTGCTTGAGGTGCTGCGGGAGGATCTCGGGCTGACGGGAACGAAGCATGGCTGCGAGCTGGGCGAGTGCGGCACGTGCACGGTGTTACTCGACGGAACACCGGTGCTGTCCTGCCTCGTGCTGGGTCTCGCGTGCGCCGGGCGCACGGTGCGCACCGTGGAAGGCATGGCGCAGGGCGGCAAACTCCATCCGCTGCAGGACACGTTCGCAGACCTCGGCGCGGCGCAATGCGGCTACTGCACCCCGGCGTTCTTGCTGGCCGCTGAAGCCCTGCTCGCCGCCAATCCACAGCCGACCCGTGACGAAATCAAGGACGCGCTCGCCGGCAACCTCTGCCGCTGCACCGGCTACATCAAGATCTACGAAGCGGTGGAGCTGGCAGCCGCTCGGATGCGGGGGGAAACAGCAGAACCAAAGACCGAGTCGCTCTATGGCAGCTAAGCACCGGGTGATCGGGAAAGCGCTGCGCAAGGTAGACGCGACATCCAAGGTTACCGGCGCGACGAAATTCGCCGACGACCTCGCGTTCCCGCGCATGCTCTTCTGCAAGCTCCTGCGGAGCACAGAGCCCCACGCACGTATCGTCTCCATCGACACATCTGCGGCCGCGCAGCTCGAAGGAGTTCAGGCCGTGCTCGTCGGGCACGACCTACCCATTCCGTTCGGCATCCTGCCTGTGTCGCAAGACGAGCACACCTTCTGCATCGACAAAGTTCGCTTCATCGGAGACCCCGTCGCCGCCGTGGCTGCCACCACCGAAGAAACAGCAACCGCAGCCACCGACCTGATCCGCGTTGAGTACGAGCCGCTGAAATCCATCGCGTCAGCCGAGGAAGCTGCCGAGCACCCTGAGCCGCGCATTCACGACTACGGCGACAGCGGCAACTTCCACAAACTCATCGACCTGGAGTTCGGCGACGCCGACGCGGGCATCGCCGAGGGCGACATCGTCCGCGAAGATCTCTTTTTCTTCGAGGGCAGTACCCATCTGCCGATGGAACAGCATGCGGCCGTCGCGACGTGGTCACCGGACGGCAAGCTGACGCTGTGGACCTCGACGCAGACACCGCATTACGTGCACCGCGCCCTCGCCAAGGTGCTGGAGTTGCCCGCTGCGCGCATCCGCGTGATCGCGACGCCCAACGGGGGTGGATTCGGCGGCAAGAGCGATCCCTTCAATCATGAAATCGCGGTTGCGAAGCTCGCGATGATCACGGGACGGCCCGTGAAAATCACGCTGACTCGCGAGGAGGTCTTCTACTGCCATCGCGGGCGTCATCCGACGCTGATGTGGGTGCGGACAGGCGTGAAGAAAGACGGCTCGATCACCGGCATGCATTTCCGGTCATTGCTCGACGGCGGCGCCTACGGCTCGTACGGCGTGGCGAGCACCTATTACACGGGCGCGCTGCAGACCGTGACCTACCACATCCCGCGCTACCACTTTCAGGGCGCGCGCGCGTTCACGAACAAGGCGCCCTGCGGGCCCAAGCGCGGGCACGGCACGCCGCAGCCGCGCTTTGCCCTCGAAGTGCACATCGACAAGATCGCCGAGCAGCTCGAGATCGATCCCGCCGAGCTGCGTCTCAAGACGCTCGTTCCGGCCAACTCACTCACGGCGAACTACCTGCGCGTCGGATCGATGGGCCTCGGCAAGTGCATTGCAAAGGTGATCGAGGGATCGGAGTGGAAGCGGAAGTTCCGCACGCTGCCGCGCGGGCGGGGCGTGGGGCTCGCGTGCTCGAGTTACATCTCCGGCGCCGGCCTGCCGATCTACTGGAACAACATGCCGCATTCGGGCGTGCAGCTGAAATGCGACCGCGGCGGTGGAGTCACGGTCTTCTGCGGCTCGACGGAGATCGGGCAGGGCTCCGATTCGATTCTCGCCTACATCGTGGCCGAAGTCCTTGGCGTCGATCCGTTCGACGTCGCCGTCGTCACTGCCGACACCGATTTGACTCCTGTCGATCTGGGCAGCTACTCGAGTCGCGTGACGCTGATGAGCGGCAACGCGGCGCTGCAGGCCGCCGAGCGCGCGCGGCAGATTCTCGGCGTCCATGCCGGCAAGAAGCTCGAGGTGCCGGTCGCCCGCGTAACGTTCGCGGACGGACGGGTCTTCGACGCCAAGGATCCCAAGCGCGGCATGTCTTTCGCCGAAGCCGTGCAGCTGGCGGAAGCCGCCGAGGGGACGGTCGGGACGGTGGGGTCGTACACGCCGCCGATGAGTGCGGGCAAGTATCGCGGCGCCGGCGTGGGCCCTTCGCCCGCCTACTCGTATAGCGCCTGCGTCGCCGAGGTGGATGTCGATCCCGAGACGGGGATCGTGCGCGTCCCGACAATCTGGATCGCGCACGATGTCGGCCGATCGATCAACTCCGCCGCGGTGATCGGCCAGGTGGAAGGGTCCATCTACATGGGCCTGGGCGAAGCGCTCATGGAGGAAATGGCGTATCGCGGCGATCTCAAGGTGGTCCACAAGATTCCTTCCCTGCTCGAGTACAAGAGTCCCACCACGCTCGAGATGTGCGACGTCGTCACGTACCTGATCGAGGATCCGGACCCCAATGGCCCGTTCGGCGCGAAGGAGGTCGGCCAGGGACCGTTGCTCCCCGTGATGCCGGCGGTTGCGAACGCGGTCTACGACGCGGTGGGCGTCCGGATCGACGAGGTGCCGATTACGCCGGAGAAGGTTCTAAAAGCAATTCGGAAGAAGGAAAAGGGAGAAGCAGGGCGGTACGGACCTGAGCGCTTTCCCGACATTCCATGGCCTACTCCCATCCGTGTCGCGCCACCCTGGGAGGGAGGCGATGGAAAAGGTGTTACCCCCGGCGCAACCCCGGGGATACTGGCAGCCGAGAGACCGCACTGATGCTGCGCCTTCCATCTTTCACGTACCTGCAGCCGAAGACGCTCGCTGAAGCGCTGCGCATGAAGGCGGACGCCGGCCCCGACGGCATGTTCGTCGCCGGTGGGACCGATCTGTACCCCAACATGAAGCGCCGCCACCAAGAGCCGAAGACGGTCATCTCGTTAATGGGGATCGCCGAGTTGCGGCGCCTGGATAGCACCACCCTGGGCGCATGTCTGACGCTGAGCGAATTGACCGCCCCCTCCCGGCCGCCCGACCGCCTGACCGCCGCTGTATCGACCGCCGCCCGCCTCGTCTCGACGCCATTGCTCCGTAACATGGGCACACTCGGCGGCAACCTGTGCCTCGACACGCGCTGCAACTACTACAACCAGAGCTACGAGTGGCGGAAGTCGATCGACTTCTGCATGAAGAAGGACGGCCACATCTGCTGGGTGGCGCCGTCCTCGCCGCGCTGCTGGGCAGTTAGCTCCTCCGACGTCGCGCCCGTGATGGTGGCGATCGGCGCCGAGTACCGGTTGCTCGGGCCGCAGGGCGAGCGCCTGGTGCCTGCCGGACGCTTCTATCACAACGACGGGATCAACTATCTGACGAAGCAGCCCGACGAAATCCTGGTCGACGTGCGGCTGCCAAAGCCCAACGGCTGGGACGCCGTTTATCATAAGCTGCGGCGTCGCGGCTCCTTTGATTTTCCCGTGCTCGGCGTCGCGGCCTGGATACAATGGAATGGGAAGACCGTTGCGGATGCGCGCATCGTGCTCGGCGGAGTCGCCAGCTATCCGCAGGAGGTCGCCGAGGCAGGCGCTTCACTCAAGGGGGCTCCGCTATCGGACGAGTTCATCGCCGCGGCCGCGGACGCGGCTTATCGCCCCTCAAAGCCGATGGACAATACGGATTTCGACTTGTCGTGGAGGAAGCAGATGACGCGCGTCTACGTCACGCGCGCCCTTGGCGAGCTACGCGACCGTCATCGTTAAACTGACGCTAACATTCGAGCAGCATCGCGACACTTCCGCATCACCAAGGCGGCACGCAGCTTTGTCCGCCTCATGAAAACACCCATTCCCGCGCTCTGTGTAGCGGCCGCCCTGAGCCTCGGTGCGGCCGAGTTGGCGGCGCAACGCACTTCATCTGCGACTGCCGTGCCCCGCGATTTCGACGCCTACGTCGCCCGCGTGATGCGCGACTTCGAGGTCCCCGGCCTCGCCATCGCCGTGGTGCAGGATGGCCGCGTGCTGCTCGCCAAAGGCTACGGCGTCCGCAAGCTGGGCGATCCCGCTCCCGTCGACGACAAAACGCTGTTCGGCATCGCGTCGAATACGAAGGCGTTTACCGCCACCGCCCTCGGCATCCTGGTTGAGGACGGCAAGCTCCGCTGGGACGCCCCCGTGATCGACTACCTGCCGTGGTTCGCGATGTACGATCCGTACGTCACCCGCGAGCTCACCATCCGCGACCTGCTCGTGCACCGCAGCGGCCTGGGCCTCGGCGCCGGCGACCTGCTGTGGTGGCCGACGTCGACGTACGACCGGAAGGAGATCGCCAGGCGGCTCCGCTACATCAAGCCGGCCACGAGTTTCCGCAGCGCATTCGCCTACGACAACGTGCTCTACGGCGTCGCGGGTGAAGTGATCGAGACGGTTTCCGGCCAGACGTGGGAGGATTTCGTGCAGTCGAGAATCCTCACGAAGGTCGGGATGACGGGGAGCAGCGTACGTCATTCAGCATCAGCGGCCGGCGGCAACGTCGCGACGCCGCATGCGCCCGTGGACGGCACAGTACGGCCGGTCGCGCCATTCGCCAGCGACAACACCAATCCGGCGGGCGGGATCAACTCGAGCGCCACCGATATCGCGAAATGGATGATCGTACAGCTCGACTCCGGCCGCGTCGGGGGGACGGGGGCGACGGGGGCGACGGGGGGG
>DAIQBJ010000189.1:0-6154 GCA_036781225.1 Gemmatimonadales bacterium | reverse complement strand
TGCTCACGCGAGGTTCGCGAGCGCCTCGCCCGGGGAGATCTGCGGCTCGTCGCTTGAGCGTGGCCAGCGCCACAGCTCGTACTGCATGACGAGCCAGACGAGCAGACACGGAACCGCGTCGAGCGCGTTCGGCCCAATCACATGTTTGTACAAATCCGCCGGAGCGAAGAACACGTGCGGCAGCGTCTCGAATGCCAGCACGAGCCCGAGCAGCGTCGTGCGCCACCAGTTTGGCGACCCCGTGACATACCAGATCGCGACTCCGGTGGATGCGACGACGAACGACGCCGACTCCGCCTGATGGTTGAAGATCACAGAGAAGACAAGCAGCGAGCACAACCAGCGCAGCCGAAACCGCGCATCGCTCCAGCACGCGCGCTGCGTGAGCAGCGGAGCGAGAAGCAGAAGCGTGCCGCCAAGCTGAAGCGGAACCGCAGGCACAGTCGAGCCCGCCATGGCGGAGAGGAATCGCATTACCGATTGACCCTGCAGCGCACCATCGCGCTGGATGATGGACCACCATTCGCGGTAGGTCGCGACAAGAGCCGCGGGCGGAAGCACGACGAGCGGCGACGCCGCGAACAGCACGCCGAGGGCGACGAAGACGCCCAGAAATCGTGCCGGGCGAGGCCGCACCAGGCCAAGCACGCCGGCGCCCACGGGATAGATCTTCGTGAACGCGCCGGCGAGGATGGCGGCCGCACCCGGGACAACGCGCTCGCGCTCGAGTGCAACGAATGACAAAACGATGAGCCCCGCCATGAGCGCGTTTGTCTGGGAGTTCTGCAGCGAGCGGATCATATCGAGAAACACGATCAGGAGGGCCACACGCGCCGCCCGAGCGGGAAGCACTCGTGTGACGCCCCAGTACAAGGAGAGCGCATTGAGGCCGTTCCACAGGAGGAGGCCTACCGCCAGGGGCAACAGTGCGAACGGCGCGAACAGAAGCGCAAACGTCGGGCTATAGAGGAAACCGGTCATCTCGCCGGCGGGCGGATTGTAGACATCCGCCCCTGACACCAGGCGATGAAACGTGTCGCGGAACAGCAGGAAGTTGCCCGGATGCGCGACCACGATGCCCTTCTGGATGGTCACGGCCAAGACGGCCGCGCCGAAGAGCAGCAGGACGGGATCGATCCTTCGCATCATCGATCCCGACCCGATTTACCTCGTGATGGTCACGCCGTCATTGCCCCGCTGCTGTCTTACCCTCCCACTGTTCTCGCGTAATGACCACGATCGGCTCGAGCTTCTTGCCCCGCAGTGCGGTGTTGATTCCCGTAAGGTCGCGCGTTGTCCACGCGTCGAAGTCGCGCGACACGTCGGCAAGCTCCCGCGCCAGCGCATCGGCGCGCTCGGTCTGCGTCTGCGTCGGCCCGCCGTCGTAGAAGACGATGTTACCGTACAGATCGGTGAGATTTTCGCGCAGCCGCTCCTCCCCCGTGATCATGCCGCCTTCCTTCGTCGCCACGATCTTCTTGCGGAGCGAGTCCACCACGCCGGAGGCAGCGTGGAGCCGGCGCCCCAGCGCGTCATTTGCCGGCAACTTCCCGGCCCGGTCGTCGAGCGCCTGCCGCACGCCGTTCATACGCTCGACCGTGAACGTCATGTCCGATAGCGTGCCAGAGATCTTGAGCGCCAGATCGAGCGCCGCCTGACGCTCTGCTTGCGTGTGCGTTCCCCGGGAATCCGGCACGAGCACGAGCTGCGTCGTGTACGTCGCGGTATCCTTGGTCAGCTTCACGGTGTACGTGCCCGGCAATACCCGCGGACCGACCGTCGCGCCGAAGGCGGCGCTCGCGGCGAGCGGCACCCGCGGCGCGGCGAGACGCATCGACCACGTCACTCGATTCAAGCCGCGCCGTTTGCTGGTCGGCATGGTGCCGAGCAGCTTCCCGCTGGCGTCGTACACCTCGAGCTTCATGTCACCGAAGATGTGACGGCGCCGCTGGTAATACGTGATCACGGCATCGCTGGGCGGGTTCGGTCCGACGTACATCGCATCACCGTTCGCCCAGCCGCCACCCGCCTGCAGGCGCTGTACGGTCGGACGCCCGGGCAGGAACGCCGCTGCGCTCGCGAGGATTTCGGGCGTCAACGACCGCAGTGGCGTGATGTCGTCCACGATCCAGATGCCGCGGCCGTGGGTGGCGATCACGAGGTCATGGTCCCGCGGATGAATGGCCAGATCGCGCACCGCCACCGCCGGCAGATCTCCACCCTTGTAGTGCGCCCACTGCTTCCCGCCGTCCACCGAGATCCACAACCCCAGCTCCGTCCCAAGGAACAACAGGTTGGAGTTGACCAGGTCTTCCTTGATCACGTGCGCGTACCCGCGCACCGGACTATCGGGCGCGACGAGTGCCGTCCACGTCTTTCCAAAATCGGTCGAGCGGTAGGCGTAGGGCCGCATGTCCCCGAACGTATGGACGTCGAACGTGGCGTAGATGGTGCCGGGAGCGAAGTGGCTCGCCTCGACCGATGACACCCACGCGTTCTTGGGCAGGCCGGCGATGTTCGCCACGACGTTGGTCCACGTTTTTCCACCGTCGCGCGTGACCTGCAGGTTGCCGTCGTCGGTACCAACCCAGATCACCTGCGGGTCCTTGGGTGACTCGGCGATGGCGTAGATCGTCGCGTGCATCTCGGCCGCCGAGTTGTCGACCGTGACGCCGCCCGACTGCTCCTGGCGCTGCTTCTGTGGATCGTTGGTGGTCAGATCGGAAGAGATGCGCTCCCACGTCTGGCCGAAGTCCTTGGAGCGGAACAACACCTGCGCGCCGATGTAGATCGTGCCCTTCTGGGTGGCGCTGATGTGAATCGGCGTATTCCAGTTGAAGCGGAGCTTCTTTTCCTGATAACGGGGCAATGGCCGGATGTTGCGCGACTCGTGCGTCTTGCGATTGACGCGCCCGATCTCGCCGCCCTGATACTCGGCGTACAGGTAATCGGGATCGGTGGGATCGACGAACATCCAGAAGCCGTCGCCGCCGTACATGTTCTCCCATTGGTGGTTGGTGATGCCACCCGGGTACTCCGACGGCCCGACCCACGAGCTGTTGTCCTGCAAGCCACCGTAGACGTTGTACGGCCGATCCATGTCCACGCTGACGTGATAGAACTGCGAAACCGGCAGGTTTTCGTTCTTCACCCACTTGTTCCCGGCATCGTACGAAAACCAGAGGCCGCCGTCGTCGCCGGTGATGATCTGATCGGTGTTGTTCGGATCGACCCACACGTCGTGGAAATCGCCGTGCGCGCCGCCCGAAATGCCGCTGAAGCTCTTGCCGCCGTCGGTGCTGACAATGAGCCCGCCGTCGGGTTTGTAGACCCGATCGGGGTCGCGGGGATCGACGATGAGGTTGGCAAAGTAGAAGGGCCGCCAGATCATGTTCTGGCTGCGGTCGAGCATCTGCCACGTCTTGCCGCCGTTGTCGGAACGATACAGCGCGTTGAGCGGCGGTACGGCTTCGATGAAGGCGTAGACGATCTCGGGCTTGGAGGGCGCGACGCTGACCGCCACGCGACCCCAGGGCTTGGCCGGCAAGCCCGAAGCGCTGGTCGACGTGAGCTCCGTCCAGGTCGCACCGCCATCGACGCTCTTGAACAGCCCTGACGCGCTTGGCGCCGTCGCGCTGTCGCCACCCGAGCGGAACGTCCAGCCCTTACGGCGGAAATCCCACATCCCCGCGTACAGCGTCTTCGAGTTCGTCGGATCCATGGACAGCATCGAGCAGCCCGTCGAGAGGTTCCCGCCCTTGAGGACCTTGCTCCAGGTCTTGCCGCCGTCGGTCGTCTTGTAGACACCGCGCTCGTCGCTATCACTCCACAGCTTGCCCGGCACGCAGGCGTAGACGGTGTTGGTGGCGGTGGGGTCGACGAGGATCTTCACGATATGCTCGGACTCGCGCAGCCCCATGTGGGTCCAGTTTTCGCCGCCATCGTCGGACCGGTAGATGCCGTCGCCGATGGATACGCTGTTGCGCATCCACGACTCGCCCGTCCCGACCCAGATCACTTTCGGATTCTTGGGATCGATGGTGACCGCGCCGATCGATTGCACCGGTTGCTTGTCGAACACCGGCTTGAACGTCGTGCCGCCGTTCACCGACTTCCATACGCCACCGCTCGCGGCGCCGACATAGATCGTGAGTCTCGCGCCCTCGTGGACGGCGGCGAGGGCCGCGATGCGTCCGCTCATCGCGGCTGAGCCGATATTGCGCGCGCCCAGGCCGGAAATCGTTTCAGAGTCCACTTTGACGGCAGGCGCTTGCTGCTGAGCCAGCAGAAACAGCAGGAGCAGGTTCATGGGCGAGCTCCCGGCCGCGTGAACCGCGCGCCATCGAGCGATACGTTGGCCTCGATCTTGTCGTAGGTGATCTTGGACCGGTCGGTGCTGCTGCTGCCTTTGGACCCGGACTCGGAAGAGAACGGCAGATAGACACCGTTCACCTGCTTGTAGTCGCCGAGCGAGGTCTCGAATTCCTGCGGGGCGCCGCGGATCATGCGCTGCGTATCGATGCGGATGGGGACGTAGTACTCGGTGTCCAGATAGAAGAAGCTGACGTCGCCGTTGGGGCGGGTCACCTTGAGCTTGTAGGCGTCGCTGCCTTCGATCTGCTCTGTACCTTGAAACTCGACCTTATTGCCCTTCGCCTGGTAATTCACGAGCGGGCCGTCGAAGTCCGCATCATCGAGGATGCCGTGCATCTCGTCCTCGCCCAGCGACTCGGGATCCCGCTTGCCCTGCCACGGCTCGATCTTCCAGCCGTCCTTACCGTCGTAGGCGTTGATGCCGGTCATCCCCTGGATCGAGAACTCTTCTCGCACATTGTTGGGACGCTTGTTCTCCTGAATCACGACGGCCTCGAAGCCGCCGCCGCCCGTGTACTTCCCCGTGCGCCGCAACGTCTGCAGGGCCTGGATTTTGGCCAGCCCGCCGGAGGCCTGGATGAAGCGGTTGATGATGCTGTCGGGGTTTTGGGCGGAGACGACGGAGGCCGCGGGGCCGGCCCACAGGGCCGCGCTCACAATCACGAGTGTGCGAATCATACGATCCTTCCGGATGGCGAATCAGGGACGTTAGAGGTCAGCCTGACAGCCCCGTTTGTCAAGATGATCGACCCGCCTGTCAGATCGGCAAAAAAAAGGCGCCGGCACGTGGCACGGAGGATGCCTAGGCCGGGCGCGGAAGTTTTTCGCAACACTAACACTTCACTGCAAGGGAGGAACCCATGTTCCTGACGACTCGCAATTCACAGAGAGACCCGGCCCCGGCCGATTTGTTCGATGTCAGCAGTCGCATCAGCCGCCTGCTCAATGACGCATTCGGCGGGATCGACTGGCAGTCGCGCGGGGGGGACAGCGTCAGCGCGTCCTGGGTGCCCCCGGTGGACATCTTCGAGGAAGCCGATTCGATCCGCATCATGGCGGAAGTGCCGGGCGTGCGGCCTCAGGATGTCAAGATTTCCCTCGAGGGCAACGTGCTCACTGTCCACGGCACGAAGCAGCAAGTGGCCGAGGAGCGCACCGAGCGGGTGCATCGCTATGAGCGCACCTACGGTGTGTTCGAGCGGACGTTCAGCCTTCCCAGCTCCGTGGATGCCGGCAACATCAAGGCAAGCTACGACCAGGGGGTGTTGACGATCACGCTTCCCAAGATGGCGGAGGCGCGGCCCCGGCAGATCGAAGTCAAAGTCACAAGCGAGGGCAAGTAGCATGTTCACGAGGGGCGGCCGGTGGGTCGCCCCTTCGTGTTTTCACAGCTCTGCCCGACGAGTGCGGGCAGTGGTCTGCGCATGATGGAAATCGGCCCTCATGTGAGAGAGCTCCTGGCAGGGGACGCAGAAAATAGCCCCGGGTCCGGCCGTCGCAACTCGGCTTCGATATTCTGGAAATCTCGCGCCACCCGATCCCAATTGAAGTAGGCTTCTACCGCGGAACGGCCCGCGCGACCGAGCCGCCGCCGCAGTGTCGCATCACCCAGCAGTGTCTTCAAGGCTTCCGTAACATCCCTGACGCTGTACGGATCGACGAGGAGGCCGGTCTCGCCGTCACGCACGGCGTCCGCCATCCCGCCTTCGCGGGCGGCGACGACCGGGACGCCCGACGCCGACGCCTCGACCGCCGCGATGCCGAATCCTTCCACGAGCAG
>DAIQBJ010000188.1:0-6179 GCA_036781225.1 Gemmatimonadales bacterium | reverse complement strand
TACTACGTGATGGTGCAGCTCGATCCCAAGGATCGCGCGACACCGAGCGACATGCGCGGGATCTACCTGCGGGGCAAGGGCGGGCAACTGGTCCAGCTCGACGCCCTGGCGAACGTGCAGGAAGGGGTCGGCGCGCGGCAGATCAACCACTTCAATCGGATTCCCTCATTCACGCTGTCGGCGTCGCTCATGCCGGGACTCGCGCAGGGCGAGGCGCTCGATTCGCTCGATGCGGTCGCGAAGCAAATGCTGCCGCCCGGGACCACGACGGCGCTCGCCGGAGAATCGCGCGAGTACAAGGAGAGCGGCAGCGCCATCTACTTCGCGTTTGTGATCGCGCTGATCGTGGTGTTCATGGTGCTTGCCTCGCAGTTCGAGTCGCTGCTGCACCCGTTGACGGTGCTCCTGGCCGTCCCGCTCGCGATCACTGGCGCGCTGGTGACGCTCAAAGTCCTGGCGCTGCTGCAGCCAACCTTCGTGTCGTGGATTCTCCATTTCCTGGGGACATCGATCTCGGGGACCACGATGAATCTGTACAGCCAAATCGGGATGATTCTGCTCATCGGACTGGTCTGTAAGAACTCGATTCTGCTCGTCGAGTACACGAACCAGCTCAGGGAAAAAGGCCTCGACACCGTCGCGGCGGTCCTCGAAGCCGGCCGCATTCGGTTCCGGCCGATTCTCATGACGTCGGTCGCGACGATCATGGGCGCCGTGCCGGTGGCCTGGGGAGTCGGCGCCGGCTCCGCGTCGCGCAAGCCGCTGGGATACGCGATCGTGGGTGGCGTCTTCTTCTCGACGGCGCTCACGCTGTTCGTGGTGCCGGTCGCGTACGTCCTGTTCGACTCGGTGCTCCAGCGCGTCCGTGGGCGGCGCGCGCGGCTCGTGCCCGTTCCGGACGAGGGCGACTGATGCTCGCGCTCCTCCTCCTCGCCCTGCAGGGACCGCTGGCTCCCGTCCCGGAGCCGGCGCCCGCCGACTCGCTGCAGCGTGTCACGCTCACCGAGGCATTGCAGCGGTCCGCTAAGCTCGACCCGAACTACGTCGCGGCGCTCGGACAGGTCGATAACGCGCAGTGGGCCCGGCGCAACGCGTTCGCCGTCTTTGTGCTGCCGGCGGTGACGATCGGCACGGTCGCGCAGCGCACGAATCCGCAGAGCTTCTTCTTCACCAATCAGATCGTGCGCGTGACGACGACGTGGCAGGCGAACCTGGTCGCACGCTACGATCTGTTCACGGGTGGCCAGAAAATCGCCGAGCTGTCCCGCTCGGCCGCGGAGCTCGAGGGCGCGCACGCCGACGAGCTGCGCCAGCGCTTTGCGACCGCGGAACTGACCGAGTCGGACTATTACGCCGTCCTGGCGAACACGGAGCTCGATCGGGTCGCGCGCGACCGGCTGCGGCGGGCGCAGGAACAACTGGGCGTGGCGCGCGCCCGCGTGGTCTCCGGGGCCGCGGTGTCCACCGACTCGCTCAACCTGCGACTCGAGCTGGCCCGCGCCCAGGTCGGGGCGCTCCAGCAGGAATCGGCCCTGCGCGAGTCCCGGCTCGAGCTGGGCCGCCGCATCGGCGCCGCCGGCCCGGTCGACGCGATCCCGCTCGATAGCGCGCCGGCTCCGCAGCTGCCGGTGAGCCTCGCCGACGCGATTTCGGAGGCGGCGCGCCAGGGCCCCGACTATCGCGTCGCGGCAGCCAACGAGCGCGCGGCGAGTGCGGCCTTTCGCGCCGAGCTGGGCAACTACCTGCCGCGCGCGACGCTCACGTTTAACGCGCTCGCGTTCGACACGACGTTTTACCCGAACCTGTTCAAGCAGACGACGCTGACGCTTGGCATCTCGTTGCCGATCTGGAATAACGGGCAACGCGAGCTGAATCTCTCGCGCGCCCGCGTGAACAAAAATGTCGCTCGCGCCACCCGCCAGGACATGGATCGGGCCGTGCAGCACGACGTCACCGCGGCGTATGATGCCTACGAGACGGCGCGCGCGAGCGCGCAGGTGGCGCGCGACGCCGTGGTCGTCGCGCGCGAAGGCTTCCGCGTGCAGCAGAGCCGCTACTCCGCCGGTGCCACGACGATTCTCGATCTGATCACCTCGCAGGTCGCTCTCTCTGAGGCCGAGGCTGCGCGCGTCCAGGCCGATTACTCCAGGCGGCTGGCGCTCGCCGGACTCGAAAGCATTCTGGGCCGTCGACTCTTTAGCGATAAGGGAACTCCGTGATGTCGCCCCGTTCATTAGCTGTGTTGGTCGTGCTCGTGGCCGCGTGCAACAAGGCCAAATCCGCATCTGCAGGTGGCGGCGCCGGTGGTGGCATGCCCCCCAGCCCCGTCGAAGTGGCGGTCGCCATTCGTGACACGGTCGTCGACGCGATTCAGGCGACGGGCCAGATCGAAGCCGTGCAGTCCACCGAGCTGCGTCCCGAGGTACAGGGGCGGATCACGGAAATCCTGGTGCGTGAAGGTCAGGCGGTGGCCGACGGGATGGCGCTGTTCAAGGTGGACGATGCGGAGTTGAAGGCACAGACCGCGCAGGCCGATGCCGAGCGCCAGCTGGCGCGGCAGGCCCTCGAGCGCACGAAGCAGCTCATCGCGCAGAATGCGTCCTCCACCTCGGACCTGGAGCAGGCCGAGGCGAAGTCGCGCGGCGCGGACGCGAACTACGACCTGCTCAAGACGCGGCTCGACCGCACCGTCGTCCGGGCCCCCTTCGCCGGCCTCGTGGGGCGGCGGGAGGTCAGCATCGGCACCTACGTCACCCAGCAGACGCCGCTGATTTCACTGCAGTCGGTCAACCCGCAGCACGCCGTCTTTCAGGTGCCCGAGCGGTACGCCGACCGGCTACGGCTCGGCCAGCTCGTGAGCTTTCAGGTCGCCGCCCTTCCCGGCAAGAATTTCTCGGGCGAAGTCGTCTTCGTCGATCCGGTCGTCGAGCTGCCCGGGCGCACGATCCTCATCAAGGCGCGCGTGCCCAATCCCGAGCGCCAGCTGCAAGCCGGCATGTTCATCGCGGCGCGCCTGGCGACGGATATCAGGCCGAATGCCATCGTCATCCCCGAGGACGCGCTGCTGCCGCTCGGCGGCGCGACGTTCGTCTGGGTGGTAAAAGATGGAAAGGCCGACCGGCGCCAGGTGACCCTGGGTGTGCGCACGGCGGGGTGGGCGGAGATCCAGGGAGGCGGGATTGACGCCGGCGATCAGGTCGTCGTCGGCGGCCTGGAGCGGCTGTACCCGAACGCGCCGGTCATGGCGCAAGTGGTGCAGCGCACGCGCGGGCGTCCGACGGGAGAAGAGTCCACCACCGCGAAGCCGGCGGATCCCCCTCCAGCGAAGCCCAAGTCCTAGTGTCCCGGCGGCTCCGGCAGCGGCTGGACCGTGCGATCGGTGTTGCGGAAAACGGACTGGGCGATCTGCTGCATGCGGGCGGACTCGGCGCTGTGCGTGCCCTGCAACGCCTCGGCCATCGTGTAGTAGGTCAGTCCGTACAGCGACAGAATCCCCTCTGACGGTTTGTCCACCCAGCCGCGCGGTCGTTGCCGCGCGGCTGCGTCGGCATGGTAAACATCGAACAGCAGCCTGGTCGTCCGCGGGATATTCACGTAGCCGAGCGACTGTACACCCTTGATGCTGTCCGACGGGGCCAGCTCGTGTTCGCGCAAGACGCGCGCGAACCCTTGACCCTCGAGTCGTGACGTGAGCCCGAATTGATCCCCGTACAACCCCACGGTGCGCGAGAAGTAGATCGGCCGCTTGCCGAGTTGATCCTTGATCACCTGCAGCACGATGACATCGGCCCGCTCGAGATAGGGGTGGCCGAGCATTTGCGGATCGAGCGTGACGTCGATGCTGCCCAGGTGCGCGGTACGCTTGCCCTCGAGGATGTAATACGGCTCGAGCCCGGCCAGCTGCGCATCGGTGAAGCTCATCAGCCGGCCCGCGGGCTTCGGCCATTGGCGGCCCCGGTAAAGAGCGGGCGCCGTGGCGGAGTCGAAGTCGTAGAGGGGGCGCCGCTGCAGCTGCCGGACGTACCAGTCGGTGTTGGCGAGCGACAGGTTGACGACCGTCACGTCCTTGCGGATGCCTTCGACCTCCTGCGCGTACCACAGCGGGAAGGTGTCGTTGTCGCCCGCCGTGACGAGCACGCCGTAGGGCTCGAGCGACTGGAGCAGATCATAGGCGAAGTCGCGCGCGAGGGTCTCGCCTTTGCGCGACGCGGTGAGGCGATTGCCGATCAACGGAATCAGCGCCACCACGAGGATCGGCGTGCCGTACAACCAGCGGCGCGTGTCGTAGGGATCGGCCGGGAATCGGTCGGCAACCCATTCGATGATGCCGCCCAACCCGAGCGCCACCCAGATACCCCACAACGCGAACGAGCTAATGAAGAAGTAATCGCGCTCGCGCACCTCGTGCGCGGCGACCGGTTGATCGGTGGTGTGGAGGGAGTACCCGTACTTGAAGTTCAGGTAGAACACGAGCGCGAAGGTGAAGGCGACGACGAGCAGCGACATCCCCAGCGCGCTGCGCGGGTCGGCGCGCCAATGACGAAACGCGCCGCCGATCCCGAGGGCGAGGAACAGCGCGGTGAGCAGCCGCTGCGCGAGGGCCGACCAGTCGTGGCCGAACTGCCAGGTGAAGTACTGCACGTAGTTCGCGAGCTGAGCCCCGTACAGCCATATCGTGTGGCCCGTGTTGGTCGCGCCGGGAGCCTGCGTCGGGTTATCGAAGATCGAGGGCTTGCCGTACTGCTGCCGCGACAACACGTCCCAGAGGGCGTGCCAGTTCGTCGGTTCGCCTTCGTTGATCGGGGGAAAGAAGGCCGCCCGGATCGGCAGATAGGCGTAGACCGACAGGCCGATCACCAGGACGAGGAGCGCGACGAGGGCGAAGGACGCGTTCTTCGCAAACCACGCTGCGTACAGAACCGCCACCAGGCAGAGAATCCCTGCGACGATGATGAACTCCCAGTGCTCCAGGCCCAGCGAAATGAGCAACGCCCAGGCTCCGGTGACCACAAAGAACTGTGACCACTCCACCGCGCGCTCATCGTCCGAGCTGGGCCGTTGGCGTTTGAGGAGCGGGAAGAGCAAGACCACCACCACCGAGCCGACCAGGACGCCCATCATGTGGTT
This sequence comes from Gemmatimonadales bacterium, assembly GCA_036781225.1. GTDB lineage: Bacteria > Gemmatimonadota > Gemmatimonadetes > Gemmatimonadales > GWC2-71-9 > 20CM-2-65-7. The sequence goes on along the minus strand of DAIQBJ010000188.1, from coordinate 1,052 downwards.
CGTCGCGGTCAGCGAGAGGAGAAAGACGATCAGCAGCAGATGGTGATCATGCGCTTCACCGGCCGGCTGGTCGTCCCAGCGCACGATGAGCCAGAGGATCAGGGCGATCGACAACAGCGACAGCGTGTACACCTTTTCGTTCACGACCGACTGATTCCACACCGTAAACGACGTGGCGGAGACGAGCGCGCCCGCCACCGCGGTGAGGCGGCGTGGCCAGACGACGGGGATCACGCCGCGCAGCCAGCGCTCGGCGACGAGGAACCAGCAACCGGCGGAGACGGCGCTGGTCACCGCCGCGAACAGATTGATGCGCTGCGCGTATCCCGCGACCCAGGGCACCAGTCCCCAGACGTGCGCCATCAGGACGAACAGCGGGTTGCCGGGCGGGTGGGGAATCCCCAGGGTGTAGGCCGCGGCGATGTACTCCGAGGTGTCCCAAAACTGCGTCGTCGGGGCGAGGGTCAGGATGTAGAGGATGAGCGCGCCCAGGCTGACGCCCGCCGCCACGAGATACGGCGGCCGCTCCACCGTGGGGGAAGTGCCGGGAATATCGGCCCCCCCCGCCCCCGCGGGTCCCCCGGTATAGGTGCGCACGCCGGCCTGCAATGATGTCATAGAGAGAAACCGATCACGGAATGGCGTAGGAAGTGTTGGCCAGAATCGAATCGCGGACCGCGATCGCGCGCGACGCCACGGCGGGCTCCCGCTCACGCAGCGCAGCCGCGATCGTGTCATACACGAAGACATAGCCGATCAGGCTGTTCTGCGACGGCAAGTCCACCCAGCCCCTGGGCCGCCGCCGCGCGGCGGACTTGCCGCCGATATAGACGTCGAACGCCAGTCGCTTGGTGCGCGGCACGTTCACGAAGCCTCGTCCCTCCAGAAGCCGGATGCTGTCGTTGGGCACGACCGGAGCGGGCATCAGCCGCCGCACCAGGCCTTCGCCGATGAGATACGAGGACAGGCCCAGCTGGTCGGCAATGTTTCCCGTCGACGTCGAAAAATATATCGGCCGCTTGCCGAGCTGATCCTTGATGATCTGGAAGACC
>DAIQBJ010000187.1:0-6184 GCA_036781225.1 Gemmatimonadales bacterium | reverse complement strand
GGCTGCTCTCCGCATGAGTTTCCGCGACATCGAGCGGTCGTTTTTCGATCTCTTTTGGCAGTTGGACCCGGTCGCCGCGACGCAGGCCGGCGTGCCGGGGCACGACGACCGGTACGGCCGCTACGGCAAGGCGGCGCTGGCTCCGCACCTCGCGGCCCTCAAATCGATCGCATCCGCACTCGAACAGACCGCCGTCGTGGATCTCGACGAAGAGATCGACCGCACGGCGTTGCTCAACGAGATCCGCGTGATGCTGCGGCGCTACGAGAAAATCAAGCCGCAGGCCACGAACCCGGAGTTCTGGCTGTCGCACCTGTTGGGCGGGCTGCACCATTTGCTGCTCTCGGCCGACCGCACGCCGGCCGAAAAGGCGGTCGCGGTGATCGGGCGGTTAGAAGACATCCCCGCGTTTCTCGACGACCTGCGCGCCACGCTCGAGGAGCCGGTGCGCGTGTTCGTCGAAACCGCCGTGCGCATGACGGAAGGCGGCAAGCTGCTCGTCAAGGAGCTCGCGACGGCGCTGGCCTCGCAGGCACCGCTGCATGCTGCACGCCTCACGTCAGCGGCCGAAGCAGCGCGCCAGGCGCTCCAGAGCTTCGATTCGAATCTCGAGCGCTGGCTCGAAATGGGATCCGATCAGTTCGCGATCGGCGAGGACGCGTTCAACTTCCTGCTTCATTATCAGCACGCGCTGCGCGACACGGCACCCGAGCTATGGCGCTATGGATTGCGGCTCAAGGAAGAGATCGAGCAGGACCTGGTGCGGCTCGCGACCCGGCTCGATGGGCGCCCCTGGCCGGAATTGGTCGACAAGCTGCGCGGCGATCATCCGAGCCCGGCCGAGCTGGTTGATGCATATGCCAAGGAGATGGCGCGCGCGCGTGACTTTGTCGCGGCCCGCAAGCTCGCCCCAATTCCCAAAGCGCCGCTGGGTGTGATTCCCACGCCCGCGTTCATGCGTCCAGTCATCCCGTACGCCGCCTACGACAGCCCCGGCGCCTACAGCCGCGACCGGACCGGATGGTTCTACGTGACGGTGCCCGACTCGCGGCTTCCCGCGGCACAGCAGGAGCGCATCCTGCGCGACCACTGTCGCTACGAACTGGCGGCGACGGCGCTCCACGAAGGCTATCCCGGGCACCACTTGCAGCTCGTGATTGCCAAGGAGCAGGCGTCGCACGTGCGCAAGAATCTCTGGACGCCGCTGACAGTCGAGGGATGGGCGCTGTACTGCGAAGACATGATGGGCGAGGAAGGATTTTACGCGTCGGACCAGGAGCTCTTCTTCCAGCGCGTCCATCTGCTGTGGCGCGCGATGCGGATTCTACTCGACGTGGGCCTGCACACGCGCGGTATGACGCGCGAGCAGGCGGTCGATCAGATGGTCAACGAGCTCCACGTGGAGCGCAGCAACGCCGAGGCCGAGGTGCGGCGCTACTGTGCGTGGCCGGCGTACCAGCTGTGTTACGCCGTAGGGCGGCGCGAGCTGCTGCGCCTGCGCGACGACTTCCGCGCGGCCAAGGGTAAGGACTTCACGCTCCGCGCCTTCCACGACGCTGTGCTGCCGTACGGCGGCCTTCCTGTCGCACTAATTCGCTGGGGGCTTGGCTTGGGTGAGTGACCCGGCCCGGCTTCCCCGGCAGGTCAAGCTGTTCGGTGCTGTTTCCCTTCTCAACGATTTCGCGAGTGAGATGGTGTATCCGCTGCTCCCGGCGTTCGTTACGGGCGTCCTGGGGGGCGGCGCGCTGGCGCTGGGCGCGCTCGACGGGGCCGCGGATGCCGCCGCCGCGCTCGTAAAGCTCATCTCCGGTCGGCTCGCGGACCGGGTCGAGCGACGCGGGCGCCTGATCGTCGGCGGTTACTTCGTTGCGGCGGCGGTACGGCCCATCATTGCCATGACGGCCGCCGCCTGGCAGGTCATCGGGCTGCGCGTCGTCGATCGCCTCGGCAAAGGTCTGCGCACGCCGCCGCGCGACGCACTCATCGCCGACGTCACGCCCGCTCCAATCACGGGACGCGCATTCGGATTGCAGCGCGGGCTCGATCACGTGGGCGCGGTGCTTGGGCCGCTCGTCGCTTGGGTGCTGCTCGAACGGCATGCGGACGTGCGGACCGTAATCCTGGCGAGTGCGGTGCCCGGAGTCCTGGTCCTGGTGCTGGCGATGTGGGCTGTGAGGGACGACAAACGGAGGGGAGAGGTGCAAACAGGCGGGGTAGGTGCAACGCCGCAGTCGGCGCCTGCTCGCGCAGTTTCGCGCCTTCCCACGCCGTTTCCAGTCATTGTCATCGCGTTCTTCTATCTCCTCCGGATGCCTGAGGCACTGATCATCCTCTATGCCCAGCGTCTCGGCGTTGCCGTCGCGGTCATTCCGCTCCTTTGGTCGGCCCTGCATGTCGTCAAGGCATCCACGAGTTTCGTGGGGGGCGCGCTGTCGGACCGCCTGGGCCCGTCCCGAACGATGTGGCTCGGGTGGTTCACGTACATGGCGCTCGCGGCGGGGATGGCGTTCGCGGCAGGACCGTTGCAGGTGTGGGTGCTGTTCCTCGCGTTTGGCATCGTCGCCGGACTGACAGAAAGCCCCGAGCGCTCGCTCGTCTCAGCGGCGACCGGCGGTCACCACGGCAGCGGGTTCGGCGTCTATCACGGACTGACCGGAGTGGCGGCGCTCGTCGGAGGGATCGCGTTGGGCGTCATTTTTCAACGCGTGAGTGGGGCAACGGCGTTTCTCGTAAGTGCTGCTGGGGCTTTTGGTTTGGTGATCCTCTGGCCTTTCTGGGCCCGCTCGCATAGGGTTCCCCCGCAATGAGCGCCCCGGCGGCACCCCAAAATCCCACTTCACTGAGCTCTCAACCCCAACCGCGGGGACGTTACCTCGCCCAGCTCGCCCTTCTCGCACTCGGCGTGGTGTATGGTGACATCGGGACGAGCCCACTCTATGCCCTGCGCGAGGCCTTCCACGGCCAGCACGGCATTCCGGTCACGACAGGCAACGTCTTCGGCGTGCTGTCGCTGATCTTCTGGTCGCTGATCCTCATTGTCACGGTCAAGTACCACGTCGTCATCATCCGCGCTGACAACAAGGGCGAGGGCGGGGTGCTCGCGTTGATGGCGCTGGTGAACGGCAGCCGCCTGGCCCGCGGTCTGACCCCACGGCGCATCATGATCGTGCTCGGCATCTTCGGGGCGGCACTGCTCTATGCTGATGGCGCGCTGACGCCGGCCATCTCCGTGCTCTCGGCAGTCGAGGGTCTCGAGATCGTCGCGCCGGCGCTGCAGCACTGGGTCATCTGGATCACGCTGGCGATCCTCATCGGCCTGTTCATGCTGCAGAGCCGCGGCACGGCCGGGATAGGCGCCATCTTCGGGCCCGTCATGCTGGTCTGGTTTGCCGCCATCGCGGTTCTCGGAATGAGCGGCATTATGCGCCATCCCGCCGTTGTGGGCGCCGTGCTCCCCACTCATGCCGTTCGTTTCCTTGCGGAGGATCCCGGGCGCGGGCTGTTGGTGTTGGGTGCGGTCTTTCTGGCGGTGACTGGTGGCGAGGCGCTGTACGCGGATCTGGGGCATTTCGGCCACTCCGCTATTCAGCTGGCCTGGTTCACGATCCCGCTTCCCGCATTGATGCTCAACTACTTCGGCCAGGGCGCCCTGTTGCTGACCGAGCCAGGGGCAGCGGCGAATCCTTTCTATCTCCTCGCTCCTGCCAAAGCGCTCTACCTCATGATCCCGCTCGCGACGGCGGCCACGATCATCGCGTCGCAAGCCATCATCTCGGGGGCGTTCTCGCTCACGCGCCAGGCGGTGCAGCTCGGCTACATCCCGCGCCTGGAGATCGAGCACACGTCGTCGCGGGAAATCGGGCAGATCTACGTGCCGACGGTGAACAAGCTGCTGATGATCCTCACGATCGCGCTCGTGCTCGGATTCCAGACGTCGAGCAATCTCGCCGGCGCGTACGGCGTCGCGCTCTCGACGCTCATGGCGCTGACGACAGTCATGTTCTACGTGATGAGCCGAGAAGTGTGGGGCTGGAGCATCCTCAAGGCCGCTGCGGTGTCGGGCACGTTCCTGATCGTCGATCTCACATTCCTGGTGTCCAACGCGCTCAAGATCTGGCATGGCGGCTGGGTGCCGCTCGCGATCGCGGTTGCGCTGTACCTCGTGATGATCACGTGGAAGCGCGGCCGCGAGATTCTCTCCCGGCGGATGATGGAGAAGACGGTCCCGCTCAAACTGCTGCTCGCCGACCTCGCCGCCGAGCCGCCGGTGCGCGTGCCTGGAACGGCGGTGTTCATGTACGGCAGCGCGGACGGGACGCCGCCGGCGCTGGTGCTCAACCTGGCGCACAACAAGGTACTGCACGAGAAGGTCGTGTTTCTGACGGTCATCACCGAGGATGTGCCGCACGTCGGCGACGACCAGCGCGTCACGGTGAAGCGCAGCGGCAAGGGATTCCACACGGTGATCGCTCGATACGGCTTCATGCAGGATCCCGACATCCGTGAGGTGCTCGCCGCATGCAAGAAGAGCCACCTCGACATTCCGCTCGAGGGGACGACGTTTTTCCTGGGTCGAGAGACGCTGATCGCCTCAGACCGGCCCGGCATGGCGATGTGGCGCGAGCAGTTGTTCGCCTTCATGTCGCGCAATGCGTTGAGAGCGACCGCGTTCTTCAGGATTCCGCCGAACCAGGTGTTCGAGGTGGGCGCCTACGTCGAGCTTTGAGTGGGAGCGGTCTGGTCGAGTGAGATGACTCCCGTCGTTTCGTCGTAGCGGAAGAGATCGCCAAACCGCGCCCATCCGACGAGGGTCTCGAACACCTGCTCGTAGTTCTCCTGCGGCATATGGATCACGATCGTCTCGAGGGCGAAGTCGCGATCCAGCTTGTGCTTCCGCTGCCGCTTCAGGGTCCGATAGATCTCCTTGACGAGGTGGAGGCTGAGCATCTGCTCGCGCCAGATTCGCTGTCGCTCTTCGGCTGCCCCCCGCACGAATCGCTTCCCGAGCGGCTCGAGCACGACGGTCCGTTTCGGGGTATCGACGAAGTTGAGCATCTCCGCCGCCTTGACCACGGTGATGACCTTGCCGAACTCCCGGTTGGTCCCGGTCGCGATGCGGAAGATGTCGTCCTGACCGCCGCGCACATCCAGGTACTCGAGCAGGCTGACGATCTCGACGGCCGACACGGGTGGGAGTGGCTCGACGAACTCGGGCTCAGGTTCCGGGGGACCAGCCGGCAGGTCGGGGAGCTCGCTGCCCGTGATGATTTCGTAGAGCTGATCCACCAGGCGCAGCAGCTCCGGCGCCCGGTAATCGCGCGGCCTGGGCAAGTCGTTCTCGACGACCTTGCGCACGCGCGCGGGGTGGGCGCCGCCGAGTACGATGATCCGGTCGGCCATGAAGGCGACTTCTTTGATGTCATGGCTGACCATCAGAATCGACGACAGGCTTCGCTCCTTCCCGGACCAGATGTCCAGGACCTCGGCGCGCAAGCTCTCCGCGGTCAGGGCGTCCACCTGGCTGAACGGTTCGTCCATGAACAGGATCTCGGGCTCAACCGCGAGGGCGCGCGCCATCCCCACGCGCTGCTTCATACCGCCCGAGAGCTCGCGCGGATACGCGTGCTCGAATCCGGCGAGTCCGACGAGGGTGATCGTGCGCTCGGCGCGTTGCGCGATCTCTTTTGGCTCGAGCTTTATCGCTTCGAGCGCCACCTTCACGTTTTCGGTGACGGTCATCCAGGGATAGAGGGCGAAACTCTGAAACACAATCGCCACGCCCGGATTCAGAGTATGGAGCGGCTGGTCGTGGTAGAAAACCTCACCCTCGCTCGGTTTGATGAGTCCCGCCATCATGCGCAGGATCGTGGACTTTCCGGAGCCGGATGGACCCAGCAAGGCCACAACCTCGTTCGCTGCGACGGCGACGTTGACGTTCTCCAGGACGCGGAGGCGCTGGCCGTTCGGCAGCAGGAAGTCGTGCGAGACGTGCCGGGCCTCGCACAGCACGCGCGTCGCTTTAGGAGCCGCGGTTCGTCTGACAGGCATGTCCCGTGATCGTCACTTGTTGAGGGAAAACCGCCGCTCGGCCAGCTGATAGAAACGCCGCCACACCGTGCGATTGAAGAGTACCACGATCGCCGACATGACGAGAATGCTCGCCGCGAGTTTGGGAAAGTCTGCC
>DAIQBJ010000186.1:0-6184 GCA_036781225.1 Gemmatimonadales bacterium | reverse complement strand
CCGGCCGGGGACACGATCACGCGCTGGGGCGACAGCCTCGTCAAAGCCATCGCGCAAGCCACGAACGGCAGCGTTGTCCCCACGGTCGAGCGCGCGGGCAAGGATCTCGAAGGCGGCGACGGCGAGCGCACGGAGGCGCGGCTGCGGCTCGAGCACGCGGCCAAGGCCGAGCACTGGCTGCTGTCGGAAGGATGGTGGGCCGAGTCGTTCCTGGCGCCCACGTACTTCGAGTTCTTCTCCTGGGGTGTGCGCGCGCTGCCGTGGGCCCTCACGACCCACATCGCGCAGCGCTACTGGCTGGCCAAGTCGGGACGCACGCCCAAGAGGTACGCCGTGACACTGGCGCTCCTGAAGCTCTTCCTTGGCCTCCTGTTCGCGCCGGTGGTTCTGCTGTTGCTCTTGCTCGCGCTTGTCGCCGGACTGCTGCCGATACCGGCCTTACGCGGCATGCTCCTCAGCGCGCAACGCCTCTTTACCACCACGGTCGGCGATAGTCTCGTCTTCGTCGAGAGTCCGATCCGCGCGGGCCTCATCAAGACCCGGATTCTCGCAGGACTCGACGCGCTGCAACAGCGCTGCGAGCGAACCGTCGTGGTCGCGCACTCGCAGGGGGCTGCCGTCGCCGTCGAAGCCCTCGGCGGCATTGCCGGCCTCAACGAGCCGCCCGCCAAACAACCGGACACACTCATTACATTCGGCGGGGGGACCAATCCGCTGTCGGTGCTGCGGCGCTCGGAGACCTTGCCGAAGACACTGGGGTTCGACCCGGTGCGACGGGCGATGGTGGCCTCGGTCTTCATCTCGCTCATCTCCGGCTGGCTCACGATTCAGGTGCTGCGTGGTGCGCTCGCGCCCGGAAAACTGCTCCTCACCGCTCTATTGTGGCTCATCCTGGGCATCGCGTCGGTCGCGGTGGGAGTCGGTGGAGTCCGGCTGTCCAAGCGGCTCGAGTCGCGTGCACCGCGGCTCGCGAAGCGTGGGCGGCGTGCCGCCGTTCCGCTCAGCGTCGTGTTTGGGATACTCGGCCTGCTCGCGCTGTACCGAACGGCAATGCCGTTCGCGCCCGTCCTCGCCATTGTGATCGCGCTGGCGATCCTCGGCCAGTCGATCTTCACGATTCTCTCCAGGGGCTGGAAGCACATCCTCACCACCGTTCGGTGTCCGCCCGGGTTGGGACGGTGGATCGACATCTATGCATCGCTCGATCCGGTGCCGGGCGGGCCGACGCTGACGACCGATCACAAACGGATCGAGGAGAACGAGATCTGGAACGAGGGCTCGCTCTTCAAGGATCACGTGCGGTACTGGAACAATGTCGATGAGTTCGTGCTGCGGGTCGTGCGCGCGTGCGGGCAGGCTGCGGCGAGCACGTGGCTTGCGAAGCTGCCCAGGGAGTCCGAGGCGATCGATCAGCGCGCGCGCTGGCGTGTGTCGTGGCTACACATGGTACGGATCGCGTTATCCGCGATCGCCGTCGGATTGGGCGTCGCCCTCTACCACAGCACATTCCCCATCATCCGCACGCTCGACGACTCTGTCCCGGGATTCATTGCGGATCGCCTGGCGCGCCCCGATCTCGAGCGCGCCACGCTGCTCGTGCTGATCGTGCTGGGCGTCGTGCTCGCGTACTTTCTGGCGCGCACGGTGTGGCGCTGGTGGGTAGCCAAGGAGCAGGACGCCGTCCTGCACCACCAGTCGCCCCACGGAATCGAAACCGTGCCGTTGATCGCGATGGGCGCGGTCGTGTGGGCCACGCTGCTCAGCGCGATCATGCTGCTCCTCGTGAAGATGAACCAACCTGTCGCCAGCATTGCACCCGCCGGCCTCCTCAAGGAGGTTGGTGCGGGCGTGCTGATCGTCACCGCAACTTTCGGGCTGGCGGCGGTCTCGGCGTACGTGCTCAAGAAGCTGAATCCGCCGCGTCTCGCAAAGCCGTAGTGTGCTCGAGCGCCGTCGCCCACACTACGCAAGGAGAACGCAGATGCATGCCATGATCAAGGTCGCGGCGGGCGTCTTGGTGCTCGCGGCGCTCGCCTTCCAGGCCAGGCAGAGCGCGCCGCCGAAGGATCAGGTACCCGAGTTCACGAGCACCGGCCGCCTCATCCGGCCGCACGGATACGAGACATGGGTGATGGTCGGCGCCTCCACGGGGCTGTCCTATGCCCAGTCCCAGACGCCGCCAACGGCCGGCGCAGCTCCCGGAACGTTTCACAACGTGTATTTGCAGCCGTGGGCCTACCGCTATGCCATCGAGCATCGCGCATTCCCCGAGCACGCGATGTTTGTCCTGACGTTCTACGAGCCTTCCAAGAAATCCAACCCGGCACGTGCCGGGTTTTACGAAGGCGATCGCATTCCCGGGTTCGAGGTGCATTTGAAGCGGAAGGGCGTCGATCCCAGCGGCTGGGCATTCTACGGATTCGGCGACACCGCCTCGAGCGCGGCGAAACTGCCGAGCGAATTAGCGTGCTACTCGTGTCACAAGACCGAGGCTGCCTTCGACAACGCGTTCGTGCAGTTCTATCCGGCGCTACGGGAGAAGCTGCTCGCGAAGGCGGATAGCCAGCTCCGCAGCGCGCCGTAGCCTAGCTGTTTCGCTCGTAGATCACGACCTCCCACGCGAGCGTCCGCAGCTTGTGCCGCAGCGTGAATCCGAGCGAACGGATCAACTCATCCATCGCCTCGATCGAGTGGATGAACGATCGGAACGGGTTACGCAACAGCCGGCGGAAGGCGTTCTCCACGCCGACCACCGTGTGCGCGAGCCACCGATCGCGCGGGTAGACGAGACCGTACAGCCGGCGGCAGCGTTGGGCCGAAAGGCGGAGCAGCGGCTCCATGTGGGCATAACAGCACACCACACGGTCGAGCGTCACGATGTCCGCCGCCGAGACCTCGGACGCTACCTCCACGAAATCGCCCAGCAGGTAGGTGATTCGGTCGGTCACGCCCCGGCGCTCCGCCTCGGCACGCGCGATGTCCTGGTAACTGCTCGCCGCGTCCACGCTCGTCGCCGCGCGCGCGCCGGCCGCGAGCAATTCGATCTGGATCGCCCCTACGCCACCGCCTATGTCGAGCAGCGTACTCTGTCCCACGCCCATGCGGACCAGGGCACCGATCAGCGCCTTGGTCGTCGGTATGGGACCACGTCGCCGGTAGTCGCGCAGTTCTCGCGCGGCCCTGCGACGAGTGAACTGATTCGCCCATGCGGGGGGGGGCGCCTCACAGCAGCTCATTGAGCTTCCTTGATCAACACAACAATCCTGTCCGGACTCTCCCCGACCGGCAAGGCAAGCGACATTCCCGCGTTTGATTGCGTCACATGGAGTGCCCGCCCGTCCGGCCAACTCCTGGCTTTCCATTTTCCAGCACCTGGAGACGGCAACGCGAGCACACTATCAGCCCAGTCCAGGACGTGCACATACACGGTATCTCCGCGCGCCGTCGTAATACCCCAGCTCCTTGGCGCGATCGGACCGGCGCGCGTGCCATAGATCGACCCGCCATTCGTCGCAAGCCACGCACCGATTTCGCGCAGCCGAGCCTCGGCCTCGGGCGGGATCGTGCCATCGGGCCGCGGGCCGATGTTGAGCAGCAGATTCGCCCCCACGCCGGCCGCGCGCACGAGGTAGTGAATCAGCTCGCGCGTCGACTTGTAATGATGATCGGTGAGGTTGAAGCCCCACGAATCGTTCATCGTGAGCGAGGTCTCGAGCGGTAACCGGCCGATCGTGGTGGTGTTGAAGCCGGCGGTATTGGCGCCCGGCAGGTCCTGCTCGAACGTCTGAACATCCTCTCCGGGCAACGGCGTCTGGTGATGATTCGGGACGATCAGCGCCGCCGGCTGCAAGCGATGGATCAGCGCGTACGTCTGCGGCAAGCGCCAGTCGGCCGCCGGCTTATCCCACATGCCGTCGAACCAGATGCCGCCAACAGCGCCGTAATTCGTGAGCAGCTCCGTGAGCTGCGCGTCCATGAAGTCGAGATAGCGATTCCAGTCACCGCTGTCGGGCCGGCCGGTCTTGAGACCCGTCGAGCCGCGCGGCCAGTAATCGGGGTGATGCCAGTCGAGTTGCGAGTAATAGAAGAAGAGCTTGATCCCCTGGCGGTGGCACTCGTCGGCGAGCTCCTTCAGCGGATCCCGCTTGAATTGCGTCCAGGCGACGATGTTGTACGGCGTTGCGCGCGTCGCAAACATCGCAAAGCCGTCGTGATGTCGCGACGTGATCGTGATGTACTTGGCCCCCGCGGCCTTGGCCACCGCGACCCAGGCACGCGCGTCAAATTTGACGGGATTGAACGTCGTGGCGAGCCACTCGTAGTCGCTGACGGTAATCGGCCGGTTCTGCATCACCCACTCGCCCTGGCCGAGCAGGCTGTAGACGCCCCAGTGGATGAACATCCCGAACTTGGCGTCGCTGTACCACCCGCGCGCGGCGCGCCGCTCGGCGGGAACCGAGTCGGCGCCCTGAACTAGGGCGAGAACGAGAACGAGGGTCGGGAGGATGCCCTAATATGTGCCGCCGGAGGCGTCGAGCCGCAACAACTGAGCTGCGTACGCTCGCCACGGCCTCCACTGCTCCGCCCGCGCCAGCAACCGCCGATCGCTCGTCGGAAACGCGTCCGGGTTGCCGCCCTCGAGTCGCTCCAGGTTCCCCGGCACGCGCACACCCGGCCACCGCGCCACGAGCCGACCCAGCCCTCCCGCGCCGAGATGCGCGTCGATCACCGCGGGCTCGGCGTCGAGATCGAACACGCGTCGCAATCCGGCGATCAACGGCATCAACACCGGCAGCAGGGATTCCGCGATCTCCACAACGAGATGTCCCTCGGCCGCAGCGTTCTCGATCGATACGCGACCGCGATGCCCGTCAATCGCGATCGTCGCCTCGCGCGGCAATGCGCTCAGCAACACGTCCCAGGCGAGCGGCCGGCGGTACGAGAGCGTCAGCTTGAGCGAGCCCTCCACCCAGGCCCGCATCCGCCGCCCGCGACGCAGCGCGCTCGGCGCCATGCGGTAGTGTTGTCGAAATGACGCGTTGAACCGCCGCAGGCTCTGGAACCCGCTCGCGTACGCCACGCGGGTCATCGGCAAGTCGGTATCGACGATGAGGCGCTTGGCGAGGAGCAGGCGATGCGTCTGCGCCAGCTCGAGCGGCGCAACGCGCACCTCTCGCTCGAGCGCGCGCCGCAGATGGCGCTCGCTGACACCGAGCTCGCTCGCGAGCTCGGCGACACTGTGACCGTTGAGTGCTCCCGCCGCGATACGCTGTGCTGCCGCGCGCGCGAGCTGCGACACCGCATCGACGGACGCCCCGGTCCTGCCCGGCGCCAGTTCCGGACGACAGCGCAAACACGGCCGGAACCCGGCGCGCTCGGCCGCCGCCGCGGAATCGAAGAAGCGGCGGTGACGGTCATAGGCCAAGCGCGACGGGCAACACGGCCGGCAATACACGTGCGTGGTGGTGATGCCGACATAGAACACGCCGTCAAAGCGAGGATCGCGCGCGTCCACCGCGAGCTGGTAGGCATTGCGGTGGATCGTGTGAGCAGCCCCGGGGGCCACGGCAGAGACCATAATCCGAAACCTATGGCGCGATCACCGGTGTGGCCACGAACGGCACCTGCACGCTCGCTCCATGCAGCACCGCGCGCCCCACGATCACGCCCTGTTCATTGATATGCTGCGCCACAATCAGGAGATCGGGGAAGCCGGGACCGACCAGCGCATTAAGGTCCTGCATGACGCCATTCTCCCACAGGAAGGCGCGATTGCTGGCCCCGCTCGATACGCCCACGACCTGCAGACTGGAATTGACGCCGAGGCCCTGGCTGTTGTCGTCGCCAGCCAGCGTGCCGAGGTCGCGAATCCCCCCGCTCTTCGTCCACAAGAAGGCGTGTGGGTTGAAGTCGATGCCGATCACCCCGAGCGGATTCGAGAAGCCGACGACATTGCCCGCATTGTCGATGTCCATCGGCGTGTGCCAGGCGTCGCCGCCCAGATCGCCGATGTCGATGACGGCGTCCTTCTCCCACAGCACCGCGTGGCGCGCGCTGAGCTGCCCCACTGCGATGTCGCAGTCGCCGGAGATGCCGATGACCTGGCCCCGCTCGTTGATTCCGGTCGCAGCCGACGTCGAGTCACCGGGCAGCGGCCGCAGCTCGTGCATCGTGCCTCGCTGCG
>DAIQBJ010000185.1:0-6191 GCA_036781225.1 Gemmatimonadales bacterium | reverse complement strand
GCGACGCGCTGCTCGCGGTGCGCGTGCCGTTCGTGGAAGTGCATCTCTCGAACATTTTCGCGCGCGAGCCGGAGCGCCGGCACTCGCTCCTGGCGGATATCGCGGTCGGCGTCGTGACGGGTTTCGGGCCGGACAGCTATCGACTGGGGCTCGAGGGGATCGTCGGTTATCTCAAAGCCCGATAAGCGTCCCGACCGCCATGCTGCGCTGGCTGCGGTGCTCGAGGCGGAAGGCCTGGACGCGCTGCTCGTCACCTCGCGTCCCAACATCCGCTATCTGACGGGATTCAGCGGCTCGGCGGGCCTGGCGCTCGCGACGCGCAGCAGTCTGCTCGTGCTGACCGACTTTCGCTATGACGAGCAGGCGCGGCAGGAGAGCGGCGGAGTGGCGCGCGTGGAGATCGAAGCAACCAGCGTCTGGGACCGGCTCTTCAAGGAGCTGCCCACGCTGGGAGGCAGTATCGGGGTGATCGGGTTCGAAGCGCATGCGGTCACCGTAAAGGAAGCGGAGCGATTCTCCAGCAGCGCGGCGGCCGCCTGGCGCTGGAAGCCGGCAGGTGAGCTCGTCGAGCGGCTCCGGGTGCGCAAAGACGCCGGCGAAGTCGCCGCCATTCGGTCGGCCGCCCTGCTGGCCGCCGAGGCCCTGCGCGAGACGCTGGCGAGCGTGCGGCCGGGACAGAGCGAGCTCGAGATTGCGGCGCGCCTCGAGGCCGCGCTGCGGCGCCGCGGGAGCGAAGCGCATCCCTTTCCGACGATCGTCGCCAGCGGACCACGCAGCGCGCTGCCGCATGCGCATACCAGCAGCCGGACCGTAGCGGCGGGAGAGTGGCTGCTGCTAGACTTTGGCGCCGTCGTCGACGGGTATTGCGCGGATATGACCCGTACCGTCGTCGTGGGGGCTCGCGCCGATGATTCGCAGCGCGCGTTGTACGCGGTGGTCCAGGATGCGCAGCGGCGCGCGCGCGACGGGGTGCGCGCCGGGATGACCGGCAGGGACGCCGATGCGCTCGCGCGCGAACCGATCGAGGCGCGCGGATTCGGCGCGGCCTTCGGGCATTCGACCGGTCATGGCCTCGGCCTCGAAGTGCACGAAGCGCCACGCCTCGCGCGCACCGTTGCCGAACCGTTGCCCGAGGATGCCGTTGTGACCATCGAGCCCGGCGTGTATCTCGCGGGACGCGGCGGCGTGCGGATCGAAGACGACGTGCATCTGTCGGCCGACGGTCCGGTCTTGTTGACCGACGGCTGTACGGATCTCATGGAACTGGTGTAGGGCCTCTTGGGGGGTATCTTCACGGTATGAAGCTCGACATCATCGCCCAGATTGTGCAGATCCTGAAAGACGCCCCGGAGGTGGGCGCGATCGAGATCCGGCGCGGTCTGTTCGGGGCATGGTCGTCGGTGCGGGTCTCCAAGGCTGGTCACCCCGCCACCAATGCCGGGGGCCATCTGATTGTCAGCCAGGCCGCCGGGCCGGCTCTGGTCGCCGGGGGAGCCCCCGATGCCGAGGGTCAGGCTCCCGCAGCCCCCCCCCCATCGCCGCCGAAGTCGCAGCTCCTCGAGATCAAATCCCCCATGGTCGGCACCTTCTATCAGTCGCCCGAGCCTGGCGCCCAGCCCTACGTGAAGGTGGGAAGCCGGGTCAACGTGGGGCAGGTGGTCTGCATCATCGAAGCGATGAAGATCATGAACGAGATCGAGTCCGAGGTCTCCGGCGTCATTCGGGAGCTGGCGGCGCAAAACGCGCAGCCCGTCGAGTTCGGACAGGCCCTTTTCCGGGTGGATCCGCATGGGTGAGGCGACGCAGAGCAATCTGCCGGCGTTCAACTTCAAACAAGCAATCACGCAGATGGTGCAGCGCAACGGCTCCGACCTGCTGCTCAAGGTCGGCCGGCCGGCGACTATCCGGGTAAACGGTGATCTGGTCGCGCTCGAGACGGCGCCGCTCAAGCCGGAGGAGCTGAAGTCGCTCGCCGAGCAGATCATGACCCCGCGCCAGGTGAAGGAGTTCGCCGAGCACAAGGAGGCGGACTTCGCGATCGGCGTGCCCGGCGTGGGCCGGTTCCGGACGAACATCTATCAGCAGCGCGGCACCGTCGCCTTCGCCTTCCGGGCGATTCCGTACGAGGTGAAGCAGATCCGCGAGCTGAATCTGCCGGGCGTGCTCGAGGAGATCGCCTTGAAGCCTCGCGGGCTGGTGCTCGTCACCGGCGTGAGCGGCTCGGGGAAATCGACGGCGCTCGCCGCGATGATCAACCACGTGAACACCAATCGCCGGGTCAACATCATCACGATCGAGGACCCGATCGAATTCCTGCACCGCGACCAGCACGCGAACATCTCGCAGCGCGAGGTGGGGAACGACACCCTGACGTTCAACTCCGCGCTGCGGCACGTGCTGCGCCAGGATCCCGATCTCATCCTCATCGGCGAGATCCGGGACATGGAGACGCTGGACACCGCGCTCAAGGCGGCGGATACGGGCCACATGGTGTTCTCGACGCTGCACACCACGGATGCCACCCAGACGGTCAGCCGCGTGATCTCGTTCTTCCCGCCGCATCAGCACGACGAAATCCGCCACCTGCTCTCGACCGCACTGCAGGCGATCGTCTCGCTGCGCCTGGTGCCGCGCAAAGACGGCCGCGGTCGCGTCCCCGCCGCCGAGGTGCTGATCAATACGGCCGCGGTGGCGGACAACATCCGCGATCTCTCCAAACAGCTCAACATCCCGGATCTCATCGCCGATGGGTCGATCCAGTACGGGATGCAGAGCTTCGACCAGTCGCTGTTCCAGTGGTACCAGCAGGGCGTGATCAGCTACGAGAGCGCGATCTTTTACGCCACCAACCCGAGCGAGTTCGCGCTGAAGGTCTCCGGTGTCGATTCGTCGGGGAGCCGGCTCGGGGGCGAGGCCGGGATCGAGCTAACGCCCTAATGTTCAAGAAAGTGCTGATCGCCAACCGCGGGGAAATTGCCCTGCGGGTGATCCGCGCGTGCAAGGAGCTGGGCGTCGAGACGGTCGCGGTGTATTCGGAAGCGGATCGCGAGTCGTTGCACGTCCGCTTCGCCGACGACGACGTCTGCATTGGCCGCCCGCCCAGCCGGGACAGCTATCTCAATATTCCGCGCCTGATCGCTGCCGCCGAGATCACCGGGGCCGACGCGATTCATCCCGGCTACGGCTTTCTCGCCGAAAACGCCGAGTTCGCCGAAAAGGTCGCGGCGTCCAACATCACGTTCATCGGGCCGACGCCCGAGCAAATCCGCCAGATGGGCGACAAGGCGGCGGCGCGCAAGCTCGCGCAGCAAAGCGGGCTGCCGACCGTGCCGGGCTCACCGGGGCCCGTCGAATCGATGGAAGAGGGCCAGCAAGTCGCTGCCGAGATCGGTTTTCCGGTGATCATCAAAGCCGCCGCCGGTGGGGGCGGCAAAGGAATGCGCGTCGCGGTCGATGCGGATCAGTTCTCCCAGTCGTTCACTCTGGCCAAGCAGGAGGCGCTGGCCGCGTTCGGCTCGGGCGAGGTCTACATCGAGAAGTATCTGGCGCGGCCGCGGCACATCGAGATTCAGATCATGGGCGACACCCACGGGAAAGTGATGCACCTGTGCGAGCGCGACTGCTCGGTGCAGCGCCGCCACCAGAAGCTCGTGGAAGAGGCGCCGTCACCCGCCGTCGATCAGGCGCTGCGTGAGGACATCGGCGAGGCCGCAGTCAAGCTCGCGGAATCGATCGGCTATGTGGGCGCCGGGACGATCGAGTTTCTGCTCGATGCGGACGGCTCGTTCTATTTCATGGAGATGAACACGCGCATTCAGGTCGAGCATCCGGTGACCGAGATGTGCACCAACATGGATCTGGTGAAGGAGCAGATCTCGCTCGCGACCGGCGCGCCGCTGGCACTGGTGCTGAACGGCAATCGGCTGCGCGGTCATTCGATCGAGTGCCGCGTGAATGCGGAAGATCCCAGCCGCAATTTCCAGCCGTCGCCCGGGCTGATCACCACGTATCATCCGCCAGGTGGGCCTGGCGTGCGTGTCGACACCCACATTTATGCGGGCTACACTGTGCCTCCGTACTACGATTCGCTGCTCGCAAAGGTGATCGTCCACGGCAACACCCGCGCCGAGGCGCTGGCCCGTATGCGCCAGGCCCTCGACTCGTTTATCATTGAAGGCGTGACCACGACGATCCCGTTTCTGGGCCGGGTCATGCGCCACCCGGACTTCGTGGCGGGCAAGGTCGATACGAAATTCCTCGAGCGTGAGCCGCAACTCCTCAAAGACCAGACATGAAGATCGACGTTTTCTATACGCCACTCGGCCTCAATGCGGGGGATCTCACCGGCCGGGCGGTTGTCGTCATTGATGTGCTGCGCGCAACCAGCACGATCGTCACCGCCCTCGCCGCCGGTGCCAAGGCGGTGGTCCCGGCGGCGAGCTCCGAGGAAGCGGTGCGCCTCACGTCGAACCTCGAGAAAAACGGCATTGTCCTGGCGGGCGAGCGGCGGATGCTCAAGATCGAGGGATTTGCGCTGGGCAATTCGCCCCGCGAAATGACGTCTGAAGCGGTGGGGGGCAAGACCCTGTTTCTCGCGACCACGAACGGCACGCCGGCGCTGCTGGCGGCACAAGGCGGGGACCCCGTCTTGGTGGCGGCCGCGCTGAACTTCAGCGCGGTGGCGGAACGGGCCCGCCATCTCTTCAGCGAGCGGGGCGAGCTGGTGATCATCTGCGCCGGCCGGGAGAAGCAATTCGCGCTCGAGGACGCCTACACGGCCGGTCGCCTGATCAAGGCCGTGAAGAAGGGCGTGCCGCCCAAGAAGCTCGTGCTCAACGACGCGGCCCAGGTGTCGCTCGATCTGGCGGGGCAGCAGGGCGGCTGGCTGGATGCGTTCGGCGCGAGCGGCGCCGCGCGGCAACTCAGTGAGGTCGGGCTCGGAGACGACGTGAAATTCTGCGCCCAGCCCGATCGCGTGGCGATCGTTCCCGTCTACGCGGATCGTCGCATCGCGTCATGAACCCCAAGGCACGGCAAGAGCTCATCGGCATCGCGGCCCTGCTGGTGGGTTTCTTCCTGGGTCTGACGCTGCTCCCCCCTCCCGTGGCCCTCACCGGCAGTTGGGGTCGCACGATCGGTGGAACCTGCTGGCAGCTGTTCGGACTGGGTGCCGTCGTGTTGCCCGTCCTCGGCGTCGTCTGGGCGCTGGCGGCCTTTGACCGGCTGGGCGCCCTCTCCTGGGGCCGCGTCGCCGCTCTCGGGACCGGCCTGATCCTGCTGATTCCCTACGGCATCGCCGTCGCGATTCGCCCTCACTTTCCCCCCGACTACAGCAGCTGGAGCCGCACCGAGCGACTGGCCGGCCTGTTTCCCGGTTTTCTCGCCAACGGCCTGGAGAGCGCGCTCGGAACGGCGGGCGCCGTACTCGTCGGGCTGTTTGCGCTCTCGGCCCTCGGCATCATCACCGTTGGGTGGCATCCGCTGACGGTCTTGCGGGCACGATCGGCGGGGCGCAAGGAGGAAGGAGCCCGGGGCGCGCTGCGCGGTGCGCGCGAAGACCCGGAGCCTGAGGATGTGGAAGGCTCGCGCACCGCTGACCGCTCACCGCGCACCAAGCCAGTCGAGCGCAGACCCAAGAGCGCGCCACCTCCAAGACCTGCGCAACCGCCGCCTCCAGGTTCACTGATCCCGCCCATCGAGTTGTTAATCGAGGGACCGCGGGCAGTCGAAGACGTCGATGCGGCGCAGATCGAGGAGATGGGCCGGCGGCTGGTCGCGACGCTCGAGACGTTCCGCGTCGGGGCGCAGATTATCAACAAGACGGTCGGTCCGGTCGTCACGCGCTTCGAGCTGGAGCCGGGTCGCGGTGTGAAGGTGGGGCGCGTGTCGTCGCTCGCCGACGATCTCGCGCTTGCGATGCGGGCGCAGTCGCTCCGCATCGTGGCGCCGATTCCCGGCAAGGCGGCGATCGGGATCGAGGTCCCGAATCCGACTCCCCGGCTCGTACACGTCCGCGATCTCATCGACAGTGCCGAGTTCCGCCGCGCCGCCCGGGTGCTGCCCGTGGTGTTGGGCCGCAATCTCGAGGGCGACGAGGTCGTTGACGATCTGACGAAGATGCCGCACCTCCTCATCGCCGGCGCGACCGGGTCGGGAAAATCGGTGTGCATCAACGCGATCATCACGAGCCT
>DAIQBJ010000184.1:0-6209 GCA_036781225.1 Gemmatimonadales bacterium | reverse complement strand
CCGCTGTTCCGCACTCATGGCGAAATCAAGCGCCAGGGCGGCGAGGCGATGAGCGTGAACGACCTCGAGCTGCTCGTCCTGTCGATCATGCCGGAGCGCAATCGCGAGGAATGGAAGGACACGGGTGACACCGATTTCGCCTACGAAATCCCGGGGCTGGCGCGCTTTCGCGTGAATGCCGCGCGCGACCGCAAGGGCCCGGTGGCGGTGTTCCGGGTCATTCCCGCGAAAGTCGTAACGGTCGACGAGATGGGCCTGACCGAGGACGTGCAGCGGCTCTGCTATCTCACCAAGGGGCTCGTGCTCATCACCGGTCCCACCGGGTCGGGCAAGTCGACGACACTCTGCGCCCTGATCGACCTGATCAACCGCACGCGGACGGATCACATCATCACGATCGAAGATCCGATCGAGTTCGTGCACGAGAACAAGAAATGCCTGATCACGCAGCGTCAGGTGCACGTCCACACCGAGAGCTTCAAGACCGCGCTGCGCGCGGCGCTGCGCGAGGATCCCGACATCGTGCTGGTGGGCGAGATGCGCGATCTCGAGACCATCGCGATCGCGATCGAGACGGCCGAGACCGGCCACCTGGTATTCGGGACGCTGCACACCACGACGGCCGCGTCGACCGTGGACCGCATCATCGATCAGTTCCCCGCCGACCGCCAGGCGCAAATCCGCGTGATGCTGTCCGAATCGCTCAAGGGCGTGATCTCGCAGACGCTCTGCAAGAAGGCGAACGGCGGCCGCGTGGCGGCGCGCGAGATCCTGCTCACCACTCCGGCGATCGCGAACCTGATCCGGGAAGGCAAGACCTTCCAAATCCCGTCGATCATCCAGACGAGCAGGAAGCTCGGCATGAACACGCTGAACGACGCCCTGCTCGAGCTCGTGGAGAAGAAACTCGTCGATCCGGACGAGGCCTACATGAAGTCGGTGGAAAAGTCCGGGCTGATGGCCAGCTTGAAGGCCAAGGGATTCAAGGTCTCGCTCACGCCCGAGGCGTAACCTCATGCGTGTATGGCGGGGTGCTCCGTACCCCCTGGGCGCCACATGGGACGGCCAGGGGGTGAATTTTGCACTGTTCTCCGAGCAGGGCACCGGCGTCGAGCTCTGCCTCTTCGCGGCCGCCGATCAGACGGATCAGCAACAGATCATCAACGTCACTGAACGGACGAATCAGGTGTGGCACTGCTACCTGCGCGACGTGCGGCCGGGGCAGCTGTACGCCTACCGAGTGCACGGCGCCTACGAGCCCGAGAACGGGTTGCGGTTCAATCCGGCCAAGCTCGTGCTCGATGCGTACGCGAAGGCCATCACCGGTCAGGTGCGCTGGGACGACACGCCGTTCGGCTACACGGTCGGCAGCCCCGCCCCCAACGAGGATCTGACGCGGGACGATCGCAACTCGGCCGGCGCGATGCCCAAGTGCATCGTGATCGATCCCGCGTTCGACTGGCACGGCGACCACGCGCCCAAGATTCCGTGGAATCGCACCGTCATCTACGAATGCCACGTGAAAGGGATGACGATCCGACATCCCGACGTGCCGGAACGCCTGCGCGGCACGTACCTCGGACTGTGCACCGAGCCCATCATCGCGCATCTGCGTGCCCTCGGCGTGACCAGTGTCGAGCTCCTGCCGATCCATCATCACATCACGGCGCGCCGCCTCGCCCGGCGCGGGCTGACGAATTACTGGGGCTACGACTCGATCGGCTTCCTCGCGCCCGATGTGCGCTACGCCATCCGCGACCAGGTCACCGAGTTCAAGCAGATGGTGCGGGCGTTTCACGCGGCGGGGCTCGAAGTGATTCTCGACGTCGTCTACAACCACACGCCCGAGGGCGACCATCTGGGCCCGACGCTCGCCTTCAAGGGCATCGACAACCGCGCCTACTATCACCTCGAGCCCGACGACTTGCGGCAGTACGTGGACTTCACGGGCACCGGCAACAGCCTGAACATGAGCCATCCCAACACGCTCCAGCTGGTGATGGATTCGCTGCGTTACTGGGTGATCGACATGCACGTCGACGGATTCCGCTTCGATCTTGCGCCGGCCCTCGCGCGCGAGCTGTGGGAAGTGGACCGGCTGAGCGCGTTCTTCGACGTGATCCATCAGGATCCGGTGCTGTCGCAGGTGAAGCTCATCGCCGAGCCGTGGGACGTGGGCCCCGGAGGCTATCAAGTCGGCAAGTTTCCGGTCGGCTGGGCGGAGTGGAACGGCAAGTACCGCGATACGGTGAGACGGTTCTGGAGGGGCGACGCTGGCCAGATCGCCGATCTCGCCTCCCGCCTGTCCGGCTCCGCCGACATCTACCAGTGGACTCAGCGCGCCGCGTACGCGAGCATCAACTTCGTGACGGCACACGACGGCTTCACGCTGCACGACCTGGTGAGCTACGAAGTGAAGCACAACGAGGCGAACGGCGAGAACAACCGGGACGGGAGCAACGACAACATCAGCCGCAATTGGGGGGTCGAGGGACCGACGGACGACCCGGCCGTGCGCGACGCCCGCTATCGCGCGATGGCCAATTTTCTCGCGACCCTGGCGCTCTCGCAGGGCGTGCCGATGCTCTCGCACGGCGACGAGATCGCGCGCACGCAGCGCGGCAACAACAACGCCTACTGTCAGGACAACGAGGTTACCTGGGTCGATTGGAATCTGGACGCGCCGCGTCGCACGCTGCTCGATTTCGCCCGCCGGATGTTCGCGATCCGGGCCGAGAATCCGGTCCTCCGGCGGCGGACCTTCTTTCACGGCCAGGTCATCGAGCACCCCGGCCTCAAAGACCTCACGTGGCTCCGCGCCGATGGCCATGAGCTGACGCAGGCCGACTGGCGGGATGCGAGCTCACACTCTCTCGGGATGCTGATCAACGGCGACGCCACCGATGAAACGGACGACACCGGGGAGCCGATCAAAGGGGACACGATGCTCGTGCTCGTGAATGCCGGGGAGACGGACGTCGAGTTTGTGCTGCCGAACCACGGTGGCTGGAGCGCGCTGATCGATACCGCGCGCACGCCCCAGCCTCCCGGGGAAGACAACCGCTATCCGCTGAGCGCCAATTCGCTCGTGCTGCTGCGGCTCAAACCTTGATTGTCTTCGTCGCCTCGTCCCACGCCACCGCTGCCCGCCGGAAGTAGGCTTCGTTCGCCATATGACACGCGAGCGCCGCGTTGTGGCCGAACACGACGTCTTCCACGACCGGTTTCCGCGTGCGCACCGCCTCGAAGAAGTTCCACAGATGCGGGCGCGTGTCGTCGAAGTCCGGCGTCGTGAACGTCACGCTTTCTTCCAGCGCGGGCGCCTGCCCGGGCTGCGGATCGTTCTCCTTGTGCCACTGCGCGTCGTAGGCGTCGCGGAGCGCGCGCGGATAGCTGCCCGTGTAATAACTCGGCCACTGATCCTTGCCGCTCTGTGGGGTGAAGGTCAGCTTGTTGCCGGCGACCTCGAGCACGCCCTTCGATCCCTGAATGCGGTATTGCTCCGGCATCTCGGTGCCGAGATTGAGCCGCATGTAGACCGGCAGATCGCCGCTGTAGTAGTAGACCGTCGCGTGCACGTCGGGCATGTTGCGCCCGTCCTTCCAGCGCCGGATCCCGCCGACCGACATCGCCTGCTTGGGTGGCTCGTTCATGCCGAGCATGAACTGCATGCCGCTGATCAGGTGCACGAGCAGATCGCCCGCCACGCCGGTGCCGTACTCCTTCCAGCAACGCCAGCGCGCGAAGATGTTCGGATCGAGGGCTCGCTTGGGCACATCGTTCTGCCACGTATCCCAGTCGAGCGTCTTGAGCGAGAGGTCGGGCGGCGGCGGATATTCCCACGCACCGGTCGGATCATTGCGGCCCAGCCACCCCTCGACGAGGGTCAGGTCACCCAGCATCCCCTGCGCCACCATCTCTTTCGCCTTGGCGCAGATCAGCGAGCTGACCCGCTGTGAGCCGACCTGCAGAATCTTCCCGCTCTTCTTGACCGCGTCGACCATCGCGACGCCATCGGCGGGCGTATGGGACATCGGCTTCTCGATGTAGATGTCTTTCCCCGCGCCGACCGCCTCGACGACCATGCGCTTGTGCCAGTGATCGGGCACCGCCGCGACGATGCAATCGATGCTCTTGTCATCGAGCAGCTTTCGATACTCACGGGTCGTGGGCAGATTCGCCCCGGCGATCTCCTTGGCGAGCGTGTGCCGGCCGTCGTAGAGATCGGCGGCGCCCGCGCAGGTCACACCGGGCAGCTGGATCGATGTCCCGAGCAGGCCATTGCCCTGCATGCCGACACCGACCATGCCAAAGCGCACGGTGTCGCTCGGGGCGACGCGGCGAAACCGGAAGGGGTGTGCGGCGAGCGAGAAGCCCGTAGCGGCGGCACTGAGCTCGATGAACTCGCGGCGCGACCACGAGCGGGTTGAGGGGGGTGAACGCTTCTTCATGGGCGGCTCTCCCTGAGAGGCGGTTGAGCGGCCTATTATGCGGGCAGGAATACGGAGTGTCGAGGCTGGTACCAGGTCCCTAGGCCTCCTTGCCGCGCGTTTCGGCGACCCACGTCACCGTGTCCCAGGCGTTGCGGATCGACACCAGGAGCAGGAAGAGGACGAGGCCCGCAATGGTGCGGAGCGCGCCCTCGTGACCGCGATACAATGCCACTCCCGCGCCAAGCAGTCCGATGTAGCCGAGGGTCGGCATCAGCAGATACCAAATCCTATCCTCAAGCACCGGCTTGTATGTGTCTGGCAGCTGCTGGGCTACGATCCGGCTTCGCCGGCGCGTGAGAATCGCATGGGTCAATCCCGCGATGCCGATCACCGTGATCCAGAGTGCGGGATCCGAGAACATCCGCCACGGCGCGCTCAGGATCGCCGAGACCAGCAGGACCACGGAAAAGTGCATGACGATCGGCGTCCCGAACACGTTGATCTCGCGCTGCGTGCGGCGAACACGCGCGTCCGCGATGAGCGTGATGACAACGAATTGCAGACCCGTGAGGGCGGCCGCTGACGAGCCGACGATGACGTAAAAGGACTCCCAGGCGCTGAGTGCGGGGCTTTCCATGCGCTACAAGGTGTTCCATTCCACGGTGCCGCAACAGCACCCCTTAATGCCGCAAAAACGCCCTACCAGACGGTCAGGACGCGAACCTATCTTTCTGAAACCGATGTCCACGGAGGGCGGCCCAGAGACGATGGATGAAGCACACGCGCAGCAGCGCGAGGTGCTCCGCCAGGCCTCCATCGCCCTGCACGACCGCGTGGTGACGCTGTGGGAGATCTCGTCCGAAGCCCAAGCCACCTGTCTGTTCAGCAGTGTCCCCAACCCGCAACGGCCTGATACTGAATTGGATCTCGACGTCACCCTGCGGCAGTGGGGGGCGCCGCTCATCCAGCACAGCCGCTGGGTCGGCTGCCGGCTCGGCGACGGAGGACGCTGGTGTGTCGCGCCGGTGCGGCTGCGGCCCGCCGCCCCGCCCCGCCCTCCTGGCATCGAGCGACGCAGTCGCGAGCGGATGGTCCTCGAGCTGGCGGGCCTCAGCCTGGGCGTGCTCGGCATCGCAGCCGGTGGGTCGCGTCCCCGCCTCCCGCCCGCCGACGCACTCCGCGAGCTGGCGCGCCAGCCCAGTGTGATCGCGCATGAGGTGGGCAATCCACTGGCCGTTGCGCTGGGCAATCTCGATCTCAGCCTGGACGCGCTGCGCGACGCGTCGACGCTCGAGCCCGGATTCCGCGCCCAGCTGCTCGACGACCTCGCCCACGTCGCCGACGGCATCGAGCAGGCCGCGGACTACCTGCGGTCGATCCAGGACCGGCCGTTCGGCGCGCCGGGCACGCCACTGGCCCGCTTCGACGTGACGCCGGTGATACGGTCCTGCGTCACGCTGGAGCGGCCGCTCGCGCGCAAGCGCGGCGTGGCGCTCAAGTGGTATTCGTCGGCGGATGCGGTCTATCTGTACGGTGACGCGGGGGCGTTATACCAGGTGCTCACCAACCTCATTCGCAACGCCGTGGACGCGAGCCGCGCGTCGAAGGCAATCGTCACCGTCACGGTCGAGCAACAGGGGAACACGCTGAAGCTCGCCGTTCAGGATCTCGGGGTCGGCATCGCGCCCGAGAATCGGAAACGCATCTTCGACGCGGGATTCACCACCAAGGCGCCGGGCAAGGGCTCAGGTATCGGCCTCGCGATCGTCAAAGAGA
>DAIQBJ010000183.1:0-6313 GCA_036781225.1 Gemmatimonadales bacterium | reverse complement strand
GGCGCGACGGTGACGTGGGTGAATTGCGAGCCCGTCGGCACCGAGCCTCACACGACAACGTCCGCCACCAACGTTTGGAATTCGCCGGATCTCAGCCCGGGAGATCGCTTCTCGCATACCTTCCCGAACGGCGGGGCATTCCCGTATCACTGCACCCCGCACCCATTCATGCTGGGCAAAGTCGTCGTTCAATAACCCTTAGCCGTTCGAGAGGAGGGCAGGAGGTTCTTCCCGAAGCTTTGTGCGGTTTCACCTGCAATAAGTGGTCTAAGGAGGATGTGATATGCACGTATTGCGAACCTTCACACTGGCCGCAGCGGTTGTTTCGACCGTTGGCGCCATCGCCGTCGCGTGCAGCGATAACAATTCGACGGGGATCCCCGCCGGATTGGAGGTCTTCACCGCCACCCTCAATGGCGCGAATGAACGCCCGACTGCCGTCACGACAACAGCAACCGGGACGGCGATCGTCACGGTGCTGGGGGATCAAATCACCTGGAAAGTCGACATCACGTCTGCGATCGACAGTGTCATTGCGGGCCACATCCACCGTGGAGTGGCTGACTCCGCTGGCGGTGTCATCCAGAGCCTGTTCCCGACAGCCACGGGCGCCGGGTTCACCGGGACGCTGGCCGACAGTTCGGCCAACCCGGCGGACAGCGTGATCACCCTTATGCGGGAAGGAAAGGCGTACGTGAACATCCACACTAAGGCGCATGGGGGTGGAGAGATTCGGGGGCAGTTAGTAAAGCAGTAGCCAGTCTGGTTATGCACTGGGGGGCGGCGCCGTCTTTACGGCGCCGCGCTTCCGTCGTCTCGAACCACCCGCCCCGCTTTCATCACGAAGCTCACGCGCCGCAGCGCGGTGATGTCGCGCAGCGGGTCGCCATCGACGGCGATGATGTCGGCCTCGAGCGCCGCCGCGATCGCCCCGATCCGGTCTGAAAGACCGAGCGCCTCGGCATTGAGCGACGTCGCCGCGATGATCGCATGCATCGGCGCCTCGCCCGCCTTCTGCACGCGACAAATCAAGTCTTCTGCATTGTGCCCGTCCGCACCCGCGACCGCGTCGGTGCCGTACAGCACTTTGAGACCTGGCGTGGCCAGCGCCATGCGAATGTCCTGCGCCGCGAGCGGCAACACCCGCTCCATCGCGGCGAACCCCGAGTCGGTGTAGTTGCCGATCCCCTGGTAGCGAGCGCGGTTGTCGAGGTAATTGCGGAAAACGAGTGCGCACTGCGGATCGAAGTAGGTCCGGCGCTGGGCCATCAGCGTGAGCATATCCTGCGTCACGAAAATCCCGTGCTCGACTTGTGTGCAGCCGGCAAGCGTCGCCGCACGCACCGCCGCCGCGCTGTGGGCGTGCACCAGCGTGCGCAGGCCGAGCAGCTTGGCCTCGCCGCAGACCGCGACGAGCTGCGAATCGGACATCGTCTGCTGGCCGCCTTCCCGAATGCTCGCCGAGGCGAACAGCTTGATCACGTCGGCGCCTTCGGCTTTGCGCTGCCGCACGAGCGCCCGCAGGGAGTCGGGGCCGATGCGAGAATCGGCGAGCGGATCGAGCGACGTCAGGATGCGCGGTCCCGGCAACCCTTGCGTCGCGATCCAGTCGCGCAGGTCGGCATCACTCCGCGACCCGACGCTTTGAATGGTGGTGAAGCCCGCCATGAGCGTCGCGTACGCGTTCGCCGCTGTCGCGAGCATCGACTGCGCGGGCGTGTCGCCGTCGGCCGCAGTGTGCAGGCGATTCTGGCGGTTGAAGTACCAGGCGGGATGCGTGTGCGCGTCGATCAGTCCTGGCAGCACCGTGCGGTCGCCGAGGTCCACGACCCGCGCGCCGGCGGGCAAGGCGCCGCGCGGTACGATCCGCGCGATGCGGTTCCCTGCGATAACGATGTCGACGTTGTGTTGAATGCCGCCGCGGCCGTCGAGGACGGTCGCGGCGCGGAGCAGCGTGGTGTCCTCACCCCCCTTCCCCCTCTCCACTTTGTGGAGAGGGGGCCAGGGGGCGAGGCCCATCAGCAGGGCCAACAGCCACGCCATCAATTCGCTCCTGTCGCTGCCCTCGCGAACTGCGACGCAGGTCTCCGCCCCAGCCGATACAGCAGCACCGCCGCTCGCTCGGTCCGCATCGTCAGTGTCCTGAGGTCCACGCGCTCGTCCGGCCCATGCGACCCCCGGCCCAGCGCGCCAAGTCCGTCGAGTCCGTCGATGAGCGGCGCGACGAAGGAAATGTCGCCGGCGCCTCGGCGGCCGGGATCGAGCGCGGCGATCGCACCGTAGCCGAGTGCCGTGCTCGCCGAATCATAGACGGCAAGCAGCCGCGCATTCCCGGGCGTCGGCGACATCGCGGGATACTCGTCACGGAAGACGATGGTCGCATCGGTGCCCGGCAGGTGTTTCGCCACGACGTCGCGCATCCGCTGGCGCGTCCGCTCGAGCTGCTCAGTGGAAATGAACCGCAGGTCGCCGTGCGCGACGGCGTGAGAGGGCACGATGTTGAGCTTGCTCGCGGCCGTTCCATTGATCGCGACGGTGTCGTAGGTGACGTCCGTCCCGCCGACGATGATCGCCGAGTTGAAGGTCAGATACTGCTCGCCGGCGAGCTGCGTCCGGAAAGCGTCGAGGATCCGCGCCACCTCGTAAATCGCGCCGTAGCCCGCCGCGTCGCCGAACACGCCCGCCGAATGTGCCTGCCGGCCCGTCGCAGTCACCCGCCAACCGCTCGCGCCGCGGCGCGCCACGGTCGCGTCGGACCGGTTGCCGGCCTCGAACGCCAGCGCGATGTCACTGTGCTGCCCCGCCTCGATCAACGCCCGCCGGGCGTCGGCGAGCGGCTCACCGGGGTGCTCCTCGTCGCCCGTGAACACGATCGTGATGTTCATGTCGCGCAGCCCACCCGCGGCCTGCAGGGCCTTGAGCGCGTACAGGATCACCACGTCCCCGCCCTTCATGTCCGCGCCGCCGACGGCGCGCGCCATCGAATCTTCGCGCACCCAGTTCGCACCGGCGGGCTCGACCACCGTGTCGAGATGGCCGATGAGCAGCATCCGGACGGCACCCGGTTTCCCGCGATGCTCGGCGACGAGATGCCCTGCTCGACCGACGGCGTCGGGCACGGCGATCCAGCTCGTCGTGAAGCCCAGGGAGTCAAGTGAAGCACGGAATACCGCTCCGACTTTCCGCACGCCGTCGAAATTCAACGTGCTGCTGGGGATGTCGACGACGCGCTGCAGGTAGGCGATCTGCGCTTCGCGCGCCGCCGCGATCGTCGTACGAATGCGTTGCTCCTGGCGATCGAGCGACTGCGCACCGACCGCCGTGCTGGCAAACGACAGAATGGCGAGGAGTTGACCGCGACGGCTGCAGGGCACTTACGGGACCGCTTTGACCGTATCCTGGGCGCGCCGCCGCTGTTCGGCGTCGTGGTCGGCCTGGCGCCGGTCCCGGAGCTCGTGGACGTAGCGCTTGAATTCCTGGAGCGACTGCGCGCGATTGGCTGCCTGGAGGATGTCCTCGCGCATGTAGTTGAGCTGCCGCATGCGCATCTCTTCGTCGAAGTTACCGGGCGGCAGCAGATTGCCGAGCAAGGCGAGCGCCGGCGTGGGGATCTTGATGCCGGCGACGTGAATGTACGCCGAATCGATTCCCCACGTCGGATTCTCCGGCGTCCCGCCTATGGTCCACTTGGGCCGCTGCTTCTCGCTCTGGATCTGATCGAGGATCTGGTTCAACGAGTCCACCATCGCGCGCAACCGCTCGACTGCCGCGGAGTGCTGCGCAGCGGTGTCGCCGTACAGCGCAGACGCGACGGTCGCGGGCAATGCCGGGCGGGGGCTGACCCACAACCGCCCGTCACCCACTTGCGGCGCCGGTGCCACTCGGCTGGCGTCGGGATCATACGCCGGCATGGTAACGCCGGTGTCGCGCTGGGTGCGCGACGCGGCGGCTGTGGAACCAATCAGCGCCGCGGGGGCCGGTGGAGGGGGGAGAGCAGGAGTGGGAGCGGAGGCAGCGGCGGCTGCGGCGGCCGGCGAACTCGATGCATGTTCGGAAATCCGAGGCGCAGGCCGTTTCGCGCGCGCCTCCCGTGTCCCGGGCACGAACACGAGCGCTTCGCCGCTGTCCACCGGTTGCAGGACGATGTAGTCGGTGCGGTGCCATGGCGCATGCCACGCCACCGTGAAAAACAAAATCCCGGCGACGATGTGGATCGCTATGGCGATGAGCCACGCGCGACCACTGGGGGGCGCCGTTACCGGACGATCAAACAGCGGCCAGCACCTTTCCCAGCCGCTCCGCCGCCTCGAGCAGGCGCGGCGTCGCGACCGTGAGCGCGATGCGGAAGAATCCTTCCGCACCGGCGCCGAATGCACTGCCCGGCAGCGTCACGACGCCGACATCTTCGAGCGCGCGCTTCTGGAACGCCGCCGATGCGAGACCCTCGGGGAGCGGCACCCACAGATACATCGTCGCGCGCGGTGACTCGACCTCGAAGCCGTTGGTGCGCAGCACGGGGAGCATCGCGTCGCGCCGCTCCTTGAACTGCGCCACGTAGCCGGCGGCCAGGCGCTCCGCCTGTTTCAGTACTTCGGCGCCAGCCGACTGGACGGCCAGAAACGCGCCGGTGTCGATGTAGTTCTTTACGCGCGCCAGGGCCGCGATCCGGTCCGGACGCCCCACCGCCCAGCCGAGCCGCCACCCCGTCATGCAAAAACTCTTGGAGAGCGAGTGGAACTCGACCGCGACGTCCATCGCGCCCGGAAGCTCGAAAATCGAGGGCGCGACGTATCCGTCGAACGTGATCTCGCAGTACGGATTGTCGTACGCGAGCAGGACATCATGCTCGCGGCACGCCGCAATCGTGCGCTCCAGATAATCGCGCGGCGCCACCGCAGCCGTCGGATTGTTCGGATAGTTCAGATAGATCAGCTTGGCGCGTTTCAGGACGTCACGCGGGATCTCGTCGAGCTCGAGCAGGAAGTCGGTGCGCGGCGTGAGATTGACGAGATAGGGCTTGCCGTCAGCCAGCACCGTGCCGCCGTGGTACACGGCGTACCCGGGCACGGGAACGATCGCGACATCGCCGGGATCGAGCACCGCCGTCGCCAGATGCGCGATGCCCTCCTTGGAGCCGAGAATCGGGTGCAGCTCCTTGAAGGGATCGACCGACACGCCGAAGCGGCGTTGCATGTACGCGGCTGCCGATTCGCGGAACGCGGGAAGGCCAAGCTGGAATGCGTACCGGCTCATCGCCGGATCCTGTAGCGCGCGCGTCAGCGCTTTCACCGCAATTTCGGGAGGAGCAAAGTCCGCGTCCCCCGCACCGACGTCGATCAGATCCACGCCCTGCTCGATCAGCCGCCGCTTGATCGCCGGCAACTCGGCCATCGGATACGTCGGGAGCTGGGCCACCCGCTTACTGAATGCCGTCACTGCTACTCCTGTGCAGTCGTTTCGAAATCGCCGACCTTGTGCTCCGCGTCGGTCATCGCGATGCAGCGCGCGTCGAGCGTCTCGTACTCATTGCGAAACGCGTCCTTGAATCGACGATAATCCTCGCGCGTGCGCCAGCGGTCGATGGTGACGTAGTGGGAGGCGTTATCCGTCTCGTGCCGCAGCTCGGTCTCCACGAATCCTGGCGCGCGCGCGAACAGCCTGACCCAATCGCCGTCGGGTCCGTAGGCCCGCTCGAACGCCCTCGCCCGCGCCGGCTTCACGTCATACGACCACACGACCCAATACACCCCAGAAATCTAGCTCCAGGATACGGGCACGCCGATGCTGTGCAGGGCGAAGAATTCCTCCAGCTCGCGCCGCACATCCGGCCAAGTGCCGATCGCTTTTGTGGCGGGGGGCAGGCCCTCCAGCATCGTGGTGCCATACCGTTTCGTGACGACTCGCCGGTCCAGGAGGACTACCGCGCCCACATCGGATTTGGTGCGAATCAAGCGGCCGAACCCCTGTTTCAGCTTGAGCGCGGCGAGCGGCACGAGGTAATGCGTGAAGCCATCGACGCCCGCTTCCGTGAGACGCTCCAGCCGGGCGGCAGTTAGCGGTTCGGTTGGGACCTTGAACGGAAGCTTCGCGAGGATCAGGACCCGCAGGGCACGGCCCGGGACGTCGACGCCTTCCCAGAAGGAATCCGTTCCCAACAGAATCGCGGATCCGGCGTCGCGGAAGCGGCGGAGCAGCTGATCACGCTGGCCCTCACCCTGGACCAGCAGCGGCCAGCGCCCGCCGAGCTGCCCGCGGATCGCGTCGGCGGTGCGGCGCAACGCGCCGTGGCTCGTAAACAGCGCGAAGATGCCGC
>DAIQBJ010000182.1:0-6334 GCA_036781225.1 Gemmatimonadales bacterium | reverse complement strand
GTCACGGTGTTGTCGGGCACGTTCCTGGTCGGGATGGGTGACACGGTCGATTTGAGCAAGGCGCAGACGCTCTCGGCCGGTGGTTTCATTACGGCACCGGCGAATGCCCATCACTATGCCGCGGCTCGCGGGGAGACGGTCGTCCAGGTCGCCGGCGAAGGGCCGTTCCTCATTACGTACGTGAAGGCGAGCGACGATCCCCGTACCGCCAAACCCAAGCCGTAGTCGTTGTAGATTGCGCCTAGGCCGGCTCGCTGTTTGAGCGAGCCGGCACTTCGCGCACCCCTGACCAAGGGAGAGCTCGCCATGAAATGGATCATCGCGCTGGTCGCGGTCGGCATCGCCGGGTGTGGCAAGTCGAAGGAAACCCCCAAGGCTGCCCCTCCTGCTGCGGCTCGTCCCGCGGGCCCGGCCGGTCCCGCGGAATACACGCTCATTCTCAAGAGCACGTGGACCGCCCGCACGCACCCCTACGAGTATCCCTCGGGGGCGCATTTCTCCGGGCTGATCGGCGCGTCGCACAATTCGCGGTATTCGATCTTTGCGATTGGCCACCGCCCCACCCCGGGACTCGAACGGCTTTCTGAGGAAGGGAAGCATTCGCCGCTCGACGATGAGATCCAGAAGGCGATCGACGCCGGCAACGCGCTCGAGAAGTTCGAGACCGGCAGCCTGAAGAACTTCAAGGATTCGCTGGTGACCACGGTGCGCGTCGATCCGGCGCATCCGCTCGTGTCGGTGGTCGCGATGATCGCGCCCAGCCCCGACTGGTTCACCGGCGCGGCGAGCGTGGATCTCAACGAGAACGGCGCGTGGGTGAAGAGCAGAACGCTGACGCTCCCGGCCTACGATTCGGGGGGCGACGACGGCAAGACCTACAAGGCGGCCGATCACAACACCAACCCGAAGAAACCGGTCTCACGCGCGTCCGACCGTCATTTCGTCGTGAGCGGAAAGGTGCGGCCCGTCGCCACGCTGACATTGATCCGGAAGCCCTGATCGAGGCCTGCGCCTCCGGCGCAGTGAATCACCGGGCCCACTCTTGAGAGTGGGGTAGCGCTATGGCTGGATCTCGGTCAGTGTGATCACGTCGGCGCGCGCGTTGACGGTGTGCTGCCGCAATGCGTGCCCGCTCGCCGTGCTCATGACCGTCACATTCCCCGCCGCCACGTTGAAGATGTACGCGACGCCGTCGGCCGACGTCGACATCGCCGTCGGGCTCGGTGCGCCGGCGGAATTGTACTTGACGGTCCCAGGAGGGTTCGAAGCAACCGTGGCCCCCTCGAGCGGCGTGCCGGCGCAATTCCTCACGACCACGCCGATAGACCCGGTACCAGCGGTGTGCGACAGGCCAACCGCTTGGTGGAGAAGTGCAAATTCCGAGGACGTGATCACCAAGACGTTCGTGGTGTCGTTCGCCGCGAGTGGGCGCGAGGGATAGGCGTAGGTGGTGATGTAGCCGCTCTTCGAGACGCGCAGGAACCCGTCTACGGGAGTCCCGCCCGTCGTGATCGAGAGACTGTAGAAGCCCGGCGTGTTCGAGGTGTCTGCGGCGAGTGTATCGGTGCCCGTCTTCGAGGCGAGCACCTCGGCGCCGGGGAGCGCTGTCGGCGCGAGTGCGTTGGCGAGAATCTGCCCGCCGAGGATGATGGTATTGGGAGCGGTGGTCGGCAGCGCGGCGCCGAGGCATTCGAAACCGGCGCCCGGGCCGGAGGAGTCACTGCCGCACGCGGCGATGAAGACGACGAGTCCGAGAAGAGCGCGATGCATCAGCCCTGACCTTGAGGATGTCCCGCCAATCTATGCGACTCGCGGCGCCGCAAGAAGAGCGGTACGCTACGGCATGGCCGAGACTCCTGGTCGCGTGGAAGCGTTCAGCGACGGCGTATTCGCGATTGCCATCACGCTGCTGATCCTCGAAATCCGCGTGCCGCATGTCGATCACGGGCTGTGGGCGGGGCTGCTTGCGCTCTGGCCTTCCTACGTGGCGTTCCTG
Organism: Gemmatimonadales bacterium; assembly: GCA_036781225.1. Classification (GTDB taxonomy): domain Bacteria; phylum Gemmatimonadota; class Gemmatimonadetes; order Gemmatimonadales; family GWC2-71-9; genus 20CM-2-65-7. The sequence continues at coordinate 4,338 of DAIQBJ010000182.1, read as the reverse complement.
CTGAGCTTCGTGGTGATCCTGATCGAGTGGGTGAATCACCATGAGCTGCTGCGGACGGTGGAGGGCGTGACGTATCCGTTTCTGTTCGCCAACGGATTGCTGTTGCTGACCGTCACGTTTGTGCCGTTCCCGACCGCAGTCCTGGCCGCATATCTCGGCACGCCCGAGGCGAAGACTGCCGTCGCGTTTTATTGCGGGACCATGCTCGTGAATTCGATCGTGTGGAATCTCCTGTTTGAAACGATCGTGCGCACCGGGCTACTGCGATCCGAGGTCACGGCGGAGATGGTGGCGAAGGTGCGGCGCGCGTATTTCTGGGGTGTGTCGGTCTATCTCCTCTCGACCCTCGTGGCGCTCGTCCAGCCGGTCGTGGGGCTGCTGATCAACGTGTCGCTGTGGATCCTCTGGATCCGGCTCGGCTATCGGTCGGAGAAGGCCGCTGGATGAAGCAGGCTACGTGGCTCGTGATGGTGGTGGTCACCCTGGGCGCCTGCCGAAAACGGGATTTCGCGGCGATGCAGGCGCGCGGCGAGCATGTCATGGGGGTGAACCAGTATACCTCCGCCCATGTCTTCGAGGACCTGCCTGACGGCGGGCGCGTCGTGCTCGATCGCGAGGATGCCACCGACACCGCGGCCATCAAGACGATTCGCGCGCACATGCGCGATATCGCGACCGCGTTCGGCACCGGAGACTTCGCGAAGCCGTTCGCCGTGCACGCGCAGGCGGTGCCGGGGACGGCGGTGATGATGGCGCAGCGCGACGCGATCAGTTATGAGGTGATCGACCGGCCGAAGGGTGGGGAAGTACGCCTGAAGAGCACGGATCCGGCGGCGATCGCGGCGATTCATGCGTTTCTGGCGTTTCAGCGCGAGCAGCACCATGCCGCTGGGCATGAGATGAGGTGAGGCAATTGGTCTACCTGTTGGCCCTCGCCTGCCTGCTGGCCGCTTGCCCCATGCAGACGACGCTAAGACAAGGGGCGTCGTTCGTTGTTTTGGGACAGGCTAAAGCCTGTGCTCGGCATGCATTGTCCTAAAGGACATTCGCGATCGAGCTACACCTCCTCGTCTTGATGATGATTGGTTTGATCCCGCAGGTATTGACGCACCGTTTCAAGTTGCCGTGGCCCTACGCTCGTCGCGGAGTACTCTGGTGCCCAACGCAGCCCGAGCACGTTGCCTGGAAGCCGACTCGCGGCGTGGCTGCTGCCTCCTTTGAAGAACTGAACGAGCCGAGGAAGATCCAGTCGCGCCGGAGTACGCACGAGCATATGGACATGCGTCCGTAGAATCGCAACATCCACAATTTGCACATCTTGTCGCGCAGCCGTCTTCTTGAAATACTCGCCCAGGAAAGCCTTGGTTGGCTCATTGATCATTGGAAGTCGATCGTGCGTGGTCCAAACCAGGTGAATGAAGATCTGATGTGCAGACATAGCGCGCCTAAGAATGTCCTTTAGGACAACGTTGGCCGAGCACAGGCTTCAGCCTGTCCAAAAACAAGACAGGATCGGACCTACTCAATCTCTAAGCGCGTCCAACACCCAAGCACTCGTGAATCTCTCGGCGTCCATCAACGAGACTTCAACGAGACGGTCAGGAATTGGTAGGAAGGACAGGAATGCCGTAGCGGAACGTAGGATTGTGGCGTATTTGTGATGCCATGAACCTACGCTCGTTTGCTACGGCCCTTGCCGCGCTTGCCGCCCTTGCCGCACCTACCACCCTTGCAGCGCAGGCCCCCGGCAAGTTTCCACCCGACTCCCTCATCAACGTCAAAGTCATCCCGAAAACCACGCCGGTGATCCAGGTCGTCGGCATGATGCGCAACTTCGCGGGCGCGCTGGGCGTGCGGTGCCAGTACTGTCACGTCGGCCAGGAAGGGCAGCCGCTCGCGTCATTCGACTTCGCCAAGGACGAGAAGCGCACCAAGCTGACCGCGCGACAGATGATGCGCATGGTCGAAGAGATCAACCGCCGCATCGACACGCTGCCGCACGACCACGATCAGCGGCATGACACGCTGCGCGTGACGTGCGCCACCTGCCATCGCGGGGTGAGCCGGCCCGTGCCGCTCGAGCAGCTGATCGCGGAGGCCGCGCAAGGATCGGGAGTCGATTCTGCGACCCGCGCGTATCGCGCGCTGCGCGAGCGCTATTATGGTCGCGCGTCGTACGACTTTGGCGAGCCGACGCTGGACATCGCGGCGTTCCGGCTGGCGCGCGCCGGCAAATTCGACGAGGCGTTCGCGATGCTGAAGCTGAATGAGGAGCAGTTCCCCAACTCGTCGAACGCCGCCACGTTCCGCGGCAACATCAACCTGATCAAGGGCGACACCACCGCGGCGATCGCGTCGTTTCGCGAGGCGGTGAAGCGGGATTCAACGAACGGCGAGGCGCAGGGGCGCCTCCGGCAACTGACTACTCGACCCGCGCCGTGATCACCTTGTCGAGTTTGGGGAACTGACGGGCCAGGTATTTCTCTCCTTCGACGTGCATGCGATACTGGTCGGGGCCGCGCCCCCGCGGCGCCGCATCGCCGTAGCCCCCGTAGAGGCTGTCGACCACCGGCATCCCCTCCACCACCTCGCCAAACGGCGCAAACCCCATGGCGTCCAGCTGGTCGTTGTTGCGGTAATTGATGAACACCTGGGTCGTGCGCGTGCCGGCACCCGCGGTCGCGAACGTCACCGTGCCGCGAATGTTGGTGCGGCGCACGGGGTCATCGGGAATGCGGCGCTCGCGCCAGGCGGCCGTGACGCCCGTGTCGCCGTGGATTCCGAACTGCGCCATGAATCCGGGAATCACGCGAAAGAAGCGCACGCCGTCGTAGTAGCCTGACCGCACCAGGTTGTAGAAGCGGTCGGCGCCGCGCGGCGCCCACGCGCGATGCACCGCGATGACGAAATCCCCCTTGGTCGTCGTGAAGCGCGTGCGGAAACTGTCGGGCGCCTGCGTCGCGAATGCCGGACTCGCGGGATCGTGAAAATCGGGCGCGCCGGCCCCCCCGGCGGCGGCGCCGCCCGGGGACTTATCCGCAAGCTTGCTGCACGCTGTGGCGGCGGTCACAAGGATGCAGGCGAGAGCGAGGTGTCGCATGGCGCTATGCTACCCCGTGCTGCGGTCGTTTCGCTATAGTGTGCGGTCTCCTGCCGGGATGCGATCATGGAAAGCTGGATTGCCAAGCGCATACGAGCGACCGCGTTGCGCCGCGTCGCCGCGTGGACGCTCGTGCTCGTCGGCGGCCTGCTGCTCGCGACGAGCGATCACCGCTATCTGGCGAATTTCCTCCGCGGGCCCTATCCGATGGTCCAGGCGGATCTCGATTCCATCGCGGACGTGGAGCTCACGCCCCGCTACTTCGCGCGCGTCAAGGGCGAGCGCGCCATCGACACCGGCATCCGGCAATACACCGTTCACACGCAGAACGGTGTGGAGACCGACCGCAGTGAGTCGGGCGCCTATCGCGCGCTGGTGCTTGGCAACCGGTTCCTCATCGTGCGGGACGCGGGGCTGACGGAGTCGGACCTGGCCGAAGGGAAGCTCGTGCCGCGCGATCCGGGGCTCGACGCGCAATTGTTCGACAGCAAGGACATGGTCTCGATCAAAGCGCACTTCTATCCATTCTACCTCGACAGCGGCTCGTTCCGGCGGCCGGGGTACGTCGTCATCATCATTGCGATTCTCTTTCTCGCGCTGTTCGCCTGGCAGGTCATCCCGGCCTGGCGCGCGCTGCGCGACCCCGAGACCCATCCGCTCGCCGCGCGAATCGCCAAGTGGGGCGATCCCATCGGCATTGCGGTCGCCGCCGAGCGCGAGTTCGACAATCCGATGCTCGCGGCGGGCGGGGGCTGGCGCCTCGGCGACACGTACCTGATTCGCTCGCGGTTCTTTTCGTTCGACGTGCTGCGCTTGCAGGACGTGATCTGGGGCTACAAGAAGGTCACCAAGCACAGCGTCAACTTCATCCCGACCGGCAAGACCTACCAGGCGATGCTGCACTGCTACGGCGGCAACGCCGCGGTTCCGGCCAAGGAAGCGCGCGTGAACGAAGTGCTCCAGTTTGCCCAGCAGCGCGCGCCGTGGGCCGTGTTCGGATATTCGGATCAGCTGGCGAAGATCTGGAACAAGGATCAGCTGGAGTTTCTCAAGCAGGTGGAGGTCCGCCGGCAGGAGTGGCAAGCGAAGCAGCGCTGAGGCTGCTGCTGACCGCGCAATGGTGCAAACTGATCATCCCATCCACTGGCGGAATCTCATGCCCAATTAGATTCCGGCATGACTTCGCGATTCTCGGCAGTCGTCTCAGCGCTCGTCGTCTCCCTCGGGCCCGCCGTCGC
>DAIQBJ010000181.1:0-6343 GCA_036781225.1 Gemmatimonadales bacterium | reverse complement strand
TGGGCGGATTCTTCCTCATCGAGGCCAAGGACATGGACGAGGCCTGCGCGATCGCTGCGCGGTTCCCGCCGGCGCGCGTCGGCGTCGTCGAGGTGCGGGCGGTCCGCGAGCTCACGCACTCCCGTGATCGACGAGGTCTACCGCACTGAACTATCGCGAACTCGGAGCCGGACCGAACCTCACAAGATTCAGCGGGACCCCATCGAGCTCTCCGCTCGCCAAATCGCCCCGGACCACGAGTCGGGGAGCAAAAGCAGCTCGCTCTGCGCTCAACTGCACGGTATTGCCCCCGACGACGCCATTGATGGGTCCGTCCGGGATGCCGGCGCCCGTGACGGTCCCGGTCACATTCGTTCCGGTCTGTCGTAGGCGCAGCGTCATATCCGTAGTGCCTGTCGCGGTGCCTCCCATCCACGTGCCCGTGACGTCGACGGGACCAGCGCTGGCACTGGGACTCGCGGAGCTGGCGCAGCCGGCGAATGTGGTGATGAGCGATCCGAGAAGAACCAGCCTCAACGTTTTGCTCATGCCCGTTCCTCCCACGATTCGAGGCAAGCTTCTCGCACGCCGTCGCGTCGTCACAGGGCCGACTGCGGATTCCTCCGGGCCGTTAGGCCCCTCAGTGTTGCGCCGGGCTGCGGCATCAGCGCGGCTTGAGCAACTCGTTCAGTTGTTTCAGCGCCTCCGCGTCCTGGGCACTGACAGGAGGGTTGTCACAGCGAGGATCCGTGCGCTGTAACGCGCCACTCATCGCGCGCGTCAGCGGGATGGGCGCACAGCCGTGGTCGGATTCGCAGACGAGATCCCATTCGGGGCGGGCGACGATGTGGCAGCCAAAGCAGTTGCCGCCGAATCGGTTCACGACGTCGACGAACCCGCGTTTCCGGATTTTTGTGCCGTCCTTCGACACGTCGAGCTCGAAGAATTCCCAGTCATGCGTCGCCGTGTTGAAGCCCTTGTCTCGCTTGACCATGGCCTCGCCCGGAATGAGCTGAACGACGGATCCCGGTGGATACACGGCGCCTGTCGGCGATTTGGCCGCAGCCAGCGTCGCGTCGAGATGGCCTCGCAGATTGTCCACGTAGAAGTGGCGCACCGGCGTCATCTTCGTGATGCACCGAAACGAGTTGGCGTCGATCTGGTCTTCCGCACCGCTCACGCCGTCCGATAGGACGACCGCCACGGCGCAGAACATTGCTGCGGCCGCCGTCTTGAGGATCCTGCGTTTCGTCAGCTCCATCGGCGCTCTCCTTTGCGAGGTCTTCTCAAACTTCGCTCGCCCGCCGCGTGTCATCGATGAATCGAAGCGTCTCGGCGAGCTCCGGCACGATCTCGCTCGACCAGGCCACCGCGGCCCGGATCAGCGGCGTCCACCTCGCGTCCAACGTCGCCTGCGCCCAGCGCGCGGCGATCGGTTTCGACACGACCACGCCGTGCTGCAGCGTATACCGCATGCGGCACATCGTCAGCACGGCGTACGAGCGGTAGAACGGATTGTCGAGCCAGCGCCGGCACGTTGGCGTTGGAGTCCACCAACCCCGCAGCAGACTGACGACGGCGTGGCGCAGGTCTCCGGCTTCGACCGGATCGATCAGCGTGCGCGGATCGGGACCGGAAAGTGCGATTCCGTGCGCGCGGACGACGTGTCGGTGAATCACCCAGGCGCGGTCGTGCTCCTCGGTCACGATCTGATCGCTGCCACGCTGGACACAAGGATGGCAATTGTTGGCGGGGTCGAAGCGGCGAAGCGCCCGGCGTGGAATGTACGAGACCTCGAGCTCTCGCGCCCACTTCGACGCTCGCGTTGCGAGCTGCGCGTGCATCGCACCGAGCGTCGCTACGATGTCGTCGGACAGCTCCTGTTCCGTCACTACGAGGACGTCGATGTCGCTGCTGTGGTCGGCGAAATCGCCGGCCGCAAGCGAACCGTCGAGATAGACGCCGACCAACTGCGGGCCGAGCGTGCCACGCACGCCCTCGAGCAGCTCCGCGAGCACAGCATCGACCTCGGCGTAGCCCGTCGAGTGATCCATCGTTCCGGCGCGAGAGGGTGCCCGCCGCCTGCGCCGGTCGTGTTGCTTGACCGTCCGATTCTTCTAGCGGGCGGGGCGGTACTGTGCGCTGACCGCCGGCGCCTTCCTCAGCGCCGCCACCCACTGACTACCGCTGAGTAACGGCGTCGTCTTCGCGGCTCGGATCGCTCCTCCCGCAGCGATCGCGACGGCAACCGCGGCCATCGCAACGTCGTCGGGGGCGTCGACGATCACCGAGACGTCGTACTCGCCATACGAGAAGCCGCCGGCGAGTATCCGGGCACCGACGGCGTCATTGATCTGCTTCCCAACGCTTTCCAGGCGATCCTGAGGGTTCTTGATCTGAGCGGCGAGTGACTCAGGCGTGTAGGCGACCTGGTAAAGATACTGTGGCATCGTGTCCTCCCTCCAGCACTCTTGGTGGACCGATCGACAAACGGCGGGCACTGACAGGCGGGGATCATATCGCTTTCCGTACGGGTTCGCCCGAGGCACCCGCGGTGTGCTACATCGAGAAAACAAGGAGTGAGGAATGAACGCGAGTCGCCGCCGGTTCTTCGCCACGATGGCGATGGCCATTGCTGCCACCCAGAGCGAGAGTCTCCTGCGCCGGCTCGCCCTGTCCGTCGGTGCGGGCGCAGCCAGCGCGGCGGGTAACATGCCGGGCTTCAAGGTGGAGCGCTGGGTCAACTCACCACCACTCACGGCCGACATGCTGCGTGGCAAGGTCGTCCTCGTCGACTTCTGGGAGTACACCTGCATCAACTGGATCCGCACGTCGCCCTACGTCAAGGCGTGGAACCGCGATTACGCGGACCGTGGCCTGGTCGTCGTCGGTGTCCACGCGCCCGAGTTCGAGTTCGGCAAGCGCGCCGAAAACATCGATCGTGGGATTCGCGACCATGGGCTCACCTATCCGATCGCGCTCGACAACGAGTTCGCGACGTGGCAGGCGTTCGGCAACGACGCCTGGCCATCGAAGTACCTCTTCGACGCCAACGGAACATTGACGAAGCGCTGGGTTGGTGAGGGCCGCTACAGCAACATCGAGACGGAGATCCGGCGCCTCTTGGTCGCTGCCAACCCTGGGGCCAAACTCCCGCCGATCAGCCCCGAGGCGACGGCGTTTGCGAAGACAGGCGAGCCCTCGTACGCGGGTATCACCGGCGAGACCTACGTCGGTGCCGAGCGCCGCGAGCCGGGCACCGTTACCCTCGAGGGTAATTGGCAGAGCTCACGACGGTACCTCCAGCTACAGAACGGCACTGGCAAGATCATCCTTCCCTTCACTGCCGGTGAGGTCAACATGGTGATGCAGCCCGGAGCGTCGGGGACAGCGGCGGTGACGGTGCTGCTCGACGGAAAACCGGTCGGCGAAGCCCGCGGCGCCGACGTCGGCCCTGACGGAGTGGCGCGCTTCGATCGATCGGGAATGATTCGCCTGGTCGCCCGCGCGCCCCGCGGGAAACACGTTCTCACCCTTGTCTCGAGCGATCCCGGGCTGCGAGCGTATGTGTTTACGTTTGGGCCTTGATGTCCGGATGGTCTGTGCGCTCCTCATCGACTCGACGCGATCAGGACGCTAAGACCGAACAGCATACCCGTAAGGCTCTATGAGATCGGGCCGACGCACGCGAGAGTAGCGCATGCGTCGGAGGCATCGTCTACTGCTCGTCGTGGCCCCTGCGGCGCTGATCCTTTGTCTAGCGGCCGCCGTCTCGGCCACACCTCAGCTCTTGTCCGAGGCAAAGAAGCAAGGCTTGCCCGCGCAGAACTGCCAGTATTGCCATGTGTCGAAGGTGCCACAGAAGAGCAGCTACAAGCCGGACGACCTGAACGACCGCGGTCAGTGGCTGATGATGGAAAAGGACAAGCAGCGGGGCAACGAAATCAACGCCGACTGGCTCAAGCAGTATCCCGGAGGCAAGGATCAGAAATGATCGTGTGATTCACGTGAGCCATCGCCCCTCCGACTAACCCGACATCGCGGGGTCGCGCGGCACCTTCAGGATCGTCGCGACGGTCTCCAGGAACTGATTCATGTCCACCGGCTTTTGAAAATACGCCGCCCAGCCGAGCACCTCGGATAGTGGGTAATCCTCGGAAAACGCAGTCACGACGATGGCAGGGACCCGGCCACCTTGCTCGCGCGGCTGCTGGCGCAGCCACTTCAGGAACGTAGCGCCGTCCTCGCCGGGAAGCGCCAGGTCGGTCACGACCAGGTTGAGCTTGTGCGCGCTCACGTACGCCTTCGCGGTGACAATGTTGTCGGCCTCGAGGACGATCGCGTCGCACGCGCGCAGGACTTCGCTCAAGAACGTGCGGTTGTCTTTGTCATCGTCCACGACGAGGACGCTGAGACCGCCGAAGTTGGGCGGGTGCTGAAGGATGTCGGTAGTCACGCGTTCATCTTTATAACGCGTTTGCGGCTCCTATGCTAGGTAGAGGTACCGAGGCAATGGCGCGGACCTCTCCGATGCGTTTGCTCGTCAGCCTCATGCGGGGGCACACCGAACTCGCGCTCGCCGAACACAGATCGCCGAGCGGTCGGCGCTCTATGACAACGGATTCGCCGGGAGCAGCCGACGAAGCCGGGCTCACTCGGCGGCAGCTCGTCTCGGCGGTCGCCGCACTCGGCATGGCCGGGTGCGTCCGTCTCCCCGGGCCCGTCCGAAGAACGCCTCCCGTCGCGATTGTCGGCGGCGGCATCGCAGGACTCACGGCCGCCCATACGCTCGTGAGCGCCGGCATTCCGGCAGTCGTCTATGAGGCGTCGACCAGAGTCGGCGGGCGGATGCACACCCACCGCGACGGTTATTGGAATGATGGCCAGGTGACAGAGTGGTGTGGAGAGCTCATCGACGCCAGCCACAAGACGCTCCTATCTCTTGCCCAACGGTTCGAGCTTCCCGTCGTCGATCTACAGGCGGACCAGTCCGCCACCGCCAGGCCAACGTACTTCGTTCTAGGCCAGCATTACCGGTGGGAGCGTGCGGACGAGGACTTCAAGCCCGTACGTGAGGCCCTCGCGCGTGACTTCCGCGAAGTCGGACCCGCGTCGACTTTCGCGGCCAGCACACCGGCCGCTGTGCGACTCGACCGCATGAGCGTCCGAGAGTGGATCGAATCGCGCGTGCCGGGCGGGACAACGTCACCCGTGGGCGCCATCCTCGACGTCGCGTTCGCCAGCGACTATGGCGCGGACACCGCCGACCTATCGGCGTTGAATCTCGCCTACCTGCTCGGCAGCCAGCGATTCGGCATGCCGGGCGAGCGGCAGTACCACATCGCCGGTGGCAACGAGCAATTGCCGCTGCGGATGGCGGAACGTCTTCCGCCCGGTACCATCGTGCTCGGGTGGCGGCTCGAAGCCCTCGCGCGGCGGGGTGATGACTCGGTGGTGCTTAGCTTCGCCACGCCGGAAGGAACCCGCGAAGTGAACGCGGACCACGTGATCCTGGCTCTGCCATTCGCCGTGCTCCGCACGCTCGATTACGCGCGCGCTGGTTTTGATGTCCTCAAACGTCGGGCGATCCAGGAGATCGGCCGAGGGCGCAACGCGAAGCTTCACATGCAGTTCCGACAACGCGTCTGGACTACACCGGGACCTTGGGGGCTGGGTAACGGGGCCTCAGTAACCGACCTCGGGTATCAGACGATGTATGAGGTCTCGCGAGGCCAGACCGGGGCCAGTGGCGTTCTGGTCAACTATCGCGGAGGAGCCGCGGCGGATCACCCCCGTCCGTCGTCGCCCTACACGAGCGGCTCGACTCCCGCCCTTGCCGCGGAAGTGCCTTCGTTGCTCGCACGCCTCGATCGAGTGTGGCCGGGAGTCGCCGACGCGTGGAACGGAAAGATGGCACTCTCGGCCCCGGCGCTCGATCCAAATCTCGGCTGCTCCTACTCGTATTGGCGGGTTGGCCAGTACCACACGGTGCGCGGGTATGAGCGCGTCCGGCAGCGCAACATCCACTTCGCCGGCGAGCATTGCTCCGTCGAGTTCCAAGGCTATATGGAAGGCGGCGCTGCCGAGGGGATCCGAGCGGCGAACGAGGTCCGCCGTGACCTCGGGACCTAAGCTCCTTCCAGCCCGTAGAGCGCGGCCGCATTGTCGTGCGTCAACTTGCGGCGCATCTCCGGTGACAGGTGCCGCATTTGCCGCTCGATCGCTGCACGCGAGTTGGGCCAGACGCTGTCGGGGTGGGGATAGTCCGACGCCCACAGCAGGTGGCCATCGCCGAAGAACGGAATGAGGGACATCGCCACGTGGTCTTCCTGGAAGGTCGCGTAGATCTGCCGCTTGAAGAGCT
>DAIQBJ010000180.1:0-6361 GCA_036781225.1 Gemmatimonadales bacterium | reverse complement strand
GGGAACGATCGCCGGAATGCTGGGCGTGTCGATGACGCTGTCGGTGCTGGTCCGTGTTGCCGCCGAGCGGGGCGCGCGGTGGGCGACGATCCTGCACGTCGGTGCTGCGGTGGGGAGCGTGATCGCTGGTGTGGTGCTCGCGCAACAGGTGATCATGCGCTCATAGCATTATGACCTTTGGTGCGGCGTGTCTTGAAATCGCCGCGCCGATGAGGACAACGTGTCCCGTTCCATGGACACGCCTGCCGTTCGCACACACTGCATCACTCGTCTGAACAATCACTTCATGAAAGATCTCACGAGGCACGTCTCTTCCCTGACGCGTGCGCGACAGAGATACGGATGTCCTACAAATCAATCCCAGTTCGGAGGTGGCTCATGGTTTCGGTTAAGCCGCTCGCGCTCGCGCTGGCACTGTTGCCGCAATGGTTGCCGGCGCAGGAATCCCCCGCAGACACATCCGCGTTTCATTCCGGGCAATGGGGCGTGCAGTTCGGCGCCGGCTTCGGCCTCGCGAGTATCGGCATTCTGCGGTTCACGAGCCCGCGGTCCGCGTGGATGCTCCTCCTCGACGTGAGCGGGGAGTTCTTGAACGGCACGCGGACCGATCCGCTCGGCGCGACGTCAGACCAGAAGGATCGATCGGTTGGAATCGCGGCCGGTTTGGGCAAACGGTTCTATCAGGCACCGCGTCACAAGGTGCGCTCGTTCCAATCGATTGGAGTGGCCGGCAGCTACCAGGACCAAAAACAGAGCATCACGGGCACTACGTACACGTTCACTCAGTGGCGCGCAGGTGCACTGGGCGAGTTGGGAGCCGGCTACTGGGTAACGCAGAACTTGAGCCTCGGCGGCACTGCGAATGTGTCCGCAGGATACTCGCACCGTCTCATGGACAATGGCGGAAGCAAGGTCGATGAAAACGGCTGGTTTGTGTCCGGCGTCAATGTGTTGTTGGTCTTTGGGCTCTATTTCTAATCCGGGGGCGGCGCCGTGTAGGTGCGGCCGCGCCATTCGATGTGCCGCCCGCGCCACGCCGACCGCAGCATGATGAAGGCGACGATCGCGGCACCGAGTGGATAGCAGGCCGCATACCACACCGGCGCTCGCTCGCTTGCATAGACGGCGATCCACGTCAGCAAGGAAATGAGTGTCGCGATCGCCGCGACGTGCCAGCCGGTGCGCAGCCAGACGATTGGCGGCGCGAGCCAGAAGAGGGATGGGATCCACATCAGATAAGGAACGATCGCGCGCACCCAGCGCAGCGGGGGTGCCATGAGGGGAACGCCCGATGCGAGGTTCTTCGTCCACCCCGCCAGAATCTCGCGCAGCGAGCCATACATCCGCGTCGCCATGAACTCCTCCGCATGGACGAGGAAGACGTCCTTGCCCGAGCGCACGTAGGCTTGAGCGAGCAACAGATCATCGACGACCGAATGCCTGACCGCCTCATGCGTCCCGACGCTCTCGTACGCGGATCGCCGCGTCAGGATGAACTGCCCGTTGGCGATCGCGCGCCACTCTGTCCGCGTGCGGTTGACGAGCCGCAAGTCGCCCACTCCCGCCTCGAGCGCCAGAAAGACGTGCGGCTGAATGACCCGTTCCCAGAAGCTCTGCATTTCCTGGCGGGGCAACACGCTGAAGAGATCGACGTGTTCGGCTTGCAGGCCTCGCACGGCCCGGGGGAGCAGCTCGGGCTGATGCTTCGTGTCGGCGTCGGCGAACACCAGCAGCTCGCCGCGCGCCACGCGATAGCCCTGCACGATCGCCCACTGCTTGCCGAACCATCCGGGCGGTAGCTCGGCGCCGCGCACCAGCCGCAGCCGACCACCGGTGGCCGGCTCGACGATCTCGGCGGTGCCGTCGGTCGAGCGATCGTCGACGACGATCACCTCGATCGGCGTGTAGTCGGTTGCGAGGATCGAGCGCACGCAGCGCTCGATGTTACGCGCCTCGTTGCGTGCGGGGATGATGACGGACACGAGTGGCCCCGTCGACAGGGGCTGGTAATCCCGCAGCGTGGGCCGGCGCGTTGCGAATCGGTAGACGAGCAAGAGCAGCACCAACGCCCACGGTGCCGCCAACAACCAGCTCACGGTGCCGGTTCGCGCGGAGCCACGACCACAGCCGTCGTCAGATGACCGGTGACGTTCGTCATCGTGCGAAACATGTCGGAGATCCGGTCCAGGCCGAGCAGAATACTGAGGCCGCCAACAGGAAGCCCGAGCGACTGGAATGCGGGGAAGAGGCTGATGACACCGCCTGAAGGGACCGCCGCGGTCGTCAGGGACGCGAGAAACACCGCGATGCCGGCCTGCAGCATGTGCCCAAAGCCAAACGGCATTCCATACAGGCGGGCGATGAACAGCACAGCGATCGCCTGATACAGCGCGCCGCCACCGCGATTGATACTCGCCCCGAGCGGCAATACGAAGCCGGAGACAGGCCGGGGCAGATGGAGATCCTTGTCCGCGGCGTCGATCATGTTCGGCAGGGCTGCCATCGAGCTCGTCGCCGAGAATCCCATGAACATTGACGGGTAGGCTGCACGCAAGAAGCGCAGCGGCGACCGGCGAGCGACGAACGCGACACTCGGCAGGTACACGATTGCGATGAACACGAGTGAGCCGACGATCACCGCCGCGATGAACCACAGCATCGCCCGCACCACGTCCCAGCCGTAGCGCGCCGCCGTCGGTGCGACGAGCGCAAAGATGCCGATCGGAGCGATGACCAGGACCCAGTGCACGATCCGAATCAGCGCGTCGGTGGCGGCGTCCGCCAGATTGATCAGCGGCATACGGCGTTCGTTCGGCAACGTCGCTGTGGCGATGGCGAAGATCGATACGAAGACGATCACGGGCAGCAGGTTGCCGTCGGCCGCGGCCTTGAATGGATTCGCCGGCACCAGTTGAACGAGAAAATCGAGGCCGGTCGGAATCGTGGCCGTGGCGCTCTGCACCGCTGCCGGGTCGGCCGCGGCCGCCTGCAGGACGGCCTGTTTGTCGGGCGACACCGCGGCGCGGGGCAGCATGATGCTGCCGATCGCAAATCCCAGCGCAATGGCAATGATCGATGTGGACCAGAAGAAGCCGAGGGTGCGCGCCACCAGGCTGCCGAGCGTCCGCAGCTCGCCGAGTTTGGCGAGCCCGGCAAACAACGCGGTCGCGACGAGCGGAATCGCGACCATGGAAAGCAGATTTTTGAAAATGACGCCGATGGGCTGAATGCTGGTGAGCACGTGGGCCAGCGCCGGATGCTGGTGCTCTGCCAACGCGGCTGCGATCAGGCCGAGCAACAGGCCAGCCAGCAAGCCGATTCCCATCCACACGTGGCTTCTCATTGGATGGGCGCTATTATACCGCCATGCCAGACACTACACACGCCCAGATGAAGACTCCGAAATGGGCGCTCATTCTCGGGGCCTCGAGTGGATTCGGCGAAGGCGCGGCACGGGCCCTCGCGCAGGCGGGCTATGATATCGCGGGCGTGCACCTGGACCGCAAGGCGGGACTCGAGCACGTCGCCGAAATCCGGCGCGACATCGAAAAGCTCGGCCGCAAGACCCAATACTTCAACATCAACGCCGCCGACGAGGAGAAGCGCACCGAAGTCCTGGCGGAGCTCGCGAAGCAGAAGCTGAACGTGGCGGTGATGCTGCACTCGCTCGCGTTCGGGACGTTGAAGCCCTACATCGGCGGCGACGTGCTGAACAAAGCCAACATCGACATGACGCTCGATGTCATGGCCCATTCGCTGGTCTACTGGGCGCAGGGTGTGGTGAAGCAGGGATTGATGGGGAAGGGCGGCCGGATTTTCTCGATGACGTCCTCAGGCTCAACCCGCGTGTTTGCGACGTATGGCGCGGTCTCGGCAGCCAAGGCGGCGCTCGAGTCGCACACGCGTCAGCTCGCGCTCGAGCTGGCGCCGCTCGGCATCAGCGTCAACGCGTTGCGCGGCGGCGTCACCGATACGCCGGCGCTGCGCAAGATCCCCGGCAACGAGAAGCTCATCGAGATCGCGACGCTGCGAAATCCGCATCACCGGCTCACGACACCTGCGGATCTGGGCGGCGCGATTGTGGCGCTGTCGCAGCCCGGCGCGGACTGGATTACCGGCAACGTGATCAACGTCGATGGCGGCGAGGAAGTCTCTGCTTGATCGCGCGCGGGAGGTCCTGAGGACGTACCGCCCCGCCGAAATCCCCGCCACCGGTGCAATGATCGCGGCGGCGGTGGCCGTCATCCTGCGCGATGGCGACGAGGGGGGGGGGCTGGAGGCGCTGTTCATTCACCGGGCCGTGCGCGCCGGCGATACCTGGTCGGGACAGATCGCCTTTCCGGGCGGGCGCCGCGAGCCGCGCGACACCGATCTGCTCGATACCGCGATCCGCGAAACGCGCGAGGAAATCGGCGTCGATCTCACCTCCGCGGAGCGCCTCGGCGTTCTCGACGATCTCTATCCGCGAACCCCCGTCCTCCCTCCCGTGGTGGTCCGTCCATTTGTATTCGCGTTGACATCCCGGCCACCTATTGTGCTCAACTCAGAGGTCCAGGACGCCTTTTGGGTCTCCTTCCGGTCGCTCGCTGCCCCCGGCGTGCGAGGGGAGGTCACAGTCAATCATCCTGGCATCCCACCCCGCGTACTACCGGCATATACACTGGGCCAACACACCATTTGGGGAATGAGCGAGCGCATTCTCACACCGTTGATTAGCTTGGTTTCTTAGCTTAGCAAAATCCACATCTTTGCTTGACAACATTTCACAATTAGGCTAGCCTAATGCCCTGTCTGGTTGACAGTGAATTCCAGCGAGGGTCCCATGAACGCCGCCCCGAAAGCCCCAGAGCCGCAGCTCACGCGCTCTGTAGAGGACTATCTGAAGTCCGTTTTTCACCTCACCAATCAGGGCGGGTTCGCCACCACCAGCGATATCGCCGCAATGCTCGAGGTCGCGCCGCCGTCGGTCAGCGGCATGATGAAACGTCTCTCCGAAACGGGCCTGATCGAGCACGTCCCATATCGCGGCGTGCAGCTCACACCGCAGGGCCGGCGCGCGGCGCTGCAGATGATCCGGCGCCATCGCATTCTCGAATCGTATTTGACCGGCAAGCTCGGTTACGACTGGGGCGACGTCCACGTTGAAGCGGAGCGGCTGGAGCACGCCGTTTCGGAGCGGCTGATCGAGCGCATGGCCGATGCGCTGGGTGAGCCCCGCTACGATCCGCACGGCGCTCCCATTCCCACGGCCGCGGGCGAAATCGAGGAAACGGAGCTCGGCACGCTCGCGGAAACGGCAGTCGGCGCGACCGTCATCCTGCAGGAAGTCGGCGACGAGCACCCCGCCCGGTTGCACTATCTGGCCGAGCAGGGCCTGACGCCCGGCGTGCGTCTGACCGTGCTCGATCGGCAGCCGTTCAACGGTCCCACGATCGTGCGACTCGACGAAGGCATGACACGCGTCGTCGGTCAGGAGCTTGCCTTGCTGTTGTTCTGCCGGCCGGTGGGTTCCGATGGCGAATAGCGCAATCGAAACCGGCTGGAGGCACCCCCGGCTCGCGCCGAGCTTGGCGGAAGTCTACCGCACCGTCCCCGTCAGGCGCGGGTCGTGGTGGAAAAAGGCACTCGCCTTTGCGGGACCCGGCTATCTGGTCGCGGTCGGCTACATGGATCCCGGCAACTGGGCGACCGATCTAGCCGGCGGCGCGCGCTTCGGCTACACACTGCTGACGGTCATTCTGCTTTCCAACCTGATGGCGATTCTGCTGCAGGGGCTCGCGGCCAAGCTCGGCATCGTCTCGGGCCGTGACCTCGCGCAGGCATGTCGCGATCACTACTCCAGGCCGGTGTCGTTCTTCCTGTGGGTGATCTGCGAGATCGCCATCGCCGCATGCGATCTCGCGGAAGTCATCGGCTCGGCGATCGCGCTCAATCTGTTGTTCGACATTCCGCTGCCGTGGGGCATCGCGATCACGTCGCTCGACGTCCTGATCGTGCTGTACATGCAGCAAAAGGGATTCCGGCTGCTCGAGGCGCTGGTCGTCGCCTTGATCGCGACGATCGCCGGCTGCTTCCTGTTCGAGATTCTGATTGCCAAGCCGAATCCCAGCGACATGTTCGCCGGGTTCCTGCCCAGCGCCTCCATCCTCACCGATCCCGACAAGCTCTACATCGCGATCGGCATCCTCGGCGCGACGGTGATGCCGCACAACCTCTATCTGCATTCGTCGGTGGTGCAGACCCGCAGTTACGAGGAGACGAACGCCGGCAAGCGGGAGGCGGTGAAGTTTGCCTTCATCGACTCCACCGTGGCGCTGTCGTTCGCGCTGTTCATCAACGCGGCCATCCTGATCGTCGCCGC
>DAIQBJ010000179.1:0-6424 GCA_036781225.1 Gemmatimonadales bacterium | reverse complement strand
GACGGAAGTCGCGGATGATCGGCCAAATCGCTGCGATTGTTTCGCCGTTGCCGTAGAACCATAAGACGGCGGCGAAGGGCGGCGAGGGGCGGCGAAGGGGCGGCACATACCAGCCGACGAGGTTCGTCCCATCCTGCATCTTCAACTCGATGCGTTCACCGTAACCGAGTGTCTGTACCGGATCCGGTAGCGGTGCCTTCGGGGCGGGAAACGTGATCCGCTCCTGCATCATCCACAGTGCGAGCAGGAGGACGAGATAGGTGCCGGCCACGGCCAGGACGATTCCCATTAATTTGTGAGCCAATGGACCCACAGCTCGTCTCCCGCGCTCGAGGCGCGTTGCTGGGCCTGGTTGCCGGCAATCAGCTGGGTGTCCCGACGGAGGGCATGGAATCGGAGGCGATCCGGGACGCCTTCCCGAATGGCCTGCACGACCTCGCACCCCCACCCAAGAACTCTCCCTACGACGATGACGCCGCAATGGCGCTGCTGCTCGGCGAGTCGCTGCTCGCGGCGAAGGGGTTTGACGCGGCCGACGTGGCGCGCCGCTGGGTGAAATGGATGAAGGTGGACGGTCGGGGCATCGGCTGGACGACCAAGCGCGCGCTCACCCTGATCGATCGCGGGAAAGAGCCGTTCGAGGCCGGTCGCCTGGCGCATCAGGAGAGTCCGAGCCGTTCGGCGGGGAACGGGAGCGTCATGCGGTGCGTCCCGGTTGCGCTGCGCTACCACGACGATCTCGATCGGCTGATTCGGGTCTCGACGCAGCAGGCGGCGATCACCCATGCCGGCGAGCGGTGCACGTGGGCGGCGGCGGCGGTCAACCTCGCCGCGCGGGAGCTCCTGCACGGCAACATCTATTTCATCGAGGAAGTCCTGCACCGGATCGGCGATCGTGCGCCCCGCGTGCTGCGCGACGCCATCCATCGCGTGCCGCGGGAAGGGGAAAGCGACCTTCCGATCACGCGCGCGGGCGAGACGGGATACGTCGTTCACTGTGTCGAAATTGCGTTCTGGTTCGTCGCGCACGATCGCACGCTCGAAGAATCGCTCACCCATCTCGCGCAGGCGGGTGGGGACACCGACACCAATGCGGCCGTCGCAGGTGCACTGCTCGGCGCGCGTCATGGAGAGACGGCGCTGCCGCCTCGCTGGATCGATCAGCTTGTCGGTGCTCAGGGAATCGGGAAGCTCGCCGAAGAACTCGTGAAGGCTACGATGTGAAACGTGCGCCGGGGTCAGAGTCGTCCGGCGCACGGCTCACGGCTTACGCGGTTTTGATTTCGGCGGCGGAACGTAGCTCGCGATCCGGTTCATCACATCGAGGTCGTTGAGCGTGATCGACACGACCCGCCAATCCTGGCCCCCTCGCCAGTTGAGGCGAATAAAGCGGCGGCCATTGGTCCACTCCCACATGCTGCGCTCGCGCCGCGTGGGATGCCCGAGCTGCTTGCGCATGTCGTTCTGGCGCCGCTTGAGCAGCGACACCTTGCCCGAATCGATGAATGAGATCACCGACGTCCGACCCTCGATCACATTGGCGCTGAGATAGAACGCGGCGCTGTCGGAGGGGTCGCGAACGCGTACGCCGCAGTCCATGACCTGAGCGGTGCTCTTCATCGTTTGGCAGCCGAGAATCTCCTTGGGTCTTGCCATCGCCCGCGCCTTGGTGGCGAAGTCGCGGTACGGCATCCCGGGCGCAAATCCGCGATAACTAAACGCCTCAGCGGCAGGCTTCGCGGTGGCTGAAGGGGCCGCACCCGGTGCGGGGGCCGGGGGCCCACCGGGGGCTACCTGGACCACCAGCAGCAGAAGGAGGAGTGGGGTCATGCGCCAATATATGAAACGCAAACGGGCCCGGTGTGACCCGGGCCCGTTTTCCCTGAGGGGAGCGCTCAGACCTTCCGAACGTTCTGCGCCTGCAGACCTTTTGGACCCTGAGCGACGTCAAACTCCACGTTGTCGCCCTCGGCGAGGCTGCGGAAGCCCTCAGCCTGGATCGCTGTGAAGTGGACGAACACGTCCGGACCCGACTCCTGCGCGATAAAGCCAAAGCCCTTCGCGTCGTTGAACCACTTCACCTTACCCTTAGCCATACTGTTCTAACCTCTGCACAATGGGGCACGGCCCCGGACTGGAACGACCCACGCCACCGCGGCGTAGGACGGGCTCAAAGCAAAAATCCGCGAGACATTTGGTCCTCGCGGAAGCGCAGACAGCCAGTGACGGTGCCACGTATGCTTGAACCGCGGGCAAAAGTATGGAACCCGCGGGGGCCTGTCAATCAGGCCTGCCGATAAGTCTTACAGGCAGTATGGCGACAGTATCGCAGCACCAGTCACAACACACGCTGCAGATAGATTCCGGGCCCACCTCGGATATGAGGAAAAACGATGCGCCTTATCCACGCGCTGTTGGCGGCCTGCTGGGCAGGCGCTCCGCTCACCGCGCAGACCAATACCGAACGAATCGCCAATGACCACTATACCCGGTCGCATGACTACGACCTGATCCACCAGCGCATCGAAGTTTCGAACTTCGATTGGGATTCGACCTCGTTCGACGGGCGAGTGACGACTACGCTCGTCGCGCGCCGGCCAGGACTCGATTCCGTGATTCTGGACGCGGGTGCCAAACTCCAGATTCGCACGGTGACGGGGGCGGGCGGTGGGGGTGGGGGGGGCGGGGGGGACCTGCGCACTGCTCGACACGGTGACACCCTGGTCGTGTTCTTGCCTAAGCCGATCGGCTTCGGCGATACGGCACGATTCAGGGTCACCTACCATGGCGTTGTCACGAACGGCGGCGGCCTGACGTTCATCAATCCGGAGGGCCGTGCCCACCGTCCTCGCCAAGTCTGGAGCCAGGGAGAGGACGACAACAATCATCTGTGGTTTCCCACCTATGACTTTCCCAACGACAAGATGACATGGGAAGTCGTGGCGACTGTTCCCAAGGGGATGACCTGTGTTTCCAACGGCCGGCTGGTCTCCGACGTCACTGCCAAGGACGGGTCACGCACTCTCGACTGGCTGCAGGACAGGCCAACCGCAACGTATCTCGTCTCGATCATTGTCGCGCCGCTCGCCAGGATTCACGACACGTGGCGGACGACACCCGTCGATTACTACGTCTACCACGAGGACTCGAGCCTAGCGCGCTCATTGTTCAAGCCGACGCCGGACATGATCGATACGTATTCTCGCCTCACGGGCGTCAACTACCCCTGGTCCAAGTACGCGCAGACGACCGTCGCCGACTTCTTTGGCGGAATGGAGAACGTCAGCGCCACAACCCTCGTCGATTGGCTCCCGCGAGCGCGCGACTACCAGGACAGGCCGTGGTACCAGTGGATCCTCATTCCCCACGAGCTCGCACACCAGTGGTTCGGCGACTACGTCACAACCGAGAACTGGGCGAACATGTGGCTCAATGAGGGGTTCGCTGAGTTCATGCCCGGGCAATACTGGGGCCGCAGACTGGGCGCCCGAGCGGAGGAAGACTACTACCTCGACGAGTACAACCAATTCATCCAGATCGACCACGATCGACGTATGCCGCTGGCGGCACTCGCCTCCAACAACATCTATCCCAAGGGCGCGCTCGTCCTCCAGATGCTGAAGCAGTACCTGGGCGAGCAACGCTTCTGGGCGTCGGTCAACCGTTATCTGGTTGACCATGCTCTCGGCAACGCGACCACCGACGACTTCCGCCAGGCCGTGCTCGACGCCACGGGCGAGAACCTCGATTGGTTTTGGGATCAGTGGATCTATCAGGCGGGCTATCCCGAGTTCTTGGTTGCGGCCAGATACGACTCGAGCACGTCCACTTTAACGCTCGTCGCCCAGCAGGTGCAGCAGGATTCCTCCAAGGCAGACACCAGCGGCGTTCGCTACACGACGCCTGCAGCGTTTCGCATGCCGGTGACAATACGCGTCGGCACGGCGGCCGGAGACGTGACTGCACGCGCCCAGTTAGCGCGACGACAGGACACGATCGTGGTTCGGGATGTGAAAACCGCCCCAACGATGGTGGTTTTCGATGACGGGAACGCGATCCTGAAGCATCTGAGCTTCGACCAACCCACAGCCTGGCTCGCAGCGCAGCTCCAGCGTGATCGGAACCTGTGGAATCGGCACTGGGTCATCGCACAGCTGAGCCAGCGTCCCAGGGACCCCGCGGCCGGTGCAGCACTCGCCCAGGCGGCGACCGGCGCCGACTACTTCCTCGTGCGCGCCGCGGCAATCGGGGCGCTCGCAACCTTCCCACAGGCGGTGGCGCTGCCGCCGCTCCAGGCGGGGACCACGGATACATCGGCCCAAGTCCGCGCCGCCGCGGTCGAGGCGCTCGGCGGCCTGGGCGGTTCACAGGCCGCCGCGCTCGCCCGCCGAGCCTGGACCAACGATTCGAGCGACGTCGTCCGGGCGGCGGCGGTGACGGCCATGGCCCTCACCGATACCGCCAGTCGACGCGCCATCGTCCTGCAGGCGCTGGCGACGCCCTCGTACCGCGACGCGATACAGATCGCCGCCTACCGCATGATCGCGGCGAGCGGGGACACAACGTTGATCGACTCGATTGAGGCGCGCGCCGGACAGGATCGTTTCGCGCTGCATGTCCTCGCGGCGCTGGGCGGCCGTGGCAGTGGTCGCGCCCTCGATCTGCTGGTGAAGCACTTGGACGACGACCGGAGTTACGTCCGGCGATGGGCGCTGGAGGCGTTCCGCTTCTCGCTGCCGCGGGCCATGGGTCAGCCGCGACTTCAGGCTGTTGGCTCAGGACTCAAATTCGCCGATACGCGCCAAGCCGTCGCGGACCTGCTGCGGCAATGGCAGGCTGGCAGCAACTAACATATTGTAGCGCCGTGACTTACAGGACTACTGTTGGCTGACTGTCTTGGTGCTGTCGGGCTTATTCAACGCGGCTTGGGCGTTCTTGAACGCGAGCAAGGCGTCATCATAGGCGGCCAGTTTCTTGGTCAAGGCGGTCGCGACCGTCGTGGGATCCCGCCCCGCGCCCTTCTCACAGGCCGGCAGCGCTGCGTTCAGCGAATCGAGCCGAGTCGACAATTGCTTGGCCAGGATGCGCAACGAATCGGTATAGGCCGCCGGCGCCATCTTGGGCCGGCCGCTCAAAATGAACGAGCGGGCACTGGTGCACAGCCCGCCGAGGCGGCGGGCCGCGTGGAGGCGGGTAACCGAATCGGCCTGCTGGGTGCGCGTCACGCGGTTCAATCCGTCACGCAGCTGGGCGATGCCACGTGTCGCGGTCTTCAGGCCCTCCATATAACGCGTCTGCTCGAGCGTCGGCGCGGG
This sequence comes from Gemmatimonadales bacterium, assembly GCA_036781225.1. GTDB lineage: Bacteria > Gemmatimonadota > Gemmatimonadetes > Gemmatimonadales > GWC2-71-9 > 20CM-2-65-7. Next base: position 1,109 of record DAIQBJ010000179.1, on the reverse strand, counting down.
CGCCGCGGGCGGCACCGGCGTCTGGGGCGGAACGGGCGGGGGAGGCGCGGGCGCGACAACAGGAATCACGGGCACGCTGTCCTTGTGCGTCGTGTCCTGCGGCCCGAGCGGGTGCGCCACGGCGGTGATCACCATCACGATTCCAGCCAGCATCTCCAAGCGACTCCTCTAACAGTTGAATTCCTGCTCCGTTATTATCCTCAAATGGCCGCGCCCGCAACCTCCCGCGTTATGCGGACATTTGAAGATCGCGCCGACGCGCTCGCGCATTTCTTCCTGCGCGCCGGTGAAGCTCCGCGTCTCATCGCCTACGACGACGCGGTGGGGCTGCCGCTCGATCAAGCACTCGCCGCGCTCGAGTGGACCGCGCAGGTCGGCATACTCGCTGCGGAAGATCTCGTTCATGCCGCGCGTCTCAGCCCCGATTCCGCGGCGATTGTCGTCGAGCGGCGAGACGGTGATGCGCGAGTCTTCGTCTACTTCGGCCCCCGCATGGATGCACCGCCCGCCGATCCATACGAAGGTACTTTGCTGTACGATGAGCCGGGAGTCCGCTCCTACATTTTTGCACAACGCGGCCACGCCATCGCGCACTTTCTAAGAGCTACACACGGCCTGGGCGCGGCGCTGAGTTTGTTATCACGTCGCGCGCCCGAGCTGCGTCACATTCGTCGCTGGACGCAAGCACTATTCTCGGAACCTGCCGTCGGACGCTCCACGCAATTGCTCGCGGGCTGGTTTGCGACGAGCGGTGCCGGTTTCTTGTTCATCCCCGCCGATACAGATCAGCCGTTTGCCTACTGCGAGGTGGCAATAGAGGGCTAAATACCCCGATGTGGGAACGTGCGCACTGTGGATTCACAACTCCACATCGTGTGGACGAAGTCTGGAACGAGTTGATGGCACGGTCTTTACTCTCCACAGACGATGCACACTGAAGTGAGCTAACCCGAAGAAACATCGGCACTTGCGCGGTTTTGGCCGGGCCCTATATTGATCCCACGCGGCTTGGAGGGAAGGGTTGGGACCTGGCGTTCCAACAACGCCTTCAAACCGAGTCCGAACGGAAATTCCGGGGAGGGCGCCGATGCAACCAAGGGCTCAGGCGC
>DAIQBJ010000178.1:0-6435 GCA_036781225.1 Gemmatimonadales bacterium | reverse complement strand
GGACTCTCCGAGCAGGCTGCCGAACCCCCGCCGGACCCCCAGGCACTCCCAACCGCGGTGGACGGCGGTCAGCACGGCGGCGCGGATAACGGCGTTGAGGCCGGGGGCGTCGCCACCCCCGGTGGAGAGAGCGATTCTCACTGCTTGCCGGGGACTGCCTCGCGGATCAGACGCATCACCTCGCCGGGTTCGGCGTGGCGTTTGGCGGATTTCTTGGAGAACACACGCTTGCCGTCGAGATCCACTTCAAAGACACCGCCGGAGGATTGCACCAGGCGAATCTCAGCGTGGGGGTATGTCTTGCGAATCTCGGCCGCCAGACCGGTGGCCCGTGGCTCGTAGTTTCAGATGACGCAGAATTCGATGGTGACGGTCATGGCGTGAACGATAGTCGCGCTTGACACACCGCGCCACGGCGCCGACCTTGCGCCACACGCTCATGCGGCCAGCGCTGATTGTCCGCTTCGCCGTTTCTCTCGCCGCACTCGCCAGCTTCGGTGCCGGGATCATCGCCTACACCAGTGGAAGAGTGCCGGCCGGCCCGAACCTGCCGCTCGCGGGAGCGCTGCTCGTCCTCATCGGGGCGATGACGCGACGCTACGGCATCGCGTTGCCAGGCAATGGCTTCTCCTCCTACGTCATCGGCGTGATGTTGTTCGCCATCCTCGAGCGGGGATGGGCGTTTGCCGCGATCGTGGCCCCGTTCGCGATGCTCGTTGGTGACGTCCTGCTGCGCCGGCTGCCGCTGCGCGGGGCACTCGGCAACGCGGCGCATCTGACGGCCGGTTCGACGTTCGTCGGATTGATGTACGCACGCGTCGGCGGCGAAGCCGGCGCAGGCGCGCTCGCAGTGGACAACCTCGCGCCGCTCGCGCTCACTCTCGTGCTGCTGCCCATGCTCGTCAACGGCACCTTCTATCTCGAGCTCGCCCTCGGGCAGACCATCGCATGGGTAGATGCACGGCTCACGATGCGCTGGGAGTCGATCGTCTATCTGGTGTCCGCCGCGCTCGCCTTCGCGTGGCTTGGACTGCTGCATGCGACCATGCCGATCAGTCCGCGCCTGTTGCTCGGCGCGGCGCTCGCGCTCACGACCGCGGGCAGCCTGCACGTGCTGCGCCTTGGCGTGCGGGCCGACGAGTTGAATCTGATCCAGCGACTTGCGCAGGTCATTGCCGCGGAGCTGACCCTGAGCCGCAGCTTCAAGCGCGTGCAGGAGCTCACGCGCCAGCTCGTGCCTTGGGAGCACATGGGCTTTGCCCGCTACGATCCGCGGACCCGCGAAATGGAGCTCGTCGTCGATACTGCCGCCCAGACAGGCGCCGCCTTCCGTTTCGACTCGGACGCCGGGCTCACAGGGGAGGCGGTCCGCCTGCGACGAGCGGTGGTTGCGCATGGGCTGGCGAGAGACCAGGTCGTCGTACCGGGTGCCGAGACTCCGGGATCGGAAATGCTCGTGCCATTGTATCACGGCGGCAGCCTGGTCGGCTTGTGGAGTGTGCGGCACTCGGATCCCGCCATGTACCGCGAGTCGGATGGCGATCTGCTGGAACTGCTCGCTCCCCAGCTCGCGCTCATGGTCGCGATCGACGGCTCGCTGCGACCGGTGACGGGCGCCTCCGACCAAACGACGCAGTACGTCCAGACGCTCACGGCGACGGCCGAAGAGATCCACGCGTCGAGCCAGGAGGTGGCAGCCTCCGCGCAGCGCGCCAGTCAGGGGGCGGGGCAGGCAGCTGCGCTCGTGAGCACCGCGGCGCGCGAGGCGGGACAGCTCAAGGACAGCGCGGCCCAGCTCGCCGCGGCAGGCGATCACACCCGCGAAGCGGGCTCGCAAATGGAAAAGATCGCGGATCGGGTCCGTACAGGCACCCAGGAAGCCGTGCGCCAACTGACGGACCTCGGCGCTACTACAGAGGAAAGCGCGGCCGAAGTGGGCCGCCTCCGCGAAGTGGCGGCACAGGTCGAGAAATTCTCAGAGACGATCGGTTTCGTGGCGAACCAGACGAACCTCCTCGCCCTCAATGCCACGATCGAAGCGGCGCGCGCCGGTGTTCACGGACGCGGCTTCGCCGTCGTGGCAGACGAAGTTCACAAGCTTGCCGAAGCGAGCGGCCGCGAAGCGCGCAACGTCGGCAAGTCGGTACAGGACACGCGTCGCGCGCTGGACCGCGCTGCCCAGCTCATCGAGCGCATCCGCGGCGACCTCGGCCAGGTCGTCCAGAACTCCGCCGCGTGGGTACAAGACCTCGACCGCATCGCCGACGCGGCGCTGGAGACGGCGCGCGCCGGCAAGCAGGTCGCCGAGATCGGCCGCCACAGCGCCGAGCTCGCGACGAAAATCACCGAGACGCTGGAGCGGGCTCGCGGCGGCGCCCAGACCTCTACGCAGGAAACCGAAGCGGTCGCCGCCGCGGCCGCCGAGCAGCTCCGAGCGATCCAAGATCTCGCCCATGGCGCCACGCAGTTGTCCGCACTTGCCGAGCAGTTGTCGCAAGCCGTCCGATTCATTCGCGGGGGCAACGGTCATCCGTAAGCTGGGCCTCGCGGCCCTGGCCGTCGCCGTCGCGACGGGCGCCGGCTGCGGGAACGACACCTCGAGCAGCACACCGTCGGCGAGGATCGACTACGTCGCCGGCGCGATCGAGCCGTTTGTCTCTCGCGGCGAGCGGATGGCGATCGAAGGATTTGGCTTCGGCAGCGACCGCGGTACCGTTCGGTTCACGCGCATCGGCGGCGGGTTTGTCGAGGGGATCGTCGCCGATTCCGCGTGGACGCCATTCACGATCACCACCGTGGTTCCAGACTCCGCGGCCCTCGGGCGCGAGGCACTCGACGTCATCACCGCGGCGGGAACCGAGGTTATCGCCACACTCCACGTCCTGCCCCGCCCATCCTTCGATCCCGCCGCACTGACGTGGGCCGCGCGCGAGGCCTACCCGGGCGCACCATCCGGCATCGCGTTGACCGCGGCCACAGTCCCGAGCGGCAGCGGTCTGCGCACCACGCTCTATGCGGCGGGCGGCGCTGAGCCGCGGCTGATGACAGCTGATTCCGGCGTCTATCTCGCGCGGGTACTCGACGGTGGGGCAGGTGCCATCGAGCCCTGGACGCGCCAGCGCGACACGTCCGATCAGACGCGCAGCCGGGTGCTTCCCGTCCCCCGCGCGTTTGCCGCGGCGACCGTCGCCACACCGTACAACTCACGGTTCCCAGGCCTTGCGATGTACGTGATTGGCGGCATCGACCGGGCCGGCATCGCGCAGGCATCCGTGCTGGGCGCCAGCGTGACCCCCGACAGTGTGAGCGCGCGATTCGTGTTTCTCGAGCCGTTGCCCGCACCCCGCGCGGGCGCGATCGCGGTCGTTCGCCGCGGCCGGGTTTACGTCATCGGCGGGACCGACGCGGCGGGGATCCCGCAAACGAGCGTCTATGTGGGCCGGATTGGTCCGGATGGACACATCGACGGCTGGTACGTCGCGCCCTCGGCGCCCGGCGCGCGGGCCTTCGGCGGGGGGGTGGCCCGTGACGCCTGGGTGGTGGCGCTGGGGGGGGTCGCCGACAGTGTGTCCCCGGGAGGGGGCACGGATGCTGGAACATCCAGGCTTGTGACGGGGGATACAGCGGCGGTGAGCCCGCTGTCCGGATTCTTCACGGGTGCCTGGGGGACCGCCGGCAACCTCCTGCCCGACGGCCGCTCTCAGTTTGCGTTACTCGACCTTGGTCCTACGGCCCTGGCAGTCGGCGGGATGTATGCCGGCGCATCGAGCAACGCTGCCGAGACGATCGCGGCGACGGTCACCGATAGTGCGCTGGGTCCGTTCGCGGGCCCGGTGGGCACGAACCGGATCTCCGATCTGCAGTGCCTGACGGCAACCGCGGGCACCTTGATCGGCTCGGCGGGAGTCAGCTGGCGGGAGACGGATGGAACGGCCCGCGGGCTGGTGGTCGGTGGGCTCGATTTGACCACTCAGACGCGCCGCAGCTGCGCATGGGGTTTCTGAAGGAGACGCCGATTATTAAAGTGGATCGCCGCTAACCAGGGAGAGATATGCGCCCCCAAACGATTCTGCTGGTGCTCTGCCTCCTTGTCCTTCCCACTCTTTGCGCAGCCCAGCACAGCCATCAGTTCGAATTCGGAGCGTTCGGATCGTTCACCCGCTACGATCGGGCGTTCCAGCTCGACAACCAGATCGGCGGCGGTGGCCGGTTGGGCTATTTCTTCAACCCGACGGTGGGCTTTGAGTTCGACGTCGGATACCAGCAGCCATCGTCCACATCGGGCGGCGGCCCCGCGACGCTGAGCCTTGGTGGCGGCAGCGTCGTTTTCAACTTCGGCAGTCCCAAGAACCTGTTCTATGTCCTGGGTGGGTACTCCCGGATGAGCTTCACGGACAACGCCGCATACACCTTCGATGACAACGCTGTTCATGGCGGCATGGGCGACAGGATCTTTTTGAATGAACGGACGGCGCTGCGCCTCGAAGGCCGCGCCATCTATGCCCCCAACACGCACCACACCGGTGGAGGCTGGGCCGGTCACATCGTTGCATCTGCCGGCCTCGCGATTTTCACCGGACCGAGCGCCTTCCACGACGCGGATGGCGATGCCGTAGACGATAAAAAAGATGCCTGCCCCAATACACCCGCCGGCGCCACGGTGGACGCGAAGGGATGTCCGAGTGACTCCGATAAGGACGGCGTCTACAACGGTATCGACGCCTGCCCGAATACAGTCGAGGGCGCCGAAGTCGACGCGCGCGGATGCCCCAAGGATTCGGACAGCGATGGGGTCTATGACGGCATCGACAAGTGCCCAGCCACGTCGACGGCCGGAGGCGTTCATGTCGACGCGACCGGCTGTCCGATCGACGGCGATCACGATGGCGTCCCGGATGGCCTCGACAAGTGCCCCAGCACTCCAGCGGGCATCGAAGTCGATGCGGTCGGTTGCCAGCGCGTCATCGACAGCGATAACGACGGCGTAGACGATAGAAAAGACAAGTGCCCGGGTACGGCTGTGGGAACGCGGGTCGACTCGGCGGGCTGCCCGATTCTGTTCCCGGAGGCCAAGACGTCGCTGGTCCTGCGCGGTGTGACGTTCGAGCCGGGCCGGTCCACGCTCAAACCGGATTCCTACACGATTCTCGATCTCGTCGTGGCGTCGCTGCTCGGCAACCCCGACATCAGGATCGAGATCGCCGGTCACACGGATAACACGGGATCGGTGGCCACCAACACGCGCCTGTCCCAGGCTCGTGCGGACGCGGTGCGCACCTATCTGGCGAGCAAGGGCGTGACGCCCGATCGCATGATCGCAAAGGGGTACGGCCCGACGCAGCCGGTCGCGCCGAACACGACCGCGGACGGCCGTGCGTTGAACCGCCGCGTGGAGCTGCGGAAGCTCAACTGAGCTGGAGGAAGGACTTGTGAGGCAACTTGCGGCCGTACTGCTCATAGTCGCCCTGGCGTGCTCGGTCATCTCACCCGTAGCGGCGCAGAACCCGCGCCGCTACGAGGTGGGGTTGTTCGGGGCGTATACGAAATACGACAAGGCCTTCACCGGCCTGGGGAACGAACCCGGGGGCGGCGCGCGGTTCGCTTACGCCTTGAACTCGAAGGTCAGTCTCGAAGTCGAAGCCCTGTTCCAGCAACCCGTAACGGGCCTGACGTCGGGCGAGCTTTCCCCGATCATCGGGGCGGCGAGTGTCATCGCGTATCCATTCAACAAAGACCGGATGTCGCTGTTCGTTCTTGGCGGTTACTCACGACTCGATTTCGGCAATGCGGCCCCGTACGACTTCACGGATGGCGGTTTCCATGGGGGAGCCGGAGCGAAATTCTTCCTCAGCTCGCGCGTGGCCCTGCGGCTTGAAGCACGCGGCATCTACACATCCCAGACAAAAAGCACGTTTGCCACTGGCAGCGTGACCCACATCGTGGGATCGGCGGGGCTGTCGTTCTTCCAGTCGGGCGGCGGCGCTCCGTCGGCCGACGAGGACCACGACGGCGTCTCGGACAAGAAAGACGCCTGCCCGGGCACACCGGCGGGCGCGAAGGTCGATAGCAAAGGCTGCCCCGTCGATGACGACAAAGACGGCGTCGTGAACGGTATTGATGCCTGCCCGAACACACCCGCCGGAGCGACCGTCGATGCGAAAGGCTGCCCGCACGACTCCGACGGCGACAAGGTGTTCGACGGCATCGATCAATGCCCCGACACGCCGCCCGGTGTAGCGGTCGACGCGAAGGGTTGCCCGCCTGATTCCGATAGCGACGGCGTGAACGACGGCCTCGACAAGTGTCCGAACACGCCGGTCGGCGCCACCGTCGATGCGACAGGATGCCCGATCGACTCCGACCATGACAACGTCTGGGACGGCCTCGACAAGTGTCCCGATACGCCGGCCGGCGCGGTGGTCGATGCGACCGGCT
>DAIQBJ010000177.1:0-6440 GCA_036781225.1 Gemmatimonadales bacterium | reverse complement strand
GGGACCACGGAGATCGTGAACCAGCGGTCGCCGCCCGGCACACGACACAAATACTCCAGCATGAAGCTCGCTCTGGACCCGTTGAGCACCGCCTCGATCCCGGCGAGCGCCTCGGTGGCAACGGGCGCATCTTCCCCGGTGACGTGCCGGCAGACGTCAAGATAGTTGGCGCCGACGCCAGCCTCCGGAGGCCCGCCATTCTCGCGCGCGAAGCGCAGCCACCCGTCGTTGACGATGACGATCCGGCCCTCACGATCCAGCACGGCGACGTTGCTGCTGAGGGAGGCGAGGATGGCCGACTTCATCAGCTCGCTCTCGCGCGCAGCGTCATCCGCCTCTTTCTGCGCAAGCGCGTTCGCGAAGACCTCGCCGACAAGCCGCAGGCGCTGCACCAGCTCGTCGGGCCAGGCCCGCTCAACCGTGAGTGTCACGCAGACGAGGCAACCGAGGACACGAGCCCCCGCGATCATCGGGATGGCGAGGTTCGAGCGGACCGCCCGCCGACGGAACGTCTCGGCGTCGCGCACCCCTTCGGCAGGTAACTCTTCAGGGCGGGAGAAGGCGACGGTTTGTTCCTGGAGGATCTGCGAAGTGATCCAGGGAAAGTCTTGGCCCGGGCTGACGCGCGGCAGGGGCCACACTCCGGGCGCGCTCCATGAGTAGGCGACCACGAACTCCTGGGCGTCCCGGGAGAGACGATAGAGCGCGACTCGGTCGAGCTCAAGGAACTGTCCGAGCTGTTGGAGCGAGGTTTCAAAGGCGGTCTCAACCTTGTGGCTGGGCAGGTGGCCGAAGGTGTTCGAGAGGCGGGCAAGAAGGTCCTCGAACCGGAGGGGTACCGTAGGCGCAGCGGAACGTGCCGCGACTTCTCCGCGCCGCACCCTCTCGGCGGCGTCGAGCTGAATGTCGAGGAGAGCCGTCGCGGCCTGGAGGAGAGCTGTCGCGGCCTGGTTGACCAGCCCGGCTAATTGATCGCGCTCCTCGGGGGTCGGCCGCAGCGGCCGAGCGCTGTTCAGCGAGAGCACACCAAGCAGCCGATCCTCGAGCACTATGGGAAGACCGAGGAAGCTCGAAAGCCCATGGCTCCACCACCAGTGGCGGAAAAGAAAACGCGAATCAGCACACAGGTCGTCAACCTCGAGTGCGGCCCGCGTGGCAGCGACCCAACCTATCCCGCCCTGACCAAAGGCGAGGACAGTGATCGGGAGGCTGCCCGCAGGGTCTCCACCGAGCGCCCCGATCTTCAGGGAGCGCGTGCCCTCGTCAGCGATCCACACGGCGGCGACGGACGGTCGTGTCAGCGCAGCAGCCGCCCTCGCGACTCCGGCCAGGACCGCAGAGATAGCTTCGCCGTCAGCGGTGCTCAACATGAAATAACCGGCAAAGTTTTGACGGACGGTTGGGTGGATAACACCGTGCGGACATGTCGAAGGTTTCCGATCAATAGATCGAGCACCCTATTCTCAGGGCTTCAGGCTTAGCAATTAGGCCTTGGTCCTATACGACCGCCGACCCACACTACCGCGCTTGGCTACAACTTGGGATCACGCGAGGCCTCCCGAGCCGTAGGCGCAGGAACTTCCGCTCAAATCCAGAATTCGTCAATGGGCATCGTGAGCGGCTTCGTCAGGGCAATGTCTGGCGGACATCTGGTTCCCCCGCAGCTACGCTGTTCGGCGGCTGACACTCTTTCAATCGCGCGAGGCAAATGTTTTTCACGCTGGTCGTTGCCCGTCAAGGGGAAATTCGCGGAATGCTCTTGTCGCACGGCTCGGTCGGCAGCTTAGCTCCTCCCGACGTGAACGATGACTACGTAGAGACAGCTGCGGCCTGTTGTCCGAGAGCCACTGGATCGCGTGCGGTGCCTTGAGCATCGTTTCGCCGAAGCGTGCGCAGAGCGCTTCGTCCAGCCGACCAGTTGAGATCGGCGAATAGTCGCGCCGCAAGCCACTAGTGCGGATCAGCGGGCACCGGACGCGCGCTGTTTTCGACAGATACAACATCGTCTCGGACGCCGACCTACGGGATGCCATGACGAAGACGACCGCCTACGTTGGCGCTCTGCCGACCGACTCGGCGGTCCCATCGATAGCGCAACGAACGGGCTGATGCGTTGGAACTCCCCGCCTGCCCTTGCCTATCGGGGACGGGCGGGTTTCTAGGCTACGTCACCCGCCTCCAGAAACGTGCCTCCGTCACACGCGCTATCGCCTCTCGTCGTTCCCACTCCGTTGCGTTCGGTAAACAAACGGAGACCGCGTCACCGTCCCACCGGACGACCGCACGACGCCGCCGACCCGGCAGGCAGACTTGGGCTGAGCCGCGCCGCGCTGTACTACGACCGTTGAATTACACCTCTTTCATCACGACTTCGAGCATACACGGACAAACACGGACAAAACGAAAGGGGTTAGCGGCCTCAACGTCCGCTAACACCTTCGTCGTCTATGGTTGCGGGGGCTGGATTTGAACCAGCGACCTTTGGGTTATGAGCCCTTTTCAAATCGTCACTGGAGCCGGGGCGCCACAAACAACGCCTCGTAAATTAGCGCTTCTCACGTCGTCGCCTTTGGGGCTCTTTGGCTCTCGTTGGGAGCAACTTCCTGGGTAATTCCTGGGTGAAGCTCAGGCAGCCAAGAACAGAACCATCACGCGGCGCCGGCCACCACGTAGAGCGGCCAATCGCCCGGCAACCCCTTGAGCGCGTGCGTTCCGCGATCCTTGAAGCCGATCCCGGAGCCAGCCACGAGGTCCTTGACGGTGCTGGACACGCAGACGTCACCCGCGGCCGCCGCCGCCGCCACGCGGGCGCCGATGTGGACCGCAATGCCCGTGATCTTGTCGCCGACCACTTCGCATTCGCCGGCGTGGAGCCCGCTGCGCACCTCGAGGCCGAGCGAGCGGACCTCGTCGCGGATCCGGCAGGCGCACCGGATTGCGCGGGCGGGGCCGTCGAACGCTGCGAAGAGCCCGTCGCCAGCCGTGTCGATCTCGCGGCCCCGGAAGCGGCTGAGCTCGCGGCGGGCCACGCCGTAATACTGCTCGAGCAGCTCGCGCCAACGGCGATCCCCGAGCGCCATCGCCCGCTCGGTCGAGCCGACGATGTCGGTGAAGAGGATCGTCGCCAGCACCCGGTCCGTGTCCGCGGGGCGAATCCCGGTCAGGAACTCCTCGATCTCGTCGATGATCGCGTCGCCGCCGCCGACCCACGGCATGTGATCGTCGCCGGGCAATTCGACGAGCTTGGCACCCGCGATGTGCTCGGCGAGATAGCGCGCCTGCTCGATGCGCGTCACGCGATCGCCCACGCGGTGGACCACCAGCGCGGGAACACGGATCACCGGAAGGACGTGCCTCACGTCGATCTCGCAGGTGAGCCGAATGGTGGTGACCGCGGCACCCGGGCTTGCGGCGAGCCGGAGGTATGCCGCTACCGCACGGCGCGCGTCCTGGTTTGCCGCAATACTGGGCGCCCACATTTCGAGATGGAAGTCCTTGCCCCAGTCGCGCTCCATGCGCTCGAGGATCAGCCGCATCTCTTCCTCGGTCCGTCCAGAGGGATGATCGGGAGCCCACATCCGTCGCGCATAGGTGCCGTAGAGAATGAGCGCCGAGGTCCGGTGCGGATACGTCGCCGCGAACAAGATGCTCATCGGCCCACCCTCGGAGATGCCGAAGAACGCCGCGCGCTCGGAGCCAACCGCGTCCATCACCGCTCGCACGTTGTCCATGCGCTGCTCGAGCGTCGGAATGGCCGCGAGGCGATCCGACATCCCGGTCCCGGGCTTGTCGAAGATGATCAGGCGCGAGAACGAGGCGAGCCGGCGCATCATGCGCGCCGACGCCGGGTTCTGCCACTGAGCCTCGACGTGCGACACGAAGCCCGGCACCCAGACGACGTCCAGCGGTCCGCTGCCGATCACCTGATAGGCGATGTGGGTGTCGCCGCTCTTGGCGTAGCGAGTCTCGGGAATATCGGCCATGGCCGTCCCTCCTCAAACGGAGCGCACCGACCGAGCTAGAGGCGTCATAGTCGAGGAAGACGAGCGCGGACGCAACTGGTACGGCTCGAGGCGACATACGTCAAAATGGAACAGGTACACTCTCGCCATACGTGACTGACACGACGGTCCACACGCCGACAACGTCGTTGTCGATCGTCCACGCCGTCCCCGGCGTGACGAAGGCGAGCAAGGACATCACCACCAGCGCACGGGTAACAGGGGCCATCCTTTTCTCCTCTTTGGCCCGCAGGGGTTCCAGCCCCGAGAAGCGAGCCACGTAGCGTGTTTCATCGGCTACTTCGATCCCTGATCCGCCCGCAGCAGCAGCGACGACGGGATCGTGAGGCCGAGTGCGCGGGCGGGTTTCATTTTGATGACGAGCTTCCCTCTGGCACTTATCGGATCGCTCCCAATCCGAGCAACCCCGCCAGGATCAAGTAGATCGCGACAAAGTAATTCAAGAAGCGCGGCATGAGGAGGATCAGTACGCCGAAAATCACAGAGAGGGCCGGACTCAGGTGTGCGATCCCGATCGTCATTTTTGGCCTCTTTCACAGCGGCGCGCGGTTAACGAGAATCTTAAAGGTGAGATCGTATCTAGGCGCGCCTCGTGCGGGCGAGCAGTTCGTGAGAACAACGGTTCGAGGCATCTTCTTCGGCTGCTGCGCCTCGGCAACCAGCGGAACCACGAGCACGGCTCCAAGACCCGTGACGAACGCGCGGCGGTTCATCACTCCGACCTCCCCGCTGGCGCGATGCTAGTGGGCCACGGATCGGTACGCAAGCGCACGCTGGCGTACCGTCGAAGCGCGCCCGAGGGATCGTGCGAAGCAAACGCGCAAATGACTCGAGAGGGCCCGTTGACGACGGTTCGCCACGCGTTGGTAGCGATCGTCTACCTACGGTCCGAGGAGGAAGCATGGGCCATCTGCGCGGCGAGGAGGATTCGCAAGCGCGGCCGGGAGGTCATCCTGATTTACAGTCCGCTGGTCATCCGTTCCTGCTGCGGGCCGCGTCGGCTAACGCAAAGGCGTTAGCAGCCGGCGCTGGGGTGTTCGACTGGACACGGCGCGTTCATGGCGGGCCGCTCCAACGGCCCTGTTAGGCACCGTTTGCTCGTAGAGGTTCACCGCTGTTCACGTGGAAGTGCAGGTGTTTGGAATCCTGGTACCGACCAAGGTTCGTCAGGACGCGGCACGCTCCGTACTCCCGCGTAACCTCATCGGCAACTCTGCGTACCACCGCCAGCACTTTATGCAGAAGGACCTCGTCGGCGGCGCCGAGGTCTACGAGCGAAGGGACGTGCCTCTTTGGAACCACAACAATGTGCACCGGCCAGAACGGGCGCGTGTGGCGAAAGGCAAGAACGTCGTCGGTCTCTACTACGACTTCGACCGGCGTTCGGCCACTGAGCGCCTCATCGCAATAGAAGTCTTCGCTCATCGCACGTCCCGTGTGCCTAACTAGAATTATGCAGACCGGTCTATCACCGCAACCATTGCGAGCCCGGACGGCCTACTACGAGCAGCGCCGACGCCGACCGCGAGGATCACGACGTCTCCACCGGCCGCTCGCTCCGCGCCCCGCACGAGCACGTCAACCACACTCGCTCGTTCGACGCCACCGTCGAGGTCTCCGCAGTCGCGGTGGTCGGTGAAGAAGGCGTCGAGGTCGGTCAGCAGGCTCACCGTCGAGAGACTATCGCAACGTGCCGCCTTCTGCGATTGTCATACGTAGTTCTACGGTATTGTCCTGCGTCGGGCGCGTCCGCTATCCTCGTAGCAGAAACGTGACAAACATCGAGCGTCGGTGATCGGAAAATCGCGGATGCCGTTTCCGGCTGATGCCCCGAAGAAGGTCAGCGACAAGATGGACGCCGGCATCCTGCCTCGTGAAGGACCCAGGAAAATGTACGCCGGCTTCGGAACTGGCGAGCCATGCGTCGCGTGCGATGTGCCGATCCTACCGGCTCAAATCGAATACGAGTTCGAGGCGGCCGACGGACGCACCTTCCGTTTCCACCTCGGCTGCGCCGGGCTCTGGGAAGCGGAGCGACGGCGGCGCGGCTTGCTCGTCAATCCGTAGCGGTCTAGAACTCCCAGCCGTGGGATTCCTTCATTGCCTCGCAGTGTGGTACGCGCGCGCCGCGCAGCGCGCGCCGCGCAGGTGGAAGAATAGTGCCGGAATACGCAGCTCTGATCGCCATACTGATCATCGATCGACCGCTCTGTATCAACTGCATCTCGGACAAGTCGGGACTGAGTGCTAACCAGATCGAGTCGTATCTCGATCGCGTGCGGCGTACCGTCTCCGTCGAGCGTGGCATCGACCTTGGCCGTCGGTGCGGCAAATCCCAGGACGTCTATTCGATCTTCCGCGCGGACTGACATGCCGCGCCAGGAGTCGAGCCAGCGGTGAAGCAGGCGTAGCTCGGGC
>DAIQBJ010000176.1:0-6485 GCA_036781225.1 Gemmatimonadales bacterium | reverse complement strand
ACGAGCACTACGACCGGCTGCTCGACATCGCGCGCGAGTACGACGTGACGCTCTCGCTGGGCGACGGACTGCGGCCCGGCTCGATTGCCGACGCCACCGACAAGGCGCAACTCGCCGAGCTCACCGTGCTCGGTGAGCTGACCGAACGGGCGTGGCAGAAGGACGTGCAGGTGATGATCGAGGGTCCCGGCCATATCCCGATGCATCAGATCGAAGTGAACGTGCGCCTCGAGAAAGAGCTGTGTCACGAAGCGCCGTTCTACACGTTGGGGCCGCTCGTGACGGACGTGGCGCCCGGGTACGACCACATCACCTCGGCGATCGGCGCGGCGATGATCGGCTGGTTCGGCGCGGACATGCTCTGCTACGTGACGCCCAAGGAGCACCTCGGCCTGCCGAACGCCGAGGAGGTGCGCGAGGGCGTGATCGCCTACAAGATCGCGGCGCACGCCGCCAACATCGCGCGGCGCCGCCCGGGCGCCACCGAGCGCGACGATGCGCTATCGCGGGCGCGCTACGCGTTCGACTGGAACGAGCAGTTCCGCCTGGCGCTCGATCCCGCCCGCGCGCGCGAGCTGCACGACGAGGCGCTGCCCGCCGAGTACTTCAAGAGCGCGGAGTTCTGCGCGATGTGCGGGCCGAAGTTCTGCTCGATGCACATCACACGCGAGATCGAGCGGTCGCTGGGGAAGCGGGAGCCGCAAAAACAGGAGAAGCGCGAGGCGGTAGGCGCTGATTAAGGCTGAATCGTAAACTCGAATGGGGCGCGAGGACCGTCCCCGCTACCAAAGCGCAAGCGAACGGTACCGGTCGCGGGAACGGTAAATGCTGGGCCTTGCGTAAGGCCGGCCGTCGCCGCTACCGGACCTTGGCTGAGCACGGCCCCGCTGGCGGGATCGACCGCTTCGAAGACCACGGCGGCATAGGATGGCACTGGCGTCGCGGTTAAGCGATACCACGGTTTGAGCTGCGCGCCGGGCGTGGCGGACAACGCAAACTCGTCTATGTCTCCAGCGGGATAGATCTCCTCGCCGCGAACGGTATCCCCTACCTGGACCGCCGACGCAGCGAACTCAGGTCGCCGATCGAGCCGCTGCAGCAACACGCGGTACGCGCCCGTATCGGCCACCAACCATTCTCCTGGAAAGCCGCCGAATACCAGAACGCCATAAGTGCCGGCCGAATCGAGCCTGATGGATCCGAGCGGGTGATGAAGCAGCGTCGTGTCGGCATCTACCTGCATCCCCATTCCCGGTCCGATCAGAGTGCCTCCAGGAGTCCGCACGTGCATGAAGTAGTGCCGCGACGCCTGCAAGAAGACGAGAAACTCCGCCCCAATCGTGTCGACCAGTGTGAACTGATCGATGTCGTTGGGCTCATCGATCCGCTCACTATTCACTACGGTGTTCGGCACGAGCGGAACCGGGACATGCTCAGGCGCGGGATCGATCACGTAGGACCAGACCTTGTACGGACCGCGGTGCCGAATGAAAGAGTTGAGGGACCCCGACCGAACGATGAAGCGGTAGTCTTGTGACACGGAAGCCGGAATTGGCCCGGTAGACATCAGCGGCTCGACGTCCGCAGGGACTAACGCGACGAACTGGCCGGCGTTGGTCTCGACGTACAGCGTTACACCCCCTGGATCAGCGCCGAGCGGCTGCAACGCTGCCGCGAAGATCTGTCCTGCGTTCGCATGGGCGGTGAAGATGTCCGTATCGTACCGCGGATCGATCGTCTCGCCCGTGATCGTGTCGCCCAACGCGAAATGGCTCGACGCGATCTCCGGCGGCGTGTTGACGGGGATGATCTTGAACTGGAATCGGGCCGTGTCACCGTTGAAGACCTGCGCCTGAAGCAGGAGGACGCCGGTTTGGGACGTGGGAACGTTCGTCGACGGGTTGTCTTCGAGCGCCGTCGGACCTGGTGCCGATCCGATCGTCGCACGGACATACTGGGTCCCCGGATCCAGCACAGTGAGACCGACGAAGCCGTGCAGTGACTTCAGGACCACCACGTACTCGCCACCGGCCGTCACTTCAAACGAATAATGACGATCGACGGCGCCGCTGATCGCGTCCTCGATCAGCCGATTGACCGGCACTTGCTCACCCTGGCCCTGCGGTCGATATGGTCCGACGGGGTTATCGCAGGCCATGCAGACGCTCAGGAAGAGCGCCACGGCGCGGGAACCGTGCATGGGCTCAACGTGCCCGCGCACCCATGCTATCGAAAGAGCAACCGCCCCAAACGTCATAATTCTCAGTCCAACCGTTGCTCGGCGGACCGCGAATGCCCTTCCAGCCCTTCCACGCGACCGAACCACGCGGCGTCTTCGACGAGCGGACGTGCTGCCGCTCCGTCGTCGATGCGCAGCCACGTGCGCACGCGCAGGAACGTGTAGACCGACAACCCGCCGGTTGATCGCGCGGTCCCGCCGGTCGGCAGAACGTGATTCGGACCCGCGCCGTAGTCTCCCAATACCTCCGCCGTGGCGCTTCCGATGAATAGCGCGCCGAAATGCCTGAACCGCGGCGCAAGCGCGTCCGCGTTCCGAAGGCACAGCTCCAGGTGCTCGGGCGCGAGCGCGTCGCACGTCGCAATTCCCTGTTCAATGCTCGCGACGGCCACCACGCCTCCATTGACCAAGGCCTCACTCGCGACCGGTGCGGTGGGAAGGATCACAAGCTGTCGAGCGAGCTCTGCTTCGACGCGATCGGTGAGCCCCGGGTCGAGCGACACGAGGATCGGCACCGCATCGGGGTCATGCTCCGCTTGCGCGAGCAGATCGGCCGCCACGGTAGCGGGCGACGCTGTCGCGTCGGCGAAAATGACGAGCTCCGTTGGTCCCGCGAGCATGTCGATCGCGACACGGCCGGCGACCAGCTGCTTCGCCGCCGTGACGTAGCGGTTTCCTGGCCCGACAATCACGTCGCAGGGAGAAAGAGGCCCGGCGCCGAACGCGAGCGCGGCAATCGCATGCGCGCCCCCCGCGGCCAGGACGCCGTCCGCTCCGGCCATCGCCGCGGCGGCGAGCGTCATCTGCCCTGGCTTCGGACTCGCCACCCAGATCTCCTTGACCCCGGCGGTTCGCGCGGTCACGGCCGTCATCAGCACCGATGAGGGCAGCGGGTAACGGCCACCCGGCGCGTAACAACCGGCCCGCTCCATCGGAGCAATCCAATGACCTGCTGTCCCACCGGGCACCGTGATACTGACGGTACTCAGCGCGTGCTTCTGCGCGTCGGCAAATGTTCGAATACGCTCGGCGACACGTTCGAGGCGCGCGCGATCATCGAGCGCCAGAGACGCGCAAGCGGAATCGAGCGCCGCACGATCCAAAAACAACTGTCCGCCTGCCGCGACCTCGCCAAAGCGCTCCGCGTATTCGCGCAGCGCGGGTTCGCCCCTCCTGCGGACGGCGTCGACGATCGGTCCGCTGACCGCGAGCGCCTCGGCCGAGACTGGCTCGCCCCGCCGCTGCAAGAGCTCGGGGACGGTGCGCGGACGCAGCAGACGCGCGCTCATGCCTTGTGCACCATGGGTCGCCGCGTGATCGCGCCGTGACGACGCGCGAGCTCGGCGCGGACATCGGCCAACGTGCCGCCACCGCGCCGCAGCGCGACCAGCGCCATGTACAGCAGGTCGGCGGTCTCCCGCACGACGTCCTCGGAGGACTCCGCCTGCCCCAACTCGTCCGCCTCTTCACGCAGCTTCGCCGCGAGCAGCGCAGGATCGGCCAACAGCTTTGCGGTTCCCGAGCCGGCGATGGGCCGGACCATTCGATCCGCGAGCGTCAATTCCAGGTCGGCCAAGTCGAACCGGGATGGCCAACATGAGCGTCGATTGAGGTGGCAGAATCCCGCGCCCGACTGCCGGACCGTGAATCGCAGCGCGTCACGGTCGCAGTCGAGATCCACACGCAGGAGCGCCTGCGCGTTTCCGGATGTCGAGCCCTTCTCCCAAATCGATTGCCGCGACCGCGACCAATAAATCCCGCGCCGCTCGGCGATCGCCCGCACCAGTGATTCGCGTGTGCTCCAGACCAGGCCGAGTGTGCGGGCTGACTCATCGCAGACGACGGTGGGCCACACCTCGCCCGGCAGCGGCTTGGTGAGGGGCGCGGCGATGGCATCGCCTAACGAGAGCCTGCCGGTATACAGCGCCATGCCGACCTGCGCGTCAGCGCCCATGCGATCCAACTCCGCCACCTCCGCCGCGGTGGTAATCCCACCGGCGGCGGTCACCCGTGCCTCGCCTGCGGCGCGCGCGACCGCTGCGACAGCGGCGCGGTCGAACCCTTTCATCTCTCCTTCCTTCTCCACCTGAGTGAAGAGGAAGCCGCCCACGACGGGCGCGAGCTCGCCCACGCGCTGGAGGACGGGCACGCCGGTCGACGACCGCCAGCCATCGATGACGACGTGCCCGAGCTCCGCGTCTACCGCGGCAATCACGCGCTCGCGGGGCAGCGCGCCACAGAATTCGGGCGTTGCGGCCGTGCCAATCACCACCTGCGTCGCGCCGGCGTCCAGCCAGCGGCGCGCGGTGTCGAGGTCACGGATTCCTCCGCCCACCCGGCACGGCCCGCGGCGGACAAGATCCCGGATCAGCTCGGCGTTCGAGCCGCGCCCGAGCGCCGCGTCCAGGTCCACGACCGCCACCTCTCCCGCGATCGAGAACTCCTCCAGTCGCTCGACCGGATCGCCGCCGTCGAGTACGAAGTCCTTGCCCCGCCGCAGCTGCACGGCGCGTCCGTCCATGATATCGATGCTGGGCACGATCATTGGCGCACCCGAATTCCGTGGATCGCGAGATCCGCTTTGATGCCGTTCACCGTGTCGTCGCCATCGTGAAACACCGAAGCCGCCAGCACCGCATCCGCGCCCGCCGCGAAGGCCGCGGCGACATGCGCTCGCGTGCCGACACCGCCCGACGCGATGACTGGGACGCGCACCGCGTCCGCGATCGCGCGGAGCAAGTCGAGATCGTGTCCCGCGCGCGTGCCGTCGCGGTCCCAGCTCGTGAGAAGGATTTCGCCGGCGCCGCGCTGCTCACCCTCGCGCGCCCACGCGACCGCATCAGACCGGGCCGGCTCACGGCCACCCAGCACCAACACCTCCCAGCCTACCGCGGCGCGGCGCGCGTCGATTGCCAGCACAACGCATTGGCAGCCGAACGCCTGAGCCAGCTCGGTGAGCAAGGCGGGACGCCGCACGGCAGCGGTGTTGACGCTGACCTTGTCGGCGCCGGCACAGAGCAGCTGCCGCGCATCCGCGACGCTGCGCACACCGCCGCCTACGGTGAGCGGAATGCGGATCGCGTCGCGCACGCGCCGCACAGTGTCGATCTGCGTGCCGCTCCCGCGAGCGGACGCCGCGACGTCGAGGATCACGATCTCATCGGCACCTTGCGCCTCGTAGCGCGCCGCCTGCTCGGCGGGATCGCCGGCGTCGCGCAGGTTTTGGAAGCGGATTCCTTTCACCACACGTCCGTCCTGCACGTCGAGGCACGGAATCACGCGCCGGCGCAAACCCGGTGTCGCGCTCGCTGCATCGCTGGTGCGGGCTGTTCCACCGGTGAGCCAGCGTTCCAACAGCGCGGCACCATAGGCGCCGGACAGCTCGGGGTGAAACTGACAGGCGAGGATCGGCCCGCGCTCGAGCGCGGCGACGAACGGAACGCCGTGCGTGGTCCAGGCCGGTATCCATCCTTGGGGGCTCTCGTGCAGCGCATAGGAATTCGCGAACGCCGCGACACCGCTCGACACGAACCGCGCTGCCGGAGCTGGAGTGACGGTGTTCCAGCCGAGGTGGGGAATCCGCACGTCGCGTGGCAGCCGGCGACACGTTCCCTCGACCAGGCCGAGTCCCGCGACACCCGGCGCTTCGTCGCTCCCCTCGCACAGCAGCTGCATGCCGAGACAAATGCCGAGCAGCGACGTTCCGCGCGAAGCGGCTTCGCGAATGGCGACATGCAGGCCGCTGCTGCGCAGCGCTGCCATCCCGGCGCCGAACGCGCCGACCCCTGGCAGGACGATCCGGGCCGCCTCGCATAGGGCCGTGGGATCGGCCGTGACGACCACCGTCGCGCCCAGGCGCCGCAGGGCACCGCCGATCGACGCAAGATTCGCGACTCCCGAATCCACGATTACCGCGTCATTCATTGCTCACCGCTCCGAGGGTGCCTTTGGTAGACGGCACGTCGTCGAACCCCGAGCGCGCGACCGCCTGGCGCAGTGCGAGGGCGGTTGCCTTGAACGCAGCCTCGGCGCGATGGTGATCGTTCTCGCCTTTCAGCACATCCACGTGCAGAGTCATCCGGGCGGCGATCGCCAGCGAACGCAGTACGTGCGAGACGTTCTCGCATGCGAGGCCGCCGATCGACTCGCGGCCCAATCCGAGCGCGACATCCGCGAACGGCCTGCCGGAGAGATCCACGACCGCCCGCGCCAAGGCTTCGTCGAGCGGCGCGAGGGCCCACCCGAA
>DAIQBJ010000175.1:0-6500 GCA_036781225.1 Gemmatimonadales bacterium | reverse complement strand
GCTTGCAGGACTTGGCGGTTTCGAGCGCGGAGGGCGAAGCGCTGATAATCGCTGGAATCAGGGAGACGGTTATGAAGATTGGCGCTGTTGTCTCGATCGTGGCTCTCGTCGGAATGCAGATCGTCCTGGGTGCCAATGTTGCTCACGCGGGGGTCGCCCACGTCCCGGAGCCGACGAGCCTGACCCTGCTGGGCGTGGGCGCGGCCGCCGTCGCTGTTGGCGCCTGGTGGCGCAACCGCAAGTAGTCGTCGGCTGAATCCGCCCGCCTGACGGGCGATGCGCTACTGGTGGTTTCTTGTTCTCGTCGCGGTCGTTTGCCTCTGGGAGTTAGGGGCTCGGCGAACGACGCTGACGGCGCGTCGGAGCTTGCGCTGGCCAACGAGTTTTACGCTCGGGCCACTCAACGGTCTCCTGGGCACTCTTCCCCTCGCTCCCTCCGCGCTTGCGCTGATCGTGACTGAGCGCGGTTGGAGCTTTCCGCTCCAAGACAGTTTTGTGTGGTGGCTCACAATCCCGGCTTCCGTATGCCTCCTCGATCTTGCGTTCTATCTCCAACACCGCGTTCTGCACGCCGTACCGGTGCTTTGGTCGATTCACAGAGTTCACCACGCCGACGTCGACTTCGATTACACGACGGGCTTACGGTTCCACCCTCTCGAGGCGCTGGTGACGAACACGACCGCGCTGATTGCCGTGGCTGTGTTGGGCCTGCCAGCATCTGGCGTACTGCTGCATGGGGCTATCGCGAGTGGCATCACGATCGTGGAACACGCCAATGCCAGAATTCCGCCGGCGATCGAATCGTGGATAGGCCGCGTCTTCGTCACTCCTGCCATGCACCGCATCCACCACTCAGCGGCGATGCCGGAGACCGACAGTAACTTCGCAACGATCTTTTCCTTCTGGGACCGGGTTCTGGGGACCTATCGGGCACAGGCGACGAGCGTTGAGGTCGGCTTGATGGAATTCCGCGCGCCGAAGTATCAGACCCTGCCGTGGGCGCTGGCGATGCCGTTTCTCTCGCTTCAGCGTTCTCGCGGCGCCGCGACACCGAGTAACGTTCAGAGTCAGGTCACCAAGTAAATCGTTCGCGCGCCAGCTCCGCGCGTCTCGGCGCACTCGTCATCGGCCCGCTCGTATAATCGACTCCATGAACGAGTCCGACACCGGCTAGATGCACGTCTACTCGTTCGACCCTTTGGCCGATCCGCGTTGGGACGAGCTCGTCGGTCGCCATCGCGACGCGTCGATCTTTCATACGTCCGGGTGGCTCCGTAGTCTTCAGCGGACGTATGGGTTTGCACCGCTCGCGTTCACGACGTCCCGGCCACCGGAGCCGCTGCGGAATGCGGTCGTCGTATGCGCCGTCCGTAGCTGGCTTACCGGAAACCGGCTCGTGTCGTTACCCTTCTCCGATCACTGTGATCCGCTTGTCGATGACGCCGAAGAGCTTCGGGCGTTGTCCGAGGGGGTCGAGCAGTACCGGGCACGGGGCGGATGGAAGTACGCGGAGCTGCGGCCGACGCGTCCTGGATTGGCGATGGATCCTTCGTTTCAGGTGGCCAGCAGCTACTACCTGCATCGACTCGATCTTCAGCCGAGTGTCGATGACCTTTGGCGCGGCTTTCACCTTGACTCCATTCAGCGACGGATCCGGCGAGCCGAAGGCGAGCGATTGGAATACGAAGAGGGGTCCAGCGAGGCGCTGCTCGGCAAGCTGTACCACCTGCTGGGGCTGACGCGACACCGACATCTTCTGCCCGTACAGCCGCTAGCGTGGTTTCGAAATCTCGTCGAATGCCTGGGCTCGGCGGTCTGTGTCCGTGTGGTCTCGAAGAATGGTGAGCCCGCCGCCGGAATCCTGACGCTCACGCACCGCACGACGGTCGTCTACAAGTACGGCGGCTCGGATGCGCGGTACCACCGCTTCGGCGGAATGCCGTACCTGTTCTGGCGGATGATTCAGGACGCCAAACGGAGTGCAGCGGACGAGATCGATCTCGGACGCACTGACGTTGACAACAGCGGTCTGGTCATTTTCAAGGAGCGCTGGGCCGCCCAGCGCTCGGACCTGATATACCGGCGGTCCCCGCCGCCGCCGACGTCGCGGCGAGGACCGTCTTCAGACCGGTTTCGGTGGGTCCGGCGCGCGTTCTTCGAGCTGCCGCTGGGCCTCCGCCAGACGATAGCGAATCTGCTTTATCGCCATCTCGGCTAGCTTTTTATTGCTGCCCAAGCACCACGTTGGAGATCTCGACACCATCCGCTGACGGCAGCGGACGCCCGTTGAGCTCGAGCCGCGCGCCGCCGGCGTTCCCCATGCTGATGGCGAACGGCCGATCGGTGACCCACATCCGAACGGCGCCCGCAGCGAGCTTCTCCTCGTACGTCTGTCCGTTGTCCATACGAATGCGGATCCACGTCTTCTTGGCGACACTGACGACGAGCTTGTACGGCGACTTGATATCGGCGGTGGCATTTCCCACGGCGGATAGCCACGCGCGTGTCGTCATCGGACCCGTATTCGTCGGCGTGGCCGCGGTCCGTGGGCCCGTGGGCGCCGGACTCGGAGTCGTTGGAGTCGGCAAGGTCGTGGTCGCTGCAGCCGCCCAGGTCGTGGCGGGCTGGGTTGTCTCGCCAGGTGACGGCCGCGCGTCCACGGAAGAATCCTTCGTGGTCACCTGGCTGAATCTCGCAATGACGGCGATCGGACCGGAGCCTGATAGTCGGCAGCGACCCCGGCCCGAGCATGCGCCGGCCCAGCCTTCGAATCGGGAGCCGGGGGCCGGCGTGGCAGCCAGGCTCACTGGTGCGTTGCTGGGAGAGGTCAACACGCAGCCATTACCGCACTGGATTCCCGTCGGATTACTAATCACTGTTCCTGCGCCATCGCCGCCCTTCGTCACGACGAGGGTGAAGCCCAAGGCGGACTGATCGGGTGCGCTCTGCGATGACGGCAGCGGGATCGTCGACGTCGGAGCACTGGTCGTCGATGGCTTCGGGGTTGATGTCGTCGAGGTGGGCGTCGTCGTCGTAGGCGTCGGCGCAGGGGAGGCTACTGGGGCAGGGGCAGGTGCTGGAGGCGGCGTGGGCGTGGGAGCCGTTACCGGTGTAGGAGCGGGCGCGGGGGCGGGCGCAGGAGTCACTGGGGCCGCGGCGACGATTTTGCTGAACGTGGCGGTCACCGTCACCGTTGCGGTCCCGGCAACGGTACAGGGGCCGGTGCCTGAACAGCCGCCGCTCCACCCGGCGAACGTCGAGCCCGGGGCCGGCGCCGCCGTCAGTGTGATGGGTCCGCCAGGAGGAAAGTAGGTCGCCGTGCAACTCGGGCCGCACACGACATTGCCACCCGACATGATCCCGCCGCTGCCCGTGCCCGCCTTGCTGAGCCACAACGTTGCCGGCGCAGGAGCCGGCGCTGGGGCGGGCGCCGGAGGCGTCACTGGTGTCGCCACGACGACCTGACTGAACGTGGCGGTCACGGCTACCGCGCTGTTCCCGAGCACGGTGCACGGACCGGTGCCCGAGCACGTGCCGCTCCAGCCTGCGAAGGTCGAGCCTGCGGCGGGCGTGGCGGTGAGCGTCACGCGCGTTCCGCCTGGATATGTTCCGCTGCAAGCGCTGCCGCAATTGATTCCCGAAGGACTGCTGGTCACCGTCCCGTTACCGTTTCCGGATTTCGTGACGCTGACAGTGGAGTCCGATGGGATCGAGCCGCACGCCTCGCCCGAATACGCGGACTCGCCGGAGTCGTTGTAGGCCTTCACGCGATAGCAGTAGCTGCGGCCTTGGCTGACGGAGCCATCCGCATACGTCGTGACACCCATCGGGATGTCGGCGAGCGCGCCGAATGCTGTATCGGTCGACACTCGTCGCTCGACTATGAACCGCGCCTGGCCGCCAGAATTGTCCGTCCATGAAGCGGTGAGCTGCGCGGCTGAGGCATCGTGTGCGCTGGCAAGAGCGACAGCGCCGACGATGGCAGCGATGGCGCGGCGCAGAGACATAGGCGGTCTCCCATCCAGCGAAAACCGCCATTGGCCCGGGAGTACGTCTCCCTCCGTTCGGCAGCCCGGCTGTCAGGCCCAATGCCTGACCCGCGGCTTTGCGTCCCCGCCTCGCGACGGGTTTGCCCTTTCGGGGAGGGGTCTTCGCTATCCTTCGGTCATCAGCAACGGCCGTACCACGGCCTGTAGGGGCTCTGAGGTGTGCGGAATCCTATGGTTATCGATCCCCAGGCGCCGACGCTGCTCGGGTGGTGTGACCGTGTGGCAACCGACGTGTCCAGACGCTGACACGTCGGCTCCACAAGACGCGTTAGATTCGGTTGAACGTCGCCGTCACAGCGACGGTTGTGTTTCCCATCACTGTGCAGGGCCCGGTGCCAGAGCATGCACCGCTCCAGCCGACGAACCTCGATCCAGCAGCGGGCACGGCAGTGAGCGTGATGACGCCACCGGGCGGAAAGAAGGTCGCGGTGCAGCTCGAGCCGCACAGTTCGCTGCTGCCCGACACGATGCCGCCGGTGCCCGTTCCCGCCTTCGTGATCCAAAGCATGAAGTCAGACGTCTGGACGACGGCCGACACCGGCGCGAACGCGCACGCTTCGTCGGAGTATGGCGATTCTCCGCCGTCGGTATATGCCCGTACGCGGTAGCAGTAGGTCACGCCTTCGAGGACGTTCGAGTCGAGGTAGCTCTGCGAGCCGGCGGGCAAGTCCGCAATCTTCGAAAAATCGAACTCGTTCTGGGCTCGGCGGTCGATCTCGAATGCCGCCTGGCCTGCCGAGTTGTCGGTCCACGACGCCGTGAGCTGCGCGGCGCCCGCGAGATCTGACAGCGTGAGTGCGGCAACGAGCGGGAGAAGCCACGCGAAATGCGTGAGGACCAAGGCGCCTCCATGGCGCAAAGAGCGTATATGACCTCGCGACGGATGGAGCGATTGCCGCGAGAGACTTCTTCGCGCCCGCGCGCAGGCGAGCAACGCGCGTACCACAAGTGCGCTTCGGAGATTACGTTGAAAGACGTCCACTTAGTGATCGTAGGGACGTCTCAGCAATGTCGGGAGCGTACTCTATCCAGACACGGGATGTCTATATATTGACGCTGCCCGTGGCGCGCCACACCGCCGGTCGTGTGGCGCTAAGCCACGCGCGACGCGTCGCGCGTCAGTTGGCCGCGCCTGCCGGGCGCAATTCCTTGCTGTCGATATTGTGCTTCTCGAGCAAGTCGTGGAGCGCCGGCCGGCTGATGCCGAGTTCGGTCGCCGCGCGGCTGATGTTGCCTCGCGTGCGGATCAACGCATCCACGACGACCTGCCGCTCCACCCGATTGCGAGCCTCGCGCAGCGAGGTCTGCGGCGCCGCCGTGGCCGGCGCAATGCCGAGATCGGAGGCCTCAATGAAGCGCCCGCGCGCCAGGATCGCCGCGCGCTGGATGGCGTTCTGAAGCTCGCGGATATTGCCTGGCCACGGGTGACGGGCGATCGCGGTGAGGGCATCGGGACTGAATTGCAGGCGACGGCGGTATTGTTGGCAGTTCTGCCGGAGGAACGCATTCGCGAGCATGCCGATGTCTTCACCTCGCTCGCGAAGGGGCGGCAGCGTGATCGTGACGACCGACAACCGGAAGTAGAGATCTTCCCGGAACCGGCCGGCCGCGATCTCGGCTTTCAGCTCCTTGTTGGTGGCCGCGATCACGCGCGTGTCGACGTGGATCGGCTGCTGGCCGCCAAGGCGCTCGATCTGCCGTTCCTGCAGGAACCGCAGAAGCTTCACCTGAAGCGGTAGACTCATCTCCCCGATCTCGTCGAGGAACACGGTGCCGCTATCGGCCTGCTCGAGCTTCCCCTTGCGCTGGATATGGGCACCCGTGTAGGCACCCTTTTCGTGCCCGAACAGCTCGGACTCGAGCAGCGTCTCCGGAATGGCGCCGCAGTTGATCGCCACGAACGGCGCGTTCTTGCGGCGGCTCTTGTGATGGATCGCATGGGCCAGGAGCTCCTTGCCCGTTCCGCTTTCGCCCTCCACGAGCACCGTCACGTCGGTCTTGGCGACCAGCGATACCGTCGCGAAGATCTCACGCATCCGTGGCGTGCCGCCGATGATGTCGTCGAATCGCGCGGCGGCTTCGGCCTCGGCCATCTGCCGGGCGTTCTCGGTCTCCAGCGACTGCAGATACGTGCTCCGTCGCAGCACCGTCTCGTACTCGTTGATGTCAATGGGCTTCGATAGATAATCGAACGCGCCGAGCTCGACGGCGCGCCGGGCGTTCGCGCGGTCATTGTTCCCTGTCACGACGACCACCTTGGTCGCAGGCGCGGCCTTAAGGATCTCTTCCAGCGCCTGGAGGCCCTCCTCGGCGGTGTCGGGGTGGGGCGGCAGCCCCAGGTCCAGACTTACGATGTCGGGGTGCACCTCGTTGACCATCGCGGGGCCTTCGACCGGGTCGTGGCGAACGACAGCACGTATTGGTCGCGCAGCGCGTATTTCAGCTGAGTGC
>DAIQBJ010000174.1:2485-6512 GCA_036781225.1 Gemmatimonadales bacterium | reverse complement strand
CCGGACGACATCATCGCGTTGATGAAAAAGGGCAACGAACGCTTCCGCCTTGGCCACGAGTCTCCGCACGACTACCTCGCCCAGCAGAAAGCGAGCGCGAGCGGTCAGTTTCCCGCGGCGATCATCCTCAGCTGCATCGATTCGCGCGCGCCGGCCGAGACCATCATGGATTTGGGCATCGGCGACTGCTTCAATGCGCGCGTGGCCGGCAACATCGCCAACGATGACATCATCGGCAGCATGGAGTTCGCCTGCAAGGTCGCCGGTGCGAAGGTCGTGCTGGTGATGGGCCACACGTTGTGCGGCGCCATCAAGGGAGCGATCGACAAGGTACAGCTTGGGAACCTCACCGGGCTGTTGATCAAGATCCGGCCGGCCGTGGAGGCGACCGCATATCAGGGAGAACGCTCGGCGAAGAACTACGGCTTTGTCGACGCGGTGGCGCGCAAGAACGTCGAGCTGACGATGGCGGGCATCCATCGGCGCAGTGCGACACTCGCCGACCTGGAGGCCTCAGGCGCGGTCAAGATTGTCGGCGCGATGTACAACATCGAAACGGGGCTGGTCGACTTCTTCGGTTGACGCGGCGCGAATCTCCTCGACCAGACTGTCGCCGATGAAGCGGCCGAGTGCATAGACCGTGTAGCAAGGGTTCACGCCGAGCGACGTCGGCAGAATAGACGAGTCCGCGACGTACAGGCCGTCAACGTCCCATGAGCGGCCGCGTGAATCCACGACGTCGCGTCGGCGATCGCCGCCCAGCGCGCACCCGCCCATCGGATGACCGCTCGTGATCTGAATCCTCTGCTGACGGACGAGGTCGAGCGTCAGAATCTCGTCGATCTGCGCCGGCTCGCTCAGGATCAGAGGCCGATGGCTGTTGAAGAACACCCGACGCGCGCCCGCCGCGAACATGATCCGTGCTCCGGTCCGTAGAGCGTCCAGCCAGCCGGACTGGTCCTCATCCGCCAGCTCGTACTCGAACGCGGTGGGCGTGACGCGCCCGACCGGCCGATCGCGGAACATGACCGCCAGGGTCATGGTCTGGTTGAAGCGCTTCATGAACTCGACGTGGCTCTCAGCCGACTCATACGGGACGAGCTGCGCGTGCGCGAGCGGATGGTTCAGCATGCCCTCCAGGGCGTAGCGAACGTGATCCCGAGCGGGATCCGCGGCCGACTGGTCGTCGACCTCGTACATCTTTACGAAGTAGCCCATCGGCGGCGTGGCGGCCGACGGATACAGCGGCTCGTCGAAATCCGCGTAGAACGTGATGGTGGCGTGAGTCGAGAACCGCTCTCCGACCGCGCGCTCGGCGCCCTTCGCGCGCCGCAGATCGGGCACGCCGCTTCGCATGAGGATGCGCGGCGAGGCGAACGGCCCCGCGGCCAGCACCACGCGCCGGGCCCTGATCTCGATGCGCTCGCGATTTACACCGCGCGCGTCGGTGAGATATCCCACGACGCCCGTCGCTCGATGCGTGCGCCCGTCGCGGCCATCGTCCGGAAGCTCTTCGAGGAGCACCTGGTCCACACGACAGTTCGCAAGCACCTGCGCCCCGCGGCGGGCGGCCATGGGCAGCACCACGTTGAGCGGGGTGAGCTTACGGTTGTAGCGACAGCCGAGATCGCAGTAGCCGCATCCGATGCACTGATGTGCGTTGCGCACGGTCGGGCCGTGATGGAGCAGCCCGAGCGCCTGGACGCCACGGCGAAGCGCGAGGTTGCTCCCCGAGATCTGCGACTCGGGCACCGCGGCGATGCGGAGCAGCTTCCCGATCGCGTCGAGATGTGGCGCCAGATCCTCGTAGTCGAGATCAGCACCGTTCTGCTCACGCCAGTCACGGATCACGGGCCGCGGCGGCTCGAAGGCCAGCGCATGGTTGATCGTGGCGGAGCCCCCGACGAGCTTGCCGGTCACCACGGTGGTGGAGAGTGTGGGAATCTCGCGGCCGAAGAGCTGGTTCACCGAGAACTCGGTGTCGAAGATACGCGGCATCATCAAGCGCTCGCGCTGAACGAACTCGTCCGGCTCGATGAACTCGCCCTTCTCGACGATCAAGATCCGCTGCCCGGTCTTCGCAGCGAGCTCGGCGGCCACGAACGACCCACCCGCGCCCGAGCCCACCACGACGACATCGGTTTCCAGAACGAGACGGTCCTGCCCGCTCACCACTCGCGCGGCTTCGAGCCCCGTGCGCAGGGCGTCGTGCGCAACGACGCGGCGCCGCAGGGCCGCCACGTTGTCCTCGGTCTCCTTGGCCAGATCGAACGACGTGGAGTGCGCGAGATCCTCGTCGGGCCGCGCGGGGTCCCGCAGCCACGGCCCAGGGTAGTTCATGACCTTCCACGTCACGCGCTCGTTCATGTAGATCGGAGCGGTCCCGATGAACCTCGCGCCGGTGAAGATGTTGCGCAGAGGCCGGAGACTGCTGTCGCGCAGAAACAAGAAGTAACGGTTCGCATCGAGGGGGTGGAAGCGTTGAAGCTCGAAGCGTGCAGGCAATCCGTGACGCGTCGAAAACGTGCGGGTGAAGGTCGGCAGCACGTTGACGAAGTCGATCAGGAATCTCATGTCGGCAAGGAACTCGTCGCCATAGGCCCAGGCAAACTCCGCCCAGACCTCGACCGGGTCGTAGTCGGGGTCCTCGGCATGCAGCCGCTTTCGGATCTCGGTATCGGGCGGATTGAAGCCGTCGATGATCTTCGCGACGGTCTTTTCCTGCACCGGAGTGAAGATCACCGTGTCACCCAGGCGGCGGCGCTGTAACCGGCCGTGCATCGTGGCGCAGCCGAGCGGCGAGGACACCAGGATCGCCGCGCTCGAGGCGCGAGCGAGGCGCACGAGGAACTGCCGGCGGCTCATCGCCCGTGCAAGCTCGGCGTCGAACGCCTGCTGGGCGCTCAACGGCCGCTCGCTGACGTCCTGAGCAGATGCGTGTTGACCACCTGGCCCCTTGCCGTGGTGCCGATCCGGACGTGGCACTCCATGCAACCCGAACCCATGGGCCCGTGCGGCGGCACCCCGTGGCATTCGGCGCAGAAATTCGGCTGCCTCACCGCAGCGAGCCCGAGGCGATGCTCGTCGTAGTGACACGCCGCACACAGACGACCTCCGAGCGCGTCCGAAGACGAATCGCCGACGAATCGGCGTAAGCCCGGCGACGGCGCCGTGAAGTGCTCCTGACGCAGCAGACGTCGGGCCGCACGGTCGTGGTCCAGCGGGCGCAGCTCGCGCGTCGTGAAATGCTTTGTCGCGAGAACCTGCTGAAACTGAGGCTGGTGACAGCCTCCGCACGTCGCGTCCTCCACGGGCTGCGTATAGTCCGGGTGGCCGGCAGGCCGATGACATTGCCCGCAGCGAATGCCCTTGGCGGAGTGTAGGCTTTGTGCGTAGCCGGCCGGCGCCGGATGGCAACTCTGGCATTGCTCGACATATGGAGCCGGCCCGGACACCGACGCCTTCGCGTCGTGCCGCCCGGGAAGCCACGACACCAGGAAGCAACCGCCGAGCGCAAGCGCGGCTGGCGCCAACAGTAGCGTTCTCGCGAACCGCACCCCGGAACTGGGATGCATGTCAGTCCCTGTCGCGATGATCCTGCCTGATCTGAGAGGTGATCAGTGCCGATCGGCTGGGACCGCCATCGAACGGCCCCACGATGTTGGCCCGTGTTTCTTACCAAACGGTAATCAAACGGACAGGGGCACGAAAGGAATCGCCGCGTAGTGTCGCCGAGACGAATGCGTGGCGTCCCGCGGTGAAACGGCCTTCGTGAGTCGGCGCGCGTTGACCTGTCTGTCGCTGACACTGCTCTTGGCGGCCGGTTGCACAACGAAGACGACGTTTTGGGGGGATCCGGACCGCTCGCCGACGACGAAAACCGATATGCGGAGCTACGTGCAAGACAGCTACGAGTGCGTCCAAGAATCTGAGCAAGACATCCGGCTGGGTCAAATGCCGTGGTCGAAGCAGCGGGACGCGCAACGCCTCTACGAGTCCTGCATGAGCGCGCGCGGCTATGAGGTGC
>DAIQBJ010000174.1:0-2385 GCA_036781225.1 Gemmatimonadales bacterium | reverse complement strand
GATGGGCCCTCGGTCAGAGCCCGCAATTCGCATTCCCGAAGTGCCGAACCCGTTCTAATCCGTCGCTTGTCGATTCGCGCAACGAGACAAATCGGGCACTCCGGCGATTGCCGAAGCGCCCGATTCGAATGGTGGGCCGTCAAGGACTCGAACTTTGGCTTCGTCGTCGAGCCTCGGACTATTGATCTTTCTCGAGCCAAATCGCATCGACGCTCGCCCTCCCGCCACCGGCAAGCACCAGCAGCAGGCTCGACGCCAGCAAGGCTCGATCGAGGTCGCTTGCCGTCCATCCTCGACTCGGAATCTGGACCCATAGCGTCGTCACGAGCATCTCGACGGCGAAGAGGAGACCAACCCAGCGGGTCGCGAGGCCGACAATGAGCAGGATACCGCCAACAAGCTCCAAGATGGCGACGAATGGGCCCATCACACCGGGCGCAGGGATCGCAACTTTCGCGAAGAACGCTGTCACACCACCGAGTCCAGCAGCAAATTTCTGCACTCCGTGGACAACGAAAATGACTCCGGTCGAAATCCGTACGACGGTGATGCCCCAGGCCGGGTCGATGCTGACGATTCTTTTCATGCTCGGTCACTCCCCTGGCTTGGTTGGGGCACGACCTCGCGACAGCTACGCTCGACTAAGGAGTGAGCTCCGGGCGTCCTCACACGCCGGACACGAGACGAACCCTTCTCGCTCGGCGTCGGTCGTGGCTGGGAGCCCCACGCGGTCGTTGCGGCTGATGCGCGACGCCCAGGGGCAGTCTCGCCGGTGGAACAGCCGTCCTCCGCGCTGCGCGACGTACGGCGTCGAGGCGTCGTCGTCAACC
This sequence comes from Gemmatimonadales bacterium, assembly GCA_036781225.1. GTDB lineage: Bacteria > Gemmatimonadota > Gemmatimonadetes > Gemmatimonadales > GWC2-71-9 > 20CM-2-65-7. The sequence goes on along the minus strand of DAIQBJ010000174.1, from coordinate 1,555 downwards.
GGCTCACCGGTCGGCGGCTGGAGTGTCGCTACTGGCACGGACTCGCAGGCGATCGATGCCGACGTCATGCCCCTGTCTGGCTGGACGGGAAGCGGCCTCACGACCGGTTGATTGATTTCGAGGTGCGTTTCCAGCGTCGAGCGGAACTCATCGCTGGCGCCTCGCAACTCCCTCAACGCCCGCGCCAGCATCCGCGCAACTTCGGGCAGCCGTTTCGGGCCAACGACCAGAAGCGCGACCACCAGGATGACAAGGATCTCCTGCAGGCTGCCGCCCAGATCAAACATCGCGGGCGGCTCCGTTCTTCGGACCGACGCGCGCGTCGCCGTCGGTGCGTGTCGCCGTCTCGCCGCCCTTCGCCGCGTCGGGTGTCTCGAAGTTGCGCTCGACGATAGCCGTCCCGCAGCGAGGGCAATGGCTCCAATCGGTGGCAAGGGCGGCTCCGCAAGACCGACACCCCGCGGGCGCCTGATCCTCTGTCGCGCCGTCCGACTCCGACGTGCCGGCGTCGAGGCCCTTCTTGAACTCTCGGATGCTCGAGCCCAGGGAACGCGCCAGCTCGGGGAGGCGGCTGCCGCCGAAGAAGATCAGGACGATGACGAGGATGACGAGAAGCTCTTGCGGCCCGAGCCCAAACATCGCGGCTCCTTCTTCGCCACCGTACCTCCCGCGCACCTCGATCACAAGTGCATTGCCGCCACGCGCGTGCGCGAATTGGCTGGTCCGTCGCCCTCTATGTGCGGCGGAGATACGATGATCCTCCCATGCTGAAGGTTGTCGTGGCGTCCGTGCTCGTGTGTGTTGGAGCTCTCTACGGACGCGGCTGGTGGCACCTGCGTCGTATCGGCCATCCTCCGGACCGGTGGCGACTGGCGCTCTATGGGCTCGGGCTTGTGGCGATTGCGGCGGCTCTCCTGTCGCCCATCGACGATCTTGCCGATGAACTCTTCCCGGTACACATGATCCAGCACCTCCTGCTCACGATGCTGGCGGCGCCGCTCGTCCTGCTGGGTAATCCTCTGCCGGTGGTGCTCTGGGGTGTTCCTCGCCGCGTCCGTCGCTGGCTGGCGTCGCCCTTGACCACGGGCACGCACTTCCGCATTGCTCTCGGGGTGCTCACGTCCCTGCCCGTCGCCTGGCTCGTCTACGTGACGGACCTGTGGGCGTGGCACGTGCCGTTTCTATATCAGCTCGCGCTCGAGCACGAAAGCGTTCATGTTGTGGAGCACCTCGCGTTCTTCACCACGGCGCTCCTGTTTTGGTGGCCGATCGTGCGTCCCGCCCCGCGGCTGGGTCCGCGCGCGCACCTGGGATTCGAGATCCTCTATCTGCTCGCCGCGACGGCTCAGAACACGGCCCTCGGCGCGATGCTCACTCTTCCCGAGCGCAGCTTCTACCCGCATTACGACGAGACCGCGCGTCGACTCGCGGTGACTGCGGCAGAGGAGCAAGCGGCGGCGGGCGGGATCATGTGGATCAGCGGCCATATGTATCTCCTGCCCATCCTCGTGATGCTCTACAACTTCGCGCAAAGGAATGCCGACAACGACGCCGG
>DAIQBJ010000173.1:0-6535 GCA_036781225.1 Gemmatimonadales bacterium | reverse complement strand
AGTGTGTTCGGCGTAGCACCCGACCAGGCGGCGTGGAAGACGATCCCATCCTGGTACATCGTGGCACAGGACGACAAAGCCATCAATCCCGACGCCGAGCGGTTCTACGCCAAGCGGATGAACGCGAAGGTGACCGAGGTCAAGTCGAGCCACGTGCCGTTCCTGTCTCATCCGGCTGTCGTGGCACAAGTGATCGAACAGGCCGCGGCTGGTGCGCATTAACCAGGATCGCCGCCGCTTTCTCTCTACGGCGGCGGCGACCATCGCGGGACTGGAGCTCACCATGCTTGGTGCCACGAAGTCGCTGCTGTACGGGGAGACCACGGCCGATCGGGGGTTGGCGGCCCTGCGCGGCGCGACCACATGGCTCAACTCAGCGCCGCTGACGACGGAGGGGCTGCGCGGCAAGGTCGTCCTCGTCGACTTCTGCACCTACACCTGCGTCAACTGGTTACGGACGCTGCCGTACCTCCGCGCGTGGGATGCCAAATACCGCGCACACGGGCTGGTGGTGATCGGCGCGCACACGCCGGAATTCGACTTTGAGCACGACCTCGACAACGTGCGGCGTGCGATCAAGGCCATGCGAGTCGATTACCCGATCGCGGTGGACAACGAGTACGCGATCTGGAATGGCTTCTCGAACCAGTATTGGCCCGCGCTCTACTTGATCGATGCGAAGGGCGCGACCCGGTTCACGCACTTCGGTGAGGGCGCCTACGACGAGTCCGAGCGAATGATTCAGACGGTCCTCGCCGACGCGGGAGCGAGCGGCTTTAGTCGTGAAATGGTGACCGTGGACGCTCCCGGCATCGAAGCCGCCGCGGATTGGGACGACCTCCGTTCTCCAGAGAGCTATCTCGGCACAGAGCAGAGCCGGGGTTTCGTCCGCAGCGCTGCGCGGCTGCGACTGAACGAATGGACGGTCGCGGGTGATTGGACGCTGGGGAGCAAGGCCGTTGCGCTGAAGCAGCCGAACGGCCGTATCGCGTTTCGCTTTCACGCCCGGGATCTCAATCTCGTCATGGGCCCAGCCGGGCGTGGGATGTCGGTGCGCCACCGCGTGCGCATCGACGGGCGGCCGGCGAGCGGTGGTGCCGATGTCGACGGGCAGGGGCAGGGCGTCGTCACCGAACAGCGCACCTACCAGCTGATCCGGCAAGCGCGGCCGATCGAGGATCGTCAGTTCGAAATCGAGTTCCTCGATGCGGGGGTCGAGGCCTTCTGCTTTACGTTCGGATGAACCAGAACCGTCGTCGACAGTCCAGCCCACCTGGCACGCGCGCGCGAAGCCCTCATCGCACTCACCGTGCTGCTGACCGTTGCGATCTTCGTTCTGATTCCGGAGCAAGGACGTGTCCCCCTGGGCATTGAGCTCCTGGCCGTGAGCGTCCTCGTGTGGGTACTAAGCCTGCGGTTGCAGTGGAGAACGGTGCACGCGTTGCCGGTCCAGCGGCGGCGCTCATGGACAGGCCGTCTCATTGGCCTCGACACCGCCATCGTCGGCATTACCCTGGCAGGGGCGGGCCTCGTCAGCGGACGACTCGGTGGCTTCTTGTGGCTGTTGCCGACCGTCCTGATCTGCCTCATCTGGTCGACGTACAATGCCTGGAGCATCACGATCGATGCAGTAGATCGGCACAAAGGCTGATGTGTTACAAAATGCGGCCTCGGAGCGGCTCGGCTTTCCGGAGCGGGGAACACCCCGCTCGAATTCGGGTTGCTAATTCTCGGCCTTCACCGCCGCCTTGGCGGCGGCCCGGCGCTCTGTTTCCTCGACCACCAGCCGGTAGGCAACGTAGTACTTGAAAATGTTGGCGACGTAGGTCACGGTCTCGCGCCCAATGCGCTCGGACGCGATCTGCTCCACGTTGCCGAACCAGACGTTGGGGTTGAGTCCACGCTGCTCGGCTTCCTGCCGCAGCTGGCGCACCCGGCCCCCCCCCGCATTGTACGCTGCGAAGGTGAACAGTCCCTTGTTCAAGTCGTCCATCGGCTCGTTCTCGAAGAACGTGTTCATCAGCGAGCGCATGTGCTTGACGCCGGCGTGGATGTTCGGCTCGAGCTGCGTGATGTCGCCGACCTTCAGTAACTTCCCGGTCTCGGGCATGATTTGCATGACGCCGATGGCTCCGACCGGGCTCCTGGCGTCCTGATTGAGCCCGGACTCCTGGTATCCCTGAGCGGCCATCAGCAGGAAGTCCATCTTGTAGCGGTCGCTGTACTTCCGAAACAACCCCACGACCCTCAGAAACGACTTGCGCTCCTGCACGGACGTGGCGCTCTTCGCATAGGTGGCGTTGACGAGGTATTGCCGCTCGATCCGGTTCCCAAAGGCCGTGCCCAACCCATACTTCCCCAAGAACGTGTTCAGCGCCGAGAGCAGCTGCGGGTTGCTCCTACGGACCGCGATTGCGAGCGTCCCGCCGGTATGCAGCGCGATGCTGTCGTGGATGATGAGGTGCCGGAACACCTTCTTCCAGAATACGGCGAGATAGTCGTCGACCACGACCGCCGGGAGCAGCCCGGCGTTTACCATCTCGAGCAGGTCATCATCTTCGAGGTTCGGCGGGGGCTCTCGAATCACCACCGGCGGCCTCCCCTGGGATTTGAAGCGCTCATTGAGCGCTCGCACGCTCTGGGCGTAGCCGCCGAATTCGCGGGCGAATACTTCCTTGCCCGCCAGGTCCTCGATGGAGCTGACCGCCGGCGCGCCGGGAGCGGTCACCAGGATCTGCCTGACGTTCATCCGCGTGGGATCGCTGAAGGCGACGTGTTGCTGCAGCTCGCGCGTCACGGGGACTTGCGCCGCGACCAGGTCCACCCTGCCGTCGATGAGCGCCGGCAGCAGCATTTCGCGCGGCAGCGGCAGGAAGATCACATGGATCTTGTTGCTGTTCCCGGTGCGGTAATGTTGGTTGAGCCGTTCCTGCATGAGCTGGCCGTACTCGTACGCGATGCCGCGTGGCTTGCCCCGGTCGACGAAGTAGAACGTGCGGTTGAACGCCACGCCGATCCGAACGACCCGCCGCTTGACCAGCTCGTCGGCGTCGCCGGTAAACGGCTTCAACACTGCCTCGTGCACCGACGGCGGCAGCCCGGTCTCGAGCTCGGCGGGCGGGAGAGGAGCCTCGGCCTCCTCGCTGGGCGCCTGCTGCGCCCCGGGCTTGTCGCCACCGCACGCCGTGAGGGCCACCACGGCGCCCACGCTGAGCACAGCGGCGAGCGTGATCATGGTCCTCATGGCCTGTTGGACCGCACCCGTGTCGGGATCACGGTTGCAGCGCGGCCGGCGCACTACGGTTTCTTGGTCGCCGGAGCGGTGATCGTCAGCTCCGCCCGCAAATCCGCCCTGGAATCTTCTCCCACCCACACGTCAAACACGCTCGGCTCCACAACCCAGCGCTTCGCTTGCGGGCTCCAGAACTGAAGCTCGTTCTTGCCCAACGAGAACCGGAGCGTCGCGGTCTCGCCCGGTTGCAGCGCTACGCGCCGAAACCCCTCGAGCTGGCGCACCGGACGCGACGCCGAGCCGAACCGCTGATGGATATAGAGCTGCGCGACCACGTCCCCCGCCACCGCCCCGCTGTTGGTGACATCCACGGTCACAGCGGCGCTGTCACCGACCCTCATCCGATTCTTCGAGAGGCGAAGATTGGCAAACCGGAAGGTGGTGTAGCTCAGGCCATAACCAAATGGATAGAGCGGCTTGCTCGGGATGTCCCAGTAGCGCGACGTGAACGAGGCCGCACTTTCCGGCGCCTGCGTGAGGTTGTGGTTGTAATAGAGCGGCTCCTGACCCGCCGAGTGCGGCCAGCTGACGGGCAGCTTGCCGCCCGGGTTCACCGCTCCAAACAGCACGTCGGCGATCGCGTTGCCGCCTTCCAAACCCGGGAGCCACGACTCGAGAATCGCGGACGCGTGCTCCGCGATCCACGTGACATCGAGTGGCCGGCCGTTCAGGAGCACCACGACGAGCGGCTTCCCGGCAGACGCGGCCACCTCGACGAGCTGCTGCTGAATGCCCGGCAAATCGAGTGTGCCACGCGAGGACCCTTCACCGCTCATCGTCGCCGGCTCGCCGACGACGGCTATGACCAGGTCCGCCTGCGTCGCCGCGGCCTTGGCCTTCGCCTGCCAGTCCGCCACTTCAGCCGCGGTCGGCGGCGGTGCGGGCTTCTGACCCAGGAAGGCGTCCAACATTCCCGGAAACACCTTCGACATCGGCGGCCCACCAACAAACGTGACGACGGCCGCGGTGTCCAAACGAGTCTTGAGTGCGGCCAACACGGTCATGGCTGGAGCGTCCGCGCTTTGCCCAAACATGCCGGCGGGTGTGGGACCTCCAGTCAGGTCCATCGGCGAGTCCGCCAGCGAGCCGATTACCGCCACAGAGCGGATCGTCTTCGCCAGCGGCAAGACCCCCTTGTCGTTCTTGAGGAGCACCATGGACCGGCCGGCGAGCTGCCGCGCCAGTGCCCGGGCCGCGGCGGGGAGCTCCCCTCCCGGCGCGGAGTCCGTCACATACGGATGATCGAAAAGCCCCATCTGATACTTGATCTCGAGGATGGGCAGCACCGCCGCATCGATCTGCGCCTGGGACACCTTACCGCTGGTCACGAGCTGCGCGAGATGGTTCTGGTAGGTGCGACTCGCCATGTCCATGCCGGCGCCGGCGGCGATCGCTTTGGAGGCGGCGTCGGCCGGATCGGCGGCGAATCCATGTACCACGAGGCTTGCGACGGCGAACGCGTCCGAGGCCACGAAGCCGCGAAATCCCCAATCCTTGCGCAGCACGTCGGTCAATAACCAGCGATTCCCGCTGGCGGGCACGTCGTTCAAATCCATGTACGCCGACATGACGCTGCCGACGCCCGCCTGCACGGCGGCGTGAAACGGCACGAGGTAGACGTTCCGCATCAGCTCTTCCGGGACGATCGACGCGTCGTAGTCGCGTCCCCCCTCCGCCGCGCCATAGCCTGCGAAGTGCTTGACGCAGGCGACCACGCTGTTCGGGCCGAAGGTCGCGCCCTGAAAGCCGCGCACCTGCGCGCGTGCCATGGCGGCGCCGAGGTAGGGGTCTTCGCCGGCACCCTCCTGAATGCGTCCCCACCGGGCGTCGCGCGCGATGTCGACCATGGGCGTGAATGTCCAATTGATCCCGGCGCTGCGGGCCTCACGCGCCGCCACGGCCTGGGCCTGCTCCTCGACCGCCGGGTCCCACGACGACGCCATGCCGAGCGGGATGGGAAAGATGGTCCGGTAGCCGTGAATCACGTCGAGCCCAAACAGCAGGGGGATGTGCAGGCGACTCTTCTCGACCGCGAGATGCTGCAGGCGATCGATCTCCTTGGAGTTGGCGAGCCAGAGAATCGCGCCGATGCGGCCCTTGATGATGTCGTCGTCCGAGGCGCCCTGGACCATCCCACCGAACGTCACGCCCGCGGCGAGGTTCAGCTGTCCGACTTTCTCCTCGAGGGTCATCTGCTTGAGGAGCGCTTGCGCGCGCCGAGCTGCGTCAGAAGTCGGGTTCGCGGCTTGCGCGGGAGCGGTACGAATCATTACGCAGGCCATGGCGATCAACGTCAGCATGAGAGCATTGTCCCCCCTGTGAGCATGATTCTGCGCCTGCCGGTCCCAAGGCGCAAACCCACGAAAGGCGCTTCCACGCGCTTTTGACGCGGCACCAGGGGGACGATAGCGTTGTCGCTCCCCCCGTCTGGAGACACGTCGTGAGCGCGAAGCGAGCAGCCGCGTGGTATCGCTGGGATCAGATCGAGCTCGAGGACGTCAACGAGAAGCTGTCGCGCCGCCTGATCACCGGCGACCAGGTGATGCTCACGCACGTCTATCTGAAGAAGGGCTGCATCGTCCCGAAGCACTCGCACATGAACGAGCAGTTCACCTACATCCTGGAAGGCGCGCTCAAGTTCTTTGTGGGAGAGGATGCGCAGGAGGTCGTGGTGCGCGCGGGTGAAGTGCTGCATCTGCCGGGCAACGTGCCCCACGAGGCTCACGCGCTGGAGGATACGCTCGACGTGGATGTGTTCTCGCCGCCGCGCGAGGACTGGCTCAAGAAGACCGACGCCTACCTCAGAAAGTAGGGGCCGTTGCGTCTGCGTTGACGAGCGTCATAACGCGATCAGCTGGTCGACGGCGCGCTCGGCTTCGCGGATCGAGTTACGGTGATCCATCGCTCCCGCAAGATCGGTATTTGCAAACGCGATACGGCCGTGAGACCGGTTGCGCAGGATGTCTCTCGGCGCGGGCTGGCCGTCCATGCCGAAGAAAAAGCCGGGCTGCGGATTTACGTACGCATGGCCCCAGCGATTGAGAATGATGCCCGCGATGTCGCGTCGCGGGTCGAAGCCGCCCGGGGCGAACATGTCGCCGAGCTGCTCGCGGAAGGCGCGCTCGTATTGTGCGAATGACGTGCCGAGCAGCTGCGCTCGACCACGACTGCCCTGTTCGCCGATAGACAAGCCGGGCTGCGAGAACAGGACTTTGATCGTCAGCACGGTCGGCGAATCGGGAC
>DAIQBJ010000172.1:0-6544 GCA_036781225.1 Gemmatimonadales bacterium | reverse complement strand
CGGGAATCTCCGGCGTCCGAATGATCTCGAGCCGCGTCCCGTCCGGCGCGAAGATCCAGGTGCCGCCAGGGCCCGTGCAGTACACGCGCCCTTCGATGTCGACCTTCATGCCGTCGGGCACGCCATCCGGCTCGTCCGACGACATGTCGGCGAAGATTCGCCGTCGCAGCACGTTGCCCTGTGCGTCGAGCTCGAACGCGTGGATGTACGCGGTCCAGCGCGTGTTGGCGACGTAGAGCACGCGCTCGTCCGGCGAGAACGCGAGCCCGTTCGGATACTCGCAGTCCGCGGCCAGCGTCACCGCGCCATCCGTGCCGATGCGGTAGACGCCGGCGTAGGGGAGCTCGCGGTCCGCCAGCGGCACCCGGAGTCCCGGATCGGTGAACCACAGGCTGCCGTCGGACCGGCAACACACGTCGTTCGGCCGGTTCAGAAGCTTGCCCTCGTAGCGATCCACGAGGACTTCGCTACGGCCATCTGCAGACCAGCGGGTGACGCGCCGATTGCCGCCCTCGCAGATCACGAGGCGGCCCTGCAGATCGAACGTCGTGCCGTTGCCCTCGCCGGTATTCTCGCGCACCAGCTCCGCCGGCTTACCGGGGGTGATGCGGTGCAGTCGGCTTTTGCGGATATCGACGAAGTAGTAGAAGCCGTCCGGGTGCCAGAGCGGGCCCTCGGTGAACACGAAGCCGGTGGCAAGGCGCTCTGGCAAGTCAGCCATGGCGCACCTGAGTACCCCACGCACCGGCCCCGTGGCAAGCGGTATGTCTTGCCACGGAGCCGGCCTGATCCGTTAGTCGGTGTCGGGAATGCCGGCCGCGAACCAGGCTGAATTCCCGGCGTTGCGGATGAGAAGCACAGGGCTGGCGCATGCCGACGGGGCTGGCGGCGCCGGCGACAGCAGGTCGTCGATCTCGAAGTCCCCATTGGGTGCGAGCGCGACACCAGCAAGGTTCGTGCTGTGCTCGGTGAACGGAGCAACCGTCTCGCACACGAGCGTCGCGAACACCTTGGCGCCTGCGTTGGAGCCGAGCGCGTTGCCGCCGGCCAACAGCAAGCCACGACCCCTGACGCGAATGCTGCCATCCGTCTTCACCGTCGCGTCGAGGTCGCTGATCCTCCAGATCTGACCCGGCGGCTGCACGCCGCGGACGATGTTGCGGTTCACGGTCGTGGCGGTCGCAGCAGTGCCGACTCCGCTGGAGACGGGAATGACGGCGATACCACCTTTGAATCTGGCGAGCGTGTCATCAGCGACGGCGGACGAGGCGAGCAGGGTGAGCGCACTGACAACGACGGGCGCGATGAGCTTCATGGCAGCCTCCCGGTTAAGGTGTCGCGGCGTTCGTGCGCGAAACGCCCCCTTAACGCGGGAGACGCGACGAGGGTTCCTCGTCGCGTTTATGTCATGAGGCCGTAGAACTTCCCGGCGTTCTCGCAGGTGATCTTCCGCACGACGTCCGCCGGAAGGTGGCCGAACTGCTCCTCGATGTACTTCGACGATTCCGGCCACACGCCGTCGGTGTGTGGGTAATCCGATGCCCACATCAGCGTCTCGACGCCCATCTCCTCGATCATCCGCGTGCCGATGCGGTCGAACTGGAACGTCGCCTTGCACTGGCGCCGCCAGTAATCGCTCGGCTTCATCTTGAGGCCGATGTCGCGGAAGCGGTCCTCCCACTCGAAGTCCATCCGGTCGAGCGCATACGGAATCCAGCCGATGCCGCTCTCGCCGAACACTACGCGCAGGTTGGGATAGCGCTCGAGCACGGCGGCGCCGATGAGGGCCGCCAGGATGTTGATGAGGTTCATCTGGAACGCCGACACGCCGGTGAACAGCGCGGCGCGCCTGGCGAGCGGCGTTGGCGCCTTCTCGCGAATGCTGGCCGGCACGCTCGGGAACGTGTGAAAGTGCAGCGGCAGATTGACGTCGTTGACGGCCTTCCACAGCGGCTCCCACACGGGATGCCACATCGGCTCCATGTCCCACGAGCACGAGAGCTCCAGCCCGCGCAGCCCCATCTTTGCGACCCGATAGATCTCCGCGACGGCGGCGTCGATGTCGCCATACGGCAGGCAGGCGAGCCCGATCTGGCGATTGGGATAGTGCCGACAAAAATCCACGAGCCAGTCGTTGTAGATCCGGAACATCTCCTTGGCCGCCTCGTGGTCGTTCAGCCGCGTGGCGGCGCCGAGGATGCCGAAGATGACCTCGGCCTGCACGCCGTCCATCTCCATGTCTCGGAGGCGCAGGTGCGGGTCCGTCGGACGGCGGATGCCTTTCTTGCCGTCGTCGTAGAGCCCGACCGCCGCCATCTTATCGACACGATAGTTCTGCCCCGGGACCAGCTTCTGCCCCGACGGGCCGACGCCACCGACAAGTCCGAACGACGTCCCGTTTTTGCACGTCCAGTGCGCGCCGTCGGGCCCGTCCACCACGTATGGCATGCGCTCGCGCATGGCGGCCGACGCGTTCGTGGTGAACAGATCGGGCGGGATCCACGGCATGTCGATGTGGCAGTCGGCGGAGATCCGTGTGTAGTTCATGGTCGGGATGATACTCCCGCGCGGGGGCTCTTGACTTGTCTGTGTGTCTTCGGCAATGTTGCCGACCACTCGACGCAGTGTCCGGCCCGTCCCTTCCTTCGATCCGACGCACAGTGGAGGAGGAAACGATGCACGGTCCGCTCGCCCGCCTGAACCGTCGCGACTTCGTGCGAATTTCCGCGGCCGCCGTGTCCGCCGCGGCTGTCCTCGGCCCAAGCCGGCGCGCCGCCGCCGCTTCGTACCCCGACTGGATCCCGGCGAGCCCCAAGCCCCCCAAGCGTGGCGGCGTTCTCGCACGCGCGTCGGCGTGGGATCCGCCCGTGATCGATCCGCGGCTCACTCAATCGATCGGATTGTTCCAGTTCATGGGTCTGACCAGCAATCGCCTCATCCGATACTCGTTCCCCGAGGAGGCGAACAGCACCAACGACGTCGCGCTCAGGCCCGATCTCGCCGAGTCGTGGCAGTCGAGCCCCGACTTCCGTGTGTGGACGTTCAAGATCCGCCAGGGCGTCAAGTGGCACAACGTACCGCCGGTGAACGGGCGTGAGCTGACGGCGGCCGACGTCAAGTACTGCTACGAGCAGTACGCGAAGGAAGGCGTGCAGGCGTTCACGTTCCAGGAAATCGAAGGAATGGAGACGCCCGACAAGCACACGCTGCGCATCCACCTCAAGACGCCGAACACCTTGTTCCCGCAGAACGTCGCCGAGTCGGTCACGGTCATCTTCCCTCGCGAAGTCCTGGAGGAGGACGGCGACCTCAAGAAGCGCCTGGTCGGAACCGGGCCGTACATCCTCAAGGAGCACACCCGCAAGGTCCGCATCGTGCTCCAGCGCAATCCCGACTACTACGACAAGGGCCGTCCTTACATCGACGAGTGCGTCATCCTTTCGGCGCCGGATTCCGCGACGCGGAAGGCCGCCTTCCGTACCGGGCAGAGCGAGATTGTCCAGGTGGCGAGCCCGAGCGAGGTGGAGGTCATCCTCAAGACGAATCCCTCGGCGATGCCCCAGGAGTACGCCAACTGGTTGGCGCCGTTCGGCCTGGCGCTGTCACAGGACAAGCCGCCCTTCAACGACCTGCGCGTGCGGCGCGCCATCTCGATGGCCATCGACCGTCAGAAGCAGGTCGACACCGTCTACGAAGGACACGGCATTCCCGGCTGGGGCGTCCCATACGTCTATTACCAGGACACGAAGCCGACGCTGAAGGAGCTCGGCCCGTGGTGGCAATACCGGCCTGAGGAGGCGAAGAAGCTCATGGCCGAGGCCGGCCACGCCAAGGGCTTCGAGACGACGCTGTTCTATTACGAGTATTTCCCGCAGATGACGTCGCAGGTCCAGCTCGTGCAGCAGGATCTGAAGAAGAACCTCAACGTCGACGTCAAGATTAGCAAGCTCGACTACACGACGTATTACGGTCGCTACGTCGACAGCAAGTGGGAGGGCATGTCCTGGGGATTCCAGTCGGGCCACGCCGTCGGACTGGACGAGCGGACCTATATGTACATGCACTCCAAGTCGACCAAGAATTTCTTCCGGGTGAACGATCCGGTCATCGACGAGCTGACCACCAGACTCCGGCGCACTCCCGAGCGGGCCGAGCAGCGCGCCATCACCAAGAAGATCGTGGATCGCGAGCTCGACCAGGTGCTGCGCATGTGGATGCCGTACGACGCCGGCTTTCTAATCTTCCAGCCGCATCTCAGGAACATGTCGATGTTCGCGCTCCGACGTACCGACGGCTACGGGTCGCCGATCACCGCACGGATGTGGATGGACAAGTAGCGGGGAGACGGGAGCCCTCGAGCGATGCACAAGTACGTGCTCCGACGCGTGCTGCTGGCGGTTCCCGTCCTACTCCTCTCGTCCCTGATCGTCTTTTCGCTGATGCGTGTCATGCCGGGCGACGCGCTGATCGCGCTGATGGGAGAGTCCGGCAACGTCGGCGAGCGCGAGCTCGCGAAGCTCCGCAAGGAGCTCGGGCTTGACCGTCCCTATACCGAGCAGTACGCGTTGTGGTTGTGGCAGATGGTCAGCTTCAACCCCGGCTATTCGATCTTCACGAACGAGCCGATCGCGGTCTCGCTGCGCAAGGCCGTTCCCGTCACGCTGGAGCTGGCCGCACTGGCGATGATTATCGGTATCGTCATCGCGGTGCCCGTCGGCGTCCTGTCGGCGACGCGGCAGGACACGACGTCGGACTACGTCGGCCGCGTGGTCGCCGTCTCCGGGCTGTCGTTGCCCGATTTCTGGCTGGGGACGCTCGTGATCACGTTCGCGGCCATCTGGTTCCACTGGATCCCGCCGATCGGCTACGTGAGCCTGTGGGAGTCGCCGTGGCGAAACCTGCAGCAGTTCTTGCTGCCAGCCGCCGTGCTCGGGTTTCGGCTGTCCGCCGCGACCATGCGGATGACTCGCTCGACCGTGCTCGAAGTGCTGCGTGAGGATTACGTGCGGACCGCGTGGGCCAAGGGGCTCGGCGGGCGCATCGTGGTCTACAAGCACGCGCTGAAGAACGCGCTGATCCCGGTCGTTACCATCGTCGGCGGCCAGCTCGGCGTCCTGCTCGCCGGCACCGTCATCGTGGAGACGATTTTCGCGCTGCCGGGCATGGGCCGGCTCACCGTCGAAGCGATTCTGTACCGCGACTATCCGGTCGTGCAGACCAACGTGATGCTCGTGGCGGCCACGCTCGTCACGCTGAACTTGCTCGTTGACCTCACGTACGCGTGGCTCGACCCGCGCATCCGATACCGCTGATGGCGACCGTCACCGAGCGGGTCGTTCGCGTCGAAGACGAGCCGGTCGTCATTGACCGGACGCGCGCGCTGTTCATCGCGCTCAAGCGCAAGCCGCTCGGGGCCGCCGCGGCGGCCCTGCTCTTGGTGATTGTCCTCACCGCGATCTTCGCCGAGGTATTGGCCCCGTACGATCCACTGGCGACGCAGCCCGAGATCCGACTGGCCGCGCCGTCGTGGGAGCATCCGTTCGGCACCGACGACATCGGCCGCGACGTGTTGAGCCGCGTGATCCACGGCTCGCGCATCTCGCTCTGGGTCGGACTCCTCGCGGTAGGCATCGGCACCGCGGCCGGCATGATCATCGGGCTGCTGTGCGGCTACTGTGAAGGACGGGTCGACCTCATCTTCCAGCGCGTGATGGACGCCATCCAGGCGATCCCCGGGCTCGTGCTCGCGCTGGCAATCGTGTCCGTGCTGCGCCCGAACACCACCAACGCGATGCTCGCCATCGCGATGGTGATCATTCCGGGCAACTCTCGCATCGTGCGCGGCGCCGTGATGTCGGCGAAGCAGAACCGCTACGTGGAGGCGGCGCAGGCCATCGGCTGTCGCCACCCGCGGATCATCCTCGGCCACATCCTGCCCAATGTGACGGCGCCGATCCTCGTCATCGCCTCAATCTGGCTCGGCAACGCGATCCTCATCGAGGCCACGCTGTCGTTCCTGGGCGTCGGCACCCAGCCGCCGACGCCGTCGTGGGGTCTCATGCTCTCGAGCACGGGCCGCGCGTTCATGGAGCAGGCGCCGTGGCTGGCGATCTTTCCTGGCCTCGCGATTAGCCTCGCCGTGCTCGGCTTCAACCTGTTCGGCGACACGCTGCGTGACGCCTGGGACCCGAAGCTTCGGAGAAACTGATGCTCAATCCGTTGTCCACGGCAAGGCCGCCTTCGCACTGAGGCCCCGACGACTGCGCCTCGCGTGGCGAGGCCAAGGGCGTGTTCGTAGGCGGCACGGATTGGCTCCTCTCCTCGAATCTCGACCGCCGCACGCTGCTGAAGGGGGCGAGCACCGCGGCGCTCGGGTTACTCGCTTCCGCCTGCTCGTCACCCGGCGCTGGGACGTCGACGACCGTGCGATCGACCACGGCGACCGGCGCCGACGGCCGCGAGACCGTTTACGTCTTCAACGTCGGCAGCAAAGACGTCACGCTGATCGACGCCGCCGACCGCGTGGTCCGCGAGACCCGACCGC
>DAIQBJ010000171.1:0-6563 GCA_036781225.1 Gemmatimonadales bacterium | reverse complement strand
CGGGTGGGCGGGCTGAACTGCCACATCTTCGTCCACACGACGCGGGGGTCGAGCGGGAGCGGCACCAGCGCGGGATCGCGCCGCTGCCAGGCGGCGGCCGAGAACTCGTACGGCCCGAGCTCGAGGAGCGGCTGGGCGCGGACGTAGAAGGAATCGAGGTCCTCGCGCCGAATCGGCCAGCCGCTGTGCGGCACCCAATCCCGTTTTTCGAAGTCGATGGCGTCGAACGTCGCGCACCAGCCGGCCCAATGCCCCGTCGTGCCGCCGAAGTAATGCAGGCGAGCGGCTTCGAGCGGAAAATACGGCAGCCCCACGATCTCGCCGCGATACAAGTCCTGCATGGCCGACTCGTACTGGAGACCGCCGCCTTCCAGGAGGAGCACCTTGCGGTGCGAGCCGATCCACTCTCGCGCGATCGTGATGCCGGCCGCACCGGCACCCACGATGCACAGGTCGCCTTCCAGGAGACTGCCGTTGGGCAGCGTGCGCGCGTCGATGTGCATCTGAGGGCCGCGTCAGGCGAGCAGCGAGAACAAGGCGCACTGGCGCGCCTCAGTCGCCGAGAGAACCCAGCCGTTCACGAGAACCGTGCGGCCCGTCGCGAAATCGCGTCGCACCACCCTTGCGATGGACATTCGGGACGCCAGAATCGCGGCGCGCAGACACAGTGGGTCGTTTTCCGCGGGAACCAGCCGGCGATACTCTACGCCGATCTCGCGTACGGACTCAGGCCCCAGCACGGAGAGGAGATCGGGATGGGCCGTCGCGTCCTCACGCGCGGGAACCGTGAGAACCGCGGCACCAAGGCTCAGACAGAGGAACTCGCGGCGATCCATGAGTCCGATCGCTCGAACTTACCGTTCGCAGAACGTCTCGGCGAGCAATATCATATCGGCATGATCAACCTCCTCACGCTCGTCGCGCTCGTTGCCGTCCAGGACACCTCCATCGCCGTGATCCCCCAGCCCGCGCATCTGACTCGCGGGACCGGCACATTCCTCCTCACATCAGCCACAGTGGTGGCGACCGACCGCGCCACACGCCAGATCGGCTATCAGCTCGCCGACTGGCTGGGGCCAGCCACGGGATACCGCTTGACCGTAGGCGGCGCCGTGGGTAGCGCCACTCGCACGATCTCGCTCGGCCTGGATACGACACTCGCCCGCCTGGGCGACGAGGGCTATCGCCTCTCGGTGACCCCGACGCGTATCACGATTCGCGCATACCGTCCCGCCGGCGTGTTCTACGGCGTCGAAACGCTGCGACAACTGCTGCCGGTCGAGATCTTTCGCGAAGCACAGGTTGCAGGTGTCACGTGGTCGGTGCCGGCGGTCGAGATCGAAGACCGGCCCCGCTTCCAGTGGCGCGGTGCGCATCTCGATGTGTCGCGCTCGTTCATGCCCAAGGAATTCGTCAAGAAGTACATCGACCTGCTCGCGCTCCATAAGCTGAACCGCTTCCACTGGCATCTCACCGACGATCAGGGCTGGCGCCTCGCAATCACGAAATACCCGCGGCTCACATCCGTCGGAGCGTGGCGGCGCGGATCGCTGCTGGGCGTGCAACACCGCTACGCCGACACCACGCAGTGGGTCTACGACAGCATTCCCCACGGTGGCTTCTACACGCAGGATGATGCGCGCGAGATCGTGGCGTACGCCAACGCACGTTTCATCACGGTCGTTCCCGAAATCGAAATGCCCGGTCACGCGCAGGCCGCCATCGCCGCCTACCCCTGGCTCGGCAACACCGGTCAGCAGCTCGATGTGCTGATGCACTGGGGCGTCGATGCGAACATCCTGAATCCGTCGGATTCGGTGATCCACTTCATGCAGGACGTGCTCAGCGAAGTGCTGGCGATCTTTCCCAGCCACTGGATTCACACCGGCGGCGATGAGGCGATAAAGGACCAATGGAAGGTCAGTCCTGTCGCGCAGGCGCGCATCAAAGCGCTCGGCGTCAAAGACGAGAATGCGCTGCAAAGCTGGATGACGGCGCAGATGAGCCAGTGGCTGGCGTCGCATGGCCGCGCGCTGATCGGCTGGGACGAAATTCTGGAGGGCGGCACCGAGGGGCTTGCCCCCAATGCCGTCGTGATGTCGTGGCGCGGCATGGATGGCGGCATCGCGGCCGCGCAGGCCGGTCACGACGTCGTCATGACGCCGACCTCAAACACCTACTTCGATTATTACCAGTCGCAGGATGCGGCGCACGAGCCCCTGGCCATCGGCGGGTTCCTCCCGATCGATACCGTCTACGCCTTCGAGCCGGTGCCGGCCTCGCTCGATTCGGTGCAGGCGAAACGTGTGCTCGGCACGCAGGGGCAAATCTGGACGGAGTACCAGCGCACACCGAAGAACGTCGAATACATGGTGTTTCCGCGCCTCGTCGCGCTGGCCGAGGTCGCGTGGACGCCGAAAGACCAGAGGAATTTTGCCGATTTCAGCGCGCGTCTCGCCAAGCACGTCATCCGGCTTGGGATCCTCGATGTGAACTACCGGCCGCTAGCAGGACGCGTCAGCGGCGCTGCGGGGGCTCGTTAGGATTGGCCGGCGGTGCCTGGTCGCGCTGAATCGCCGCTCGGATTGCAGCCGCAAACGCCGACATGTCGGCCTTGAGCAGGCCGCGCCAGCCCGCCGCCGAGCGCGTCAGCGAGACGACGTCCATGGTCGTGACGGGTGTTGCCTCGACGGTCATCTGCATGCGATAGACGACGTGCGCGGTGTCCGGTCCCTCGTTCACCTGCCCCAGGATCTGCACCTTGGCCGAGCGAAACACATTCGCGAGCTCGGGCGACGAGTTGGTCGAGTAGCGCAGCAACGCTTCGAACATGGCGGTGTCCGACAGCGCTTGCGCTTCGGCGACGGTGGACACGCCGAGCAGCTCTTTGCGGATTTGATCGACGTTGGGCGTGTCGAACAGGATGGACAGGAACTCGCGCAGCTGATGCAGCGCCCTCTGATCCATCAGCGACGCCATCTCGTGCCAGTCGTTGGCCCGCATGGCCTCGATCATCCGCAGCGTGACTTGCTGGGGCGTTTCCATCGTGGCCGGCGGCAGCCCGCGCAGCTCGATCTCGGACATGATGAAGCCGAACGCCGGCCATCCACCTGAGGCGACGGAGCGCTGGAAATAACTGCGGGCATGCGCCGTGTCGCCACGCACGAGATACCAGTTCCCCACCCCGTAGCTCAGCGTTGCGATCGCGATATCGCTCGTATCGGCGCGCGTGAACACCGAGTCCGGGCCGACCTCTCCCCGATACAGCCGCAGCCGCTGCGCGTAAGCATTGGCGCCGTTCGGCTTGTCGGGATGCCGGTCGAGCAGCGCTTTCGCATCCGCTGTGCGTCCGGCGCGCGAGAGCGACATCCACAGCCAGTCGGTCGCGCCGGCCCGCTCGCCGGAGTCCGGCGCGATCGGGAGCGCGCGCTGGAACGCGTCGGCCGCGCCCGCGAAGTCGCGCTTGACGAACCGCACGATGCCGAGGTGATACCAGATGCCGTAGATCGTGCTGTCGAGTCGCGCGCCGCGCTGCAGGTCTTGCATTGCCTTGTCGAATTCGCGCACCGACAGATAGCGATGCCCGCGCCAGCGATACAGCAGCGCGTTGTTCGGCGCGATCTTGAGGCCGCGACTGAACGTCTCGATGGCCTCGCGATACTGGCGCACGCCCGATTGCGCGACGCCGAGCGCGATGATCTTGTCGATGTTGCGGGGATCCTTGGCGAGTGCGCTGTCGGCGCGTGCGATCGCGCCGGTGTCGCGTTGCGCGCGGTACTCGACACTCGCCGGGGAACGGTATTCGACTGCCTGCAGCAGGCAGAGCGGAGCGAGAAGGCTCAGGAGGGTTGGCATGCTCCCCTATTGTAGCTCACACCGTCACAGACGGAACTGCATCGTCAGTACCACCCCAAGATTGTGCTGAGTTTTATTCGGAAGGTCGATCGTGTAGTAGTCCGGCCCACCCTGAGGATAGCACAGCGTGTAGCCGGTCTGATCAGAGCAATAACTCTGAACCGTTTCCGCGGGCAGGAATCCGATGGCGTCCTCGACGCTCCCCACGGCGGCGACGCGCGATGACAGCGGGTACTGAATGACCAATCCGAGACCGACGAATGGGGCGTTGCGGAGTTTCTGATCCTTCACGGCCTCCGGAAAGGTGCCCCGGAGAATGGTCCCGCCACTCAACCGCACCAGGTATTGCAGCGTTTCCGGCTCCGGATCGCTGAACACGTCGTGGAGTGCATGCTGCCACGCGATGCCGAGAAAGCTGCGCGCATACTTGCCGAGGTCGTTTCCACTGTGGCCTTTGGGTGCACTCTGTCGCGTGTAGTCGATCGTGACGGCATTCTGTCCGCCGAGGACCCATCCCGCGCTCGCGCGTAGGGCCAGCGTGACGACGAACGGATCGTTTGGGGCCAGGGTGCCCGCTCCCACCTCGACGAAGGGCCGATTCGCTTGTGCCCCGAGGCGTGGCACCAGAAGAATACAGCCGACGAGCGTTGTGAGCGTCTTGACCAATCAGGGAACCCAGATCAACCCGGCGACAAACTCATCGGTAGTCGGATCCTTCGAAGCATACGAGCCCTTCAGAGCGCCATGCTGCCAGCTCATCACGCCACTCAATCCGCGGCGGTGCCCGCCGGCGTTCAGGTGCTGTCTTACGTGCAGACCGAAACTGAGCATTCCTGGATAGACGGCACGCGAGCCGACACCCATCGATTTGCTCAGACGGACAGCGACCCCAAAATCGGTGTTCCGATTGCCCAAGGGTCTCACCGTAAGCAGACGCGCCCGCTCCTCGAGAAACAGCCACCCAACCAGGAGATCCTCGTCCGGCATGTACTGCCGCGCGCCACCGACGCATGTCGCAAACCGGTCACTCGATTGCATGAGCAGGCAGGCCTCGTAGTTGCTTCCGCCGCTCGGTGACGGGCCAGCGAGTGAGTCGAGCCCCAATCCGGAGTGAACTCCTGCGGCAAAGACAAGCCCGATGATCCCGCCCTCCTCGTTCAGGCGGTGCACACGCTCGGTCTCCGCAACGTCACGGTGCAGGCGGAGAAGTGCCGTGCCGGCCGAGTCATGATCGACGAGCGTGACGGCATGCAGGCCCGATTCCATCGGGTAGATGTGAAACCGGGCGGGGGTGGGCTCGCTACCGTCTTCGACCGGCACGAGAAACGCTTCGCGCCCACTCTTCACAGCCTTGAGCACCGGCGTTCCTCGACCCACGACCTCGGCCCAGTAGACGGTCTCCTTCTTGAGCTCGACGGTGGGAGTCGCCGCCGAGTCGTGGCCAAAGTGCAGCTCGGCAATCAGAACCCGGGGGACGGTCTGAGAGCGCACCAGTGGGGCACTGGCGACGTGGAGGGCGAGGACGGCGATGACGGCCAACGCTGTCTTCATCACTCTGTCAGTCGAGTTGGACGCGAACCTTACACACCTGTGAACCTGAAAGTTCCGCCTCTTCACTCACCCTGAGCAAGTACAGCCCTGAATCCCTGAACACGCGCTCGGGCTGCGCCATGGGTGAGATGCGTCCCGTCACGGTAGCGGTCGCCAGCGTGTACCGTGCCACGTAGGGGAATCCCTCTCCTGCCGCGTGGCTTCCTTTCTTCTCGAAGGGGACGACGACGAGGGCCCGGCCATTCGGTGTGAACACGCTGAGCTCTGCTCCATGCGGCACGCTCATTCGGAGCGTCAGTTCGGTGCCGGGCTTCAGGCGCTGCGGTGAGCAGGCGAGCGGCGGCCGCGGGTTCGGAAACGGCCATTCGCCCGGCGCGACCAGGTCAAACATCAGAAAGCCTCCCGCGAGCACCGCCGGCACCACAAACGCGCCCGTCCACACCCAGCCGTAGGTGTTGAATGCGGTGTCGAGCCACGTCTCTTCTTCGTCGCTGAGCGCCGCCGCGCGCCGATTCTCGAGCAAGCGCGCCGCCTCCCAGTAGAGGACAAAGAGCGACAACGGAATGACGAGCCACCCAACATCGTCGCGAATATCGGGATTGACGTAAGCGAGCAGAAATGCCGCGCAGGTGAGATCGGAAACCACTTGTCCGCCGGCGTACCACGGCCCCACTCGGCGCCGCAGCAGCACGGCAATCATGGCTCCCGCGAGCAACGTGCGCGCGCCGACGTACACCAGCGTGCTGTTCCAGATTCCCATGGGGACGGACAGGGAGGGATTCGAACCCTCGATGCCCTTGCGGGCATACCGGTTTTCGAGACCGGCGGTTTCAACCGCTCACCCACCTGTCCACGGATAGGGTGGGATTCGAACCCACGAAACGGTTACCCGTTTACACGCTCTCCAGGCGTGTGCCTTCAGCCGCTCGGCCACCTATCCAGGCTCACCAAAGTAATCGCTGCCGCCGCGTCATTGTAGCCGCAGCTTGGCACGATCGACTTTTCCCAGATGCGTCCGCGGGAGCACAGCCAGGAACTTGACGGCGCGCGGAGCCTTGTACGGCTCGAGCCGCTCGCGCGCGAACGCCTGCAGCTCTTCGGCAAGACCGGGGCGCTCTTCCTTGGCAACCACAAATGCGTGCGGCTTGGTCAAGCCG
>DAIQBJ010000170.1:0-6614 GCA_036781225.1 Gemmatimonadales bacterium | reverse complement strand
CAGCGCCGCTACCAGGGCATCAGCTACGAACAGTACTTGAGCTTCGCCGGCAAGTCGGGCGCGGCACAGGACACGACGACCATCTATAAGACGGACGCGGGACGAGCGGTCCGCGGTGGCGGCGGGATCGCTCCGGACATCATGGTGCCGGTCGCCGCCCCTCTGCCGGTTTGGTGGAGCGCGGCCGCCGATTCCGGGTTCGACGATGCCGTATCAGACAGCGTCGCCCAGACGCTGGCCGCGACGCCGGCGGCGCGCGCCGCATGGCTGACGGCCGAGGACGATTGGCGCGCCAAACTGCTGCCGCCGTTTCTCACGCGCGTGCGTACGCGCCTTGGCGTTCCCGCCGCGACCGACAGCCTGCTCGACCGGCGGCTCGCGCGCATCCTCGCGGCGCGCACGGCGGAAGTACGCTGGGGGCCCGAGGCACGCGAGGAATTCCTGATTCGCAATGACCGGACGATTCGAGTCGCCGTCGAGCAGTTCCCCCGGTTACGCGAATTGCTCACGCCTTCGGCCGCGACCCCGGCTCCCAAGCCCCCACCGAACTAGGCTATCTTTCAGCATGGCAACCCGTCAGCGCGCCACTCGCACGGTGGCGCCTCCGTCGGCCATACTCTCCAAGGCTGAACTGCTCGATATCTACCGGCTGATGCTCCTGTCGCGCCGCATCGACGACAAGGAGATCCAGCTCAAGCGGCAAAACAAAATCTTCTTCCAGATCTCCGGTGCGGGTCACGAAGCCGTGCTGGTCGCCGCCGGGAAGGTCCTCCGCCCGGCCTACGACTGGTTCTATCCCTATTACCGCGATCGGGCCCTCTGTCTCGCCGTCGGCATGACACCCACGGAGATGTTTCTGGCGGCGGTGGGCGCCGCCGACGATCCCAGTTCGGGCGGTCGACAAATGCCGTCGCACTGGGGGCACAAGCAGCTCAACATCGTGAGCCAATCGAGTCCCACGGGCACCCAGTTCCTGCAGGCCGTGGGGTGCGCCGAGGCATGGCTGCGCTACAGCCGCAACGAGGGAATAGCGGAAAAGCCCATCCACGGTGACGAGATCGTGTATTGCTCGGCGGGTGACGGCACGACGAGCGAGGGCGAGTGGTGGGAGGCACTGAACAGCGCCAGCAATCTCAAGCTGCCGGTCCTGTTTCTCATCGAAGACAACAAGTACGCCATCTCCGTGCCGATCGAGGTCCAGACCGCCGGCGGCTCCGTATCGAAGCTGGTGCGCAATTTCCCCAATCTGTTGCTCGAAGAAGTCGACGGCAGCGACCCGATTCTCTCGTATCAGGCAGTCCTGCGCGCGGCGGAATGGTGCCGCCAGCGCAAGGGGCCGGCGATCGTGCATGCGCACGTCACTCGACCCTACTCGCACTCCCTCTCCGACGATGAAATCCTCTACAAGCCCCCGCGCGAACGTGACGAAGAAGCCAAACGTGACCCGCTGACGACCTTCCCGAAGCATCTCCTGGACGAAGGGGTCGCCACGGCGAGCGAGATCGAGGCGATCAAGGCGCAGGTGGAAGATGAGATTCAGGTCGCCGTGGATATGGCGCTGGCGTCGCCGCAGCCCAAGCCCGAAACCGCGACCCTGTGGGTCTACTCGCCGGACGTCGATCCTACGTCCGAGCAATTCGATACCGAAGACGACCCCCATTTCACCGGCGAGCCGACCACCATGGTGGATCTGCTCAATGCCTGCATGAAGGATGAAATGGCGCGCGACCCCAGGATCCTGGTATTCGGCGAGGACGTCGCCGACGTCAGTCGCGAGCAATACCTCAAGGAAGTGAAGGGCAAAGGCGGCGTCTTCAAAGTCACTTGGGGTCTGCAGCGCCAATTCGGCAGCGATCGCGTCTACAACTCGCCGCTCGCCGAGGCGAACATCGTGGGCCGGGCCATCGGCTTGGCGACCCGCGGGCTGAAGCCCGTGGTCGAGATTCAGTTCTTCGACTACATCTGGCCCGCGTATCATCAGATGCGCAACGAGCTCGCCACCATGCGCTGGCGTTCGAGCAATGCATTCAGCGCCCCGGTCGTCGTGCGCGTCACCTACGGCGGCTACCTCAAGGGCGGCTCGGTCTATCACTCACAGACCGGCGCTGTCGTTTTCACCTCCGTGCCGGGCCTGCGGGTCATTTGTCCGGCGACGGCGCTCGACGCCAACGGCCTGCTGCGAACGGCGATTCGCTGCGACGACCCCGTCCTCTTCCTCGAGCACAAGCATCTGTATCGCCAGACCTACAACAAGGCTCCCAATCCCGGTCCCAACTTCATGATCCCCTTCGGCAAAGCGAGGGTGGTGCGGGAAGGGACAGCGCTGTCGGTGATCGCCTATGGCGCGGTGGTGCAGCGCGCATTGGTCGCCGCCAAGGAGCTCGAGGAAAAAGACGGCGTCAGCGTGGAGGTCATCGACCTGCGGTCGCTGGCGCCGGTCGACTGGGAGACCATCGAGACCTCGATCCGGAAGACGAACAAGGTGATCGTGGCTTACGAGGATGCCCGCTCCTGGGGCTACGGCGCCGAGATCGCCGCGCGGATCGCCGATCAATGCTTCACTTGGCTCGATGCGCCGGTGAAGCGCGTCGCGTCGACGGACACCTTTGTCGGGTACGCCCCCGACCTCGAAGACTATATCCTGCCCCAGGTGGAGGATCTCGCGCAGGCGATGCGCGAGCTCCATGCGTTCTAAGCCGGCCCTCGCCTACAGCGTTCTCTTCTTTCTCTCCGGGGCCACCGGGCTCATCTACGAGCTGCTGTGGGTCCGGGTGCTGTATCAATCGTTCGGCTCGACCATTCAATCGGTCACGACCGTCGTGGCGGCGTACATGGGCGGTCTGGGACTGGGCGCGTGGCTGTTCGGGCGCATCGCCGACCGGTCGCAGCGTCCCGCCGTGCTGTACGGGTGGCTCGAAATCGCGATCGGCGTCTTCGGCGTCATCTCCCCGCTGGTGCTCGGCCTGGCACACTGGATCTACATCGGCACTGCCGGGGCCCTCGCGCTCCAGGGAGGGGGCGGAGCCAGTGTAGCGCTACGCTTCGGATTGGCGGCGCTCGTGCTGCTGATCCC
Source organism: Gemmatimonadales bacterium (assembly GCA_036781225.1). Taxonomy (GTDB): domain Bacteria; phylum Gemmatimonadota; class Gemmatimonadetes; order Gemmatimonadales; family GWC2-71-9; genus 20CM-2-65-7. Next base: position 3,541 of record DAIQBJ010000170.1, on the reverse strand, counting down.
CACGACACTCATGGGCGGGACGTTGCCCGTCCTGACACGTGCGCTCATGGGCGACGATCGCGGTCTGCTCAAGCCCTCACTGGGCCGGCTCTACGGTCTCAACACACTCGGTGCGATGCTGGGCACCGCGCTCGCCGGCTTCTTCCTGGTCGAATTCGTGGGAGTGCGCGCCTCCTTGTGGGTTACGGCTGCGCTCAATCTCGCAATTGGAGTTACCGCAATTCGACTCGGTCGAGAGGCAAGGTTTTCCGACCCCGGGCGCCAGCCCGGGGTTCAAGAGCCCGGACGTGTCACCCGCGACCACCTCCACACTCTCGCCCTGATCCTCCTCGGCCTCACCGCCTTCGCCTCGTTGCTGAACGAGATCGCGTGGACCCGCGTGCTCGTGATGATCGTCGGTGGCTCCACCTATGCATTCACGCTGATCCTGCTGGTTTTCCTGCTCGGGATTGGACTCGGGAGCGTCATCGTCGCGCGCCGCAGCCTGCCACGGGAGGAGACCGCGGCTGCCGCGGCGGTCGCGCAGGGGATCACGGGCACGGGCGCTGCACTGCTGTTCGTCTTCTTTGGCTTCTTGCCGACCTACATCATCGCCGTGTTTCAGATCCCCGATCTCAGCGCGGCGTGGCGATTGCTCCTGATGGGTGTGGCGGTCGGCGCCGTGGTGCTCGTCCCGGCGATCGGAATGGGAATGACGTTCCCGCTGCTCGCCGATCTCACGGCACGGCCACGCGACGCGCGCGGCGCTGATGTCGGCGTGGCCTACGCGCTGAACACGCTGGGCAGCATCCTCGGCGCCGTGCTGACCGGTTTCGTGCTCGTCGTGGTGCTGGGTACGCAAACCACGTTGCGCGTCGGATTGGTCGTGAACGGGTTCGCGGCGCTCGCGCTTGCCGGCTTCGCTGCGCGGGGGATCGCCGAGGGCTCGCAGGACCACCGCCGCCTGCGCGTCCGCGTGATGTCCGCGGGCATCCTCGGGATGCTGGCGGTCGTGGCGGCGGTCGCGGGCCCCGGCTGGAGCACCCGGCTGATCGACCTCGGGCCGACGATCTATGCCCGCCAGCGTATGGACGCACAGGCCCGGCGTCAGTTTCTCGCCCACCGCGGCTTGCGGCAGCTGACATTCCGCGAGGGGCCGAACGCCACGGTCAGCGTCTGGGAGGGCGATGCCGGGCGATCGCTGCGGGTGAACGGCAAAGTCGACGCGTCCGATCGCGGCGACATGGACACGCAGATCATGATCGGCCTGGCGCCGGTCGTCGCCCGTCCCGGTGCGGCATCAGCGCTGGTCATCGGATACGGAACGGGCGTCACCGCTCACGTGCTCGCATCCGTGCCGGCGATGGGGCGCGTCAAGGTGGTCGAGATCGAGCCTGCGGTGATGGGGACCGACAGCCTGTTCCGGGGCGTCAACGACTCGGTGCTCTTCCGTCCCAACGTCCGGGTCGTCATCGACGACGCGCGCAGCGCGCTGCAACTCGATCGCGATCGCTACGACATCATCGTCTCCGAGCCGTCCAACCCGTGGATCGCTGGCATCGCGACGCTGTACACTCCGGAGTTTTTCCGCATCGCGAAGGCCAGGCTTTCCGATGACGGCGTCTTCTGCCAATGGATCCAGCTGTACCAACTGCCGTTGCCGATCGTCGCCGGAATCGTGCGCAGCCTGCGGGAGGTATTCCCGCACGTGAATGTCTGGTTCGGTGGAACCGCCGATCTCGTGGTAGTGGGCTCGTCGCGCCCGCTGACGTACGACCAGAAGTGGCTGGACGCGCTGATCGGGCCCGGTGGTCGCTTGCACGACCTCACGCGCGAGTGGCTCAGTATCGATTCACCCGACCAGTATTTTGGCAGACTCCTGCTCGGCGAGCCCGGTGTGTCGCGGCTCGTCGAGCGCGCCCGCTTCGATCACACCGACAATCGCCCACGCCTCGAATTCGTGGCGGCGCGCCGCTTCCTCGACCCCACGAGCGCGGTCTACGCTGTTTTCGACTCGGTGGTGCGAATCGGCAACCGCGAAGACGGGACCTCGCCGTTCGCGCTGATCCATATTCTGGCCGCGCGGCGCAGCGATCCGGAGCTGCTTCCATATCTCGACGCGGCGCGGCGGGCGCAGCCGGGTGTCGCGGAGTGGACTGTGCGAACGGCGGGAGTTCGCCTGGCCATGGGCGATACGGCATCGGCCGACTCGCTCCTGGGCCTCGTGATCGGGCGGGGAACGAACGCGGACGCGCTGCTCATGCGCGCGCTGCTCGCGGCCGCCGGTAACAAGCCGGCGGCCGGGGTGGCGCTGACACAGGCGCTGGCTGCAGGCGCCGACACGACCCAGGTCCGCGCCGCGCTGTCATTCATCGCCGTCCGGAGCGCGCGCTGGCGCGAAGCGGCGGTTCAGGCTCGGGGCGCTCTCACCGCCGCCCAGGGAACGTTCCGCCATCCGTTTCCGGGCGAATTTCTCGCGCAGGCGCTCGGTCAGATCGCGCTCGACGCGCCCGCTCCGCTCGCGGATAGCCTGCTCCGCTACGCCGCGGCACGTCGTCCCGGCTCGGCCCGCTGGCGCGAGCTGTCGGCGGTTGCGGCGCTGCGCGCCGGCCAGTGCGAGGATGCGGCCGCGAGCTTCGTCGAGCTGCTGGACTTCGCGGTGGCGCGGGAAAACGGCCCGGCACTTGTGCGTCAGTGCTGGGCGGAACAGCGCGCTACTGCGGAAAGCGGGACCCGGGGGGCGGGGGCGGGGGCGGAGGGGCAGCGGGGGCGACCGGGGACTGGGGCCGCTGTGGGGCGGGTGGAGGAGAGGCGCTAAGGACATCGCGGATCTCACCCGCCGCGGCGATAACATGATCGACGTCGCGCGACAGGGCGCGCGCCTGTTGTGTTGCGTGCGTGAGATCGCTCAGGACCGCGGCGACGCCGGCCGAACGGAGCCGTAACAAGTCGAACCGCACATTCTGCATCGCTAACACGCACGATTCGATCTGCTCTTCGACGCGGCGGCGCCGCGCGAGGAGATCTCTCAACGTTTGGTGTTGACGCTCGAGTAGGTCGATCTGCCGGTCGCGCTCGCTACCCTGTTCGTGTTGTTTCACCGCCTCGATCCGGATCTCGATTCTGGCCAGCGCGCCGTCATCGACATCGCCGCTCATGCCGTGGAGCATGCGCGCCAGCTCTTCGGCGCGCCTGAGAAGGGCGTCGACCGTCTGAACCACGTCGGGCAGCAGCTTGCGTTCCGACGCGGGCACGCGCTCCATGATCTTGAGAATCGCTTCCCGATCGTTTCGGGCCAGACGAATCGTATCCACCTGACGGCCGAACTCATTCGCCTGGGGCGCCGGCAGCACGCGCCGCGCGCCCCCCAGCAGCGACTCCTGCGCATCGGGTGCCGCCGGCCGGTTCAGGACGTCGCGCCACGAGTAGCCGTTCTGCCAGAGCTTCATGTACTGCGGCAATAATCCGAATCCGCCCCAGACGGCGGTCGGAAACAGCGACAACCAGCCGAGACCGTGCCCGATCATCAAATCGATCAGCATCAGCCCGCCGCAGACGGACG
>DAIQBJ010000169.1:0-6626 GCA_036781225.1 Gemmatimonadales bacterium | reverse complement strand
CGGCATATCCAGCGTTCCCGCCGGGCTCGAAGACGTGTCCAAGTTTCCCGATCTGATCGCGGAGCTGCTCCGCCGGGGCTGGACCGAGGCTGACGTCAAGAAAGTGGCGGGGCTGAATTCGCTGCGGGTGCTCCGTGACGCGGAGCGAGTCGCGCGGGAGTTGCAGGGGCAGCCGCGGTAGACAGTCGCCGTCCGCGTCGCCATGTTGTCACAGGCACATTTCGCGAGGTCGAGAGATGAGACGGCCCGCACAAGCAGTGATCGTCCGCGGCGTGGTGGGTGGACTCCTCGCTGGACTCGTCGTCGTGTCGTGGTTCTTTGTTGCGGACACGGTAGCAGGGTATCCCTTCCGGACGCCCAGGCTCCTCGCCGGCATGCTCCTAAACCAGGAATTCGTGCGCATCACCCCCGGGCTGGTGGTCGCCTACACCGTGCTCCACTTTGGGGTCTTCGCGATCCTGGGAGTGGGCATGGCGTGGGTGAGCGCGACGTTCACCGCGCCTTCGCGTCTGTTCCTCGGTCTGGTCTTCGGATTGCTGCTGCAGGAAGCGGTGTTTTACGCTGGCCTGCTTCTGCTCCGGGCGCATGACCTCGGCGTCATCCCCTGGCCCCACGTGGTCGGCGCGAACATCGCCGGCGGGCTGGCGCTGATGGGCTATCTCCACTACGCGGAACGCGATCCGCGGCCCTTTGGCCTTGCAGCGCTGCACACGCCTCCTTGGGTGTCGCGTGGCGTAGTTAATGGGCTCATCGGAGCGGCCGTCGTCGCCGCCTGGTTCTTCATCCTGGATCTTGCGAGCGGCACCCCCTTCCGCACCCCCGCAGCGCTCGCATCCGCCCTGTTGATGAGCGCTGCCGGTCCTGGAGACATCGTGGTCACGTTCGGCCTGGTTGCGGCATACACTGTTGTTCACATCGTCGCATTTGTCATTGCAGGCGTCGTGTTCGTTGCATTGGCGGAGCAGGTCGAACGCGCGCCCACGATGAGCTTGCTCGTGTTACTCACGGCGATTCTGCTCGATGGCCTCGTCCTGGCGACGATCGGCGTCAGTGCCCAATGGGTCCTGGGGACGATCGGATCGTGGTCGGTGATCGTGGCGAACTTCCTCGCCGTGCTGGCGATGGGCTGGCAGGTGTGGCGGACTCACCCTGTGCTGCGACACAGGTTGTTGGAGGAACGTCCGCAGCTGCGCGTCTAGCCGGTGGCCGGGGGGGGAGCTGACGCAGCAAGCCGTCAACTCCCGAACTACGCCACGACCGCGTCGTGCGCCCGATCAAAACACGCGTTCCACGCCGAGCGCAAGGCCGCTGCGCGTCAGGATAGGCTCAGAATGGGTGTACGTCGCATCGAGCCGAAACTTCAAGCCGTTCGGCACGGTGTACCGAAATCCCGCTCCCGCGCTCCACGTGTCGAGCGACTGGATGGCATTGCCGTTGAAAAAACTCTCCTGGCCAGCCGACGCGAGCACGGACACCGCCGTCCGCGCGCCGACGGCGCGCAGCGCTTGCAGCGAAAGCGCGAGATCGGTTTCCTGTGTCGGGCTGTGCGAGATGAAGCCGCGCAGGTTCCACGTCATCCGAGTCGACTCGATGGTCGTGTGCGGCATGAACATGTCGACGGGGCCGACCGGATAGTTCCAATGCCGATACCCCACGCCGACAGACGCCCGCCGGGCAACGAGTCCGGCGACATCGGCTTCCCACGAGTTCGAAGGCAGGAAGACCGGCTGCTGCGCCGTGCCCGCCTCGCCCGTGATCCACAGTTTCTGCGTCGGATGCCAGACGCCACCGATGCGCTCGGTGACATCGACCTCCCCAAACCGGCCGACCACTTCGACGGCGCCCCATCCCCCGTGCCCCTGCGGCGACATGACCGTCAGCTGCGCGCCCACCGTGGACCAATCCTGGCTGCCGGTCACCTTCTCGTACGAGCTCCAGGCGCCGACGCGAAGATTCTGTCCGCGGCACGGCGCGGCGAGACACACCGTGAGCAGCGCCGCGATGCTCGCCTTGCCGAAGCCCTTGCGCGTCATGTCGCCCCACACATGGACGCGGCGCCACACAGTGACGAAGGCTTTGAGGCGCCACCACACCGTGCATTGCCGGAAGCCGAAGTTTTCGAGGCCCGCGAAGAGCAGCAACCGGAATAGATCGCCAAAGCGCCGATAGCGACGGAAACTCACTTCCTCGAGCACGACGGCCCAGATCGAGAGCAGCATCCCGTAACCCCAGGCGACCAGCACGAACAGCAGTGCAAACGAGACGTTCACCATGCCGAAGGCCAATCCGACAACGGTGATCACGTAGCCGAGCAGCTCGATGAGCGGCGCCAGCATTTCGCCGAACGCGAAGAACGGCATCGCGAACAGGCCGACGCGGCCGTAGCGAGGATTGAACAACATGGTCTTGTACCGCCACATCGCGGCGATCAGACCGCGATGCCAGCGCTCGCGCTGGCGCGACAGGACGGCCATCGATTCGGGGACCTCGGTCCAGGCGACTGGATCGGGAATGAACGGCATTTCGTACCTGATCTTGTTGCGCCGCAGGTAGCGGTGCATGCGCACGACCAGGTCGAGGTCCTCGACGATGCTCGTGGTTTGATATCCGCCGACCGCCATCACGTACTCTTTGCGAAACAGCCCGAACGCTCCCGAGATGATGAGATTGCCGCCAAGGCGGTTCCATCCCAAGCGGCCGAACAGAAAGGCACGCAGATACTCGACCACCTGGATTCCCGGGAGCAGCCTGGTCGGCACGCGGGCGTCAGTCACACGGCCGTCCTTCACCGTGCAGTTGTTCGCGACGCGGACGGTGCCGCCGACCGCGGCGATTTCGCGACCCAGCAGGAACGGCCGCGTGAGGCGCAGCAGCGCGTCGGGCTCGATCAGCGTATCGGCATCGACGGCGATGATGAGCGGGAAGCGGCTGGCGTTGATGGCGGCGTTCAGGGAATCGGCCTTGCCGCCGTTTTCCTTGTCGAGCACCAGCAGGCGCGAGCGCGACCGCGAGCGGTACAGCGCGCGGAGCGGGGCGGTGGGAATCGTTTCCGGATAGATGCGCGGGATCTCGTAGAGATCGAACGCGTCACGCAGCCGCTCCATCGTATCGTCTTTCGAGCCGTCGTTCACGACGACGACTTCGTAGTTGCGATATTCGAGCGTGAGAATCGCCGTGACACTCGCCTCGATCGTGGCAGACTCGTTGTACGCCGGCACGAGGATCGTAATCGGCGGCAGCGCATCGCTCTGCATGAGACGCTGGAAGTCCTCGTCTTCGGCGAGGCGCGTTTGCTCCCAGATCTCGGGGATCGAGAGAATCAAGAGCAGCGCATAGAACGAATTGAGGACGAGGAAATAGACCAGAATGGTGATATCCGTCGTCCCAATCACCGTGGCCACTGTGTTCATGCCGCAAACTCCGCGAGCGCCTGGGCCGGTAATCCCAGCACCATCTTGGCCGTCGCGCGGGCGTACGGGTCGCTCCCGACTTCGGCCTCGAGCAGGACGTTGCGGCCTGCTGCCGCGAAGCGCATCAACGCCAGCGCCGCGCGCAGCCGGACCCACCAGACATCGTCCCGCAGCGCGGCTTTCACGAGGGGCAGGGTGTTGACGTCGGCGATCATCCCCAGCGAGCGCGCCGCCTGCGCCCGCACCGGCCAGGCCCCGTCAACAATCAGCCGCGTGAGCGCCGCGACGGACTCCCGGTGCGGGAAGGTGCCCAGCGAGCGCGCCGCCTGGACGCGAACTTCCGGATTGGGGTGATCGGCCAGCGCCGTGAGGCGCTCGCGCAGCGCCGGCTCACCGAGCCGTGCCGCGAACTCGGCGAGCCGCGGCAGTCCAGGGTCTTCGCTGCGGCGCAGCCGCTTCTGCAAATGCTCGACGACGACAGGCCGGGAGCGCAGCAACATGGCGGCGTAATACGCCTGCACCGTGGGGGCGAGGAGGGGGAGGCGCTCCAGGGCCGTCAGCGTCAGCGCGGTGTTCTCCATGCGCTCGAGGCAGGCGACGGCGGCGACGTGCACCGCCGGGTGCCGATCGTTGATGAGGCGCGTGAGCCGGGCCGCGTCCTGCGGCATCGCGGCAACGCTGAGAAACCGGGCGCACTCCAGCCGCTTCCACCACCGCGCGGAGTTGCCGTTGCTTCGCACCAGGCGCGCCCACCAGGTGTGTTCGAGCGCGATCGCCAGCTGGCGCCAGCGCTCGCCCGGGACGCGCGCGGACCATTTGACCAGTGCATCGATCGCAAGGGGCACGGGGAGCCGGGACAGGCCCACGAGTACACCCGCGAGCGGAGTCGTGCCGGCCGCCCAGCGACGCATCGAGGCGTCGACCGCCTCCCGCCGCGGGGTGAGCCTGGTGCTGCGCCGCACCCGGAACCAGCGGTTCAGCACGATCAGCACGATGAGCGCGCCGAGCAGGCCGCCCTGCACGATCGCGACCACGATCAGGAACTGCCGGGGCGACGCGATCATCGGCCCACCCACCGCCGGATTTTTTCGAGCGCGACACGCAGGCTCATGGGCTTGACCATGTAGTCCAACGCCCCTGCCTCGAGGCCGCGCAGCTGCTCGGACTCACTGCCGTGCACGGTCGTGAAGACGACGCGAAATTTGCCCGGGCACTCCTCCTTGAGCGCTTCGAAGATCGAATAGCCGTCGAGCGCCGGCAGATCGACGTCCAGCAGCAACAGCGGCGTCTGCCCGTGCGTCTCCAGCTCGCGAAGGGCGTCCAACGCCTCACGGCCGTTGCGGAAGTGCACGAAGCGATAGCCGCGCGCCTCCAGCCCGAACGTCAGCAGCTCCGCCAGCGTGGGGTCGTCCTCGACGACGATGACTTCCGGGACGTCCGGCGAGGCCGAAAGCTCGGCGGCGGGCGCTGGCGCGATCTCCACGGGTGGCGCCGGGACTGGCGCCTGTTTCGTAAACAGCGCGGCGGCAAGACGGCGCACGAACGCTCGCGCATCGTATCCGCGGGTTTGGACACCGTCTGTCGGCCGCTCGAGCCATTGCTTGGTGGCTGCCTCGAGCTCTGCCGCGACGACGCTTGCCTGGGGAAATCCGAACGAACCAGCCGACCCGCGCAGCCGATGGGCATCGCGGCGCAGTGCTTCTATCGCAGCCGTGTCATCGCCCGCGGCGATGAGCCGTTCGGCTAGTTCGGCGATCGCCCCGAGCTGGTCGCGGGCTCCCTGCAGGTATTCGTCCCGTACGCCGGGAGGAAGCCCGAAGTCGTCGACTCCTCCCTGATTCACGGGCACCAAGATATAACTAGCTTGTGTTTGGACCTAATGAACGAGCGCGAAGTAGGCCTGTGTGCGACCTGCCGTTGGGTGCAGATCGTACGGAACCGGCGCGGCTCCGAGTTTTACCGCTGCACGCGCGCCGAGACTGACGCGCGGTTCGTCCGCTACCCGCCACTCCCGGTGTTGCGCTGCCCGGGTTACGAGCGCCAAGCGGATGACCAATCCTCGAACCGGCAGGGGGGGGGCCTCTAGAGCGCGCCAGGCCCGCCGCCCCACTCCGTCCCTGGGCGAATTCCGTGCCGACCAGCAGGGGTGCTCACGCTGGTGTTTTTGAGCACGGTTGTGACTCTCCTCACTTGCAGAACGCTCAGTCGTTTCTCACTTTGAACCGCCGCTCAGCTATCTCCTTGGCCGAAAGGGACTTCGTGCAGCGTTTTTTTCTGAAGTATTTCGAGCGCATCCTCGTGCTGCTGCTCGTTGCGTCCTTGCTGGTCATCAACCGCCTCATCGACCAGAAACTCGCTTTTCTCAGCTTCTACTATCTGCCGGTGATCCTTGCGGGCTTCTTTGGCGGGCGGCGCTTTGCGGTCGGATCGGCGGTGTTCATCGCGGCGCTCACGTTTTTCTTCCAGGCGATCGAAGGCTTCGGCATGGAAGCCGGGCTGACGCCGGACGCCATGCTGACGCTGGTGCCGTGGGCCGGGTTCCTGATCCTCACCGGATATGTGGTGGGCGGGCTCGCGGAGCAGCGCGCCGCCCGGTTGGCGGATCTCAAGAACGCGTATCTCGCGACACTCGAGATGCTCACCTTTCACATCGAATCGACCGAGCGGCATCAGGAAGGTCATTCGACGCGCGTCGCCCAATTGGCCGGCGAGATGGGCGCCGAGCTCAAGCTGCCGGAGGGCGAGCTGGAGAACCTGCGGATCGCCGCGTTACTGCATGAAGTAGGCACCGCCGATCACCGGCTGCTGCGGCTCCTGTCGCGCTCGGTGACTGACGAGACGGTCGCGGTGGCACGCGCCCTGCGCGGCGCCGCTGAGATCATCGCGGAATACTCGCACTACTATGAGATCGTGGGCGACGATTGGGACATCGAGGCGCTGCCGATGGCGACGCCGGTGAAGGTGCTCGCCGTCGCCGACGCCTTCGAGACGCTCCAGATGGCGACACCGGTACGGCCGGCGTTTACGCGGTGGAGCGCGCTCGAGGAAGTCGAGAAAGGCGCAGGAAGGACGTTTGCGCGTGAAGCGGTGCGGGCGCTGCGTGTGGTGGCGGGCCGCCCCGAAGTAACGGCCCCGGCCAAAGCCCTGAAGATCGTCTAGGGCGTGTCGTGCGGCGGCGGGGAGCTCCGGCCGCTGGCCACTCCGCCCGCGACACCG
>DAIQBJ010000168.1:0-6662 GCA_036781225.1 Gemmatimonadales bacterium | reverse complement strand
GCGAACGGGGCGCGTGTGGATATGGAGCGTGTCGGCGGCGGTTCGACTGGGGAGCACGTCGGCCACGGACGAGAGCTGTTGGGCCGATCCGTTGCTGGCCGTGGCAACGAGGACGAAGAGCAGGACGCGAACTCGCACGCTCCCACGAAACGGTGAAAGCGACGACCCCGGCCATTGGACCAAGGCGTACGCGACGGGTTGTTACTTATTTATCGATTGGGGAGTCGCGGCGCAGCTTCAGTAGCGCTCCTTCACATACTTGTACGGATAGTCCGGCTCGCGATAACCGCCCGCCTTCTGCCGCTTCGGGAGCTTCACTTTCGCGCGCGGCGCTTTCTTGTACGGAATCGTATCGAGCAGGTGGGCGATGATGTTGAGGCGAGCGCGCCGTTTGTCGTCCGAGCGGGCTATGTACCAGGGCGCGTACGGCGTGTCACTGGCTTTGAACATCTCGTCGCGCGCCCTCGAGTAGTCGTACCACCGGCTGTAGGACAAGAGATCCATCGGTGAGAGTTTCCAAATCTTTCGCCCGTCGTCCATCCGCGACTCGAGGCGGCGCGTCTGTTCCTCGGGGCTCACTTCGAGCCAGTACTTCAGGAGAATGACACCCGAATCGACGATGGCCTTCTCAACCTTCGGCACGTACTCCAGGAATTTCTCGACCTCTTCTTCGGTACAGAAACCCATGACCCGCTCGACGCCCGCCCGGTTGTACCAGCTGCGGTCGAAGATCACCAGCTCGCCTGCTGCCGGCAAAAGCGGCAGGTAGCGCTGGATGTACATCTGGGTCTTCTCCCGCTCGGTCGGGGCCGGCAAAGCGATGACGCGGAACACGCGCGGGCTGACGCGCTCGGTGATGGCCTTGATGGTGCCTCCTTTGCCGGCGCCGTCGCGGCCCTCGAAGACGATGCAGATCTTGAGGCCCTTGTGCTTGATCCACTCCTGGAGTTTCACCAGCTCGACGTGTAGCCGCTCGAGCTCGCGTTCGTACTGCTTGCCCTTGAGTTTCTTGCTCGAATCGGCCTCGGCCTTCGCCATGGTTTACGACTCCTTCATGCTCTCCCGGAGCTGGATCAACGGCGTCTGATCGACGCGTATCAGACCGCGACGTGGCCGGTCAAAATCGAGTACGACAAACACCACAATGAGGATCAAGAGATTGAGTCCGAGCGCGAGCCCCACGTGGCGTTGTCCCGCTTCGCCGAGCGCATGGCCGGTCATGGCCCCGCACAGAATGATCGCCAGTCCGAGGAGCCAGACCACCGACGCCGGCATGTGATAGCGCCTCATCCATTCGCGGGTCGCGGAGAGATCGATCACCTCGTTCGCGGCGGGGATAATGGCACTGGCGAGCGCGAGGCTACGGTCGGCGCTCACCGCGTGCGCCACGCCGGTCCACAGCTCGGCAAGCGTAGCATGCATCTGGGTTGCGAGCCGCTCAAACTCCTGGGGATTGAGGCCTCGTTCGAAGCTTTCGACGCGCATGTCGGTGTAGCGGCGCAACGCACTACGGATCTGACTGCTTGCGGGCTCTGCAAGCAGACCAGCGCGCAAATAGCAGGTGCCGATGGCGTTGGCCTCGTCTACGACCAACCGCGAGCGGTCGTTATACCGATTGCTCGTGATGGCGAAGGAGAACCCCAGCAACAACGCGACCAGCCCAAGTGTCCCCGTCCTCAGCGTGTTCACAATGTCCCGCTCGGCGTCCGACATTGGGCGGGAGCGGCCATAGCGAAAACCGAGCTCGCCGGCTCCGAGCGAGAGCAGCAAGGTGGTGAGGACCGGAATCCAGATCGGCCAATCGTAGATCGCGTGCATCTCACTCCAATGGAAGCAGCGGGGTGATGCGGCGTCCTCTTCCTTATATAAGGAGCGGCTGGTGGCCTAGAGTCCGATCCGGTAGTTCGCCATCCACAAAAAGGACGTTCGGCCGATGAATCCGACCTCCGCTCGCAGTCCCCAGTGGCGGCCGACGTCGAATGTGCCGCCGAGCAGCATGTTCCACGGATCGGCGATCTTCTTGTTCAGGCTGTAATTCACGACGGTCGTATCGAGCCCGCCCTGGAGTCGTTGCACGAAGTTGTCCACCAGCGCTTTCTGCGCCGGGGTCAGCGCCATGTACCAGGGCTGGTTCTGGTAGTTGTTGAACAGGGAGTCCACGCCGGGCGGCAGGACATCCGCGAGCTTGACTGATCCCGTGGTGCCGGTCTTCAACGACTGGAACATTGTGCCGATCCAGAACGTCGTCCGCATCCGCTTCGCACGCGCTCCAACGCGAAATGCCTTGCCATACCGCATGCTCAACACGTTCACGGGCACGGGGGCGTCGAGCAGGCTCGAGAACGCCCACTGATGGTTGTAGTCGACGACCACGAAATTGCGGCGGAATCCAAACGCGCCGGTGAGGCCGAGTCCGAAGTTGCTCCCCTTGAACTTCGCGACGGACGTGAACTCCACCGGCGTCGCGAGGTGAACGGTGGTTTGCGCCGGTCCGGTGCCGAGCATGGTGTAGACGTTGAGGAATGGAAAAACCCACAGGTCCACCCGCGTATTCCAGTTCGTGAGCTTCGCCTCTGCTCCGGAGAAGGTGATGAAGTCCACCGGCTGCGGCGGCGCGTTGAAGCCGAGCCCCAGGTTGGAGATGAGCAGGTCCTGATTCGCGCCGAAGCCGCCGATGTTGAAGCCGAGCGGATTCGGGAGATCGAACCCGCGCTCGATCGCCTTGCGCCCCCAAATCGGGAAGATCTGGTGATAGCTCGCCAGGACGCTGTCGCGCTCGGCCTGTGTCAGCGCGAGATCCGGATTTTGCGCGGCAAGACGCAGGGGGACGACCAGAGTCACGATGCCGATGATGGTCCGGTTCATTTCTGTGCGCTCTTCGGTCCACCGATCGGCAGTCCGAATCCGACTGCGAAGCTGTCGTTCGCGCCCGGTGCGTCGCTCAGCGCGTCCCCGAACGCGTGGTACCACGACACGCGAATCCGCATGCTGCGAATGTCGAGACGCGGTGCGAGCGCGAATTCTCCCAGGACGTTCACCCCGGTGTCCCAGCGGTTGACGCGTGACCAGAGACTTTGCGTGTAGCTGAGATCATCGGTGCGTGTGATGGTCCCGCTGTAGTGATCCTCGGCTTTCACCACGTACCCGATTTGCGGGCCGGCCGCAACATGGAAGCGGCCGGCCTTCAGCTTGAGGAGCAGCGGCACGGTGATGTAGCCCAGTCGTCTCGTCACCGAGACATTGCTCGCCGCGGCAAAGGCGCTGTCCACGGCGGGCGCGCCGGTCGGAACGAATGGCAATGACCGTGCGCCCGCAGGCACCTTGAACGTGAATTCCGGCTGCACCGACAGGCGGGTGTTGAGCTTCACTTCGAGGAACCCACCCAGGTCCCATGACCGCAGGCGCTCGGCGCCGGACAAACCGGAGAGAGTTGTCCAGACGACGTCGAACTTGATTCCGCCCTGCACCTTCTCCGAGGCGAACTTGTCGCCGAAGAGCAGCACCAGCAGTGCCTGGGCCGAAGCGACGTCCAGCGGCGCCGCACAGAGCAACGCCAGCACCCATGCCGTGCGACTCACGGGACTCAGCCGAACGGCCCGGCATGAAACAGGATGCTGACCAGGGCGCCCAGACCAACCAGCACCAGGAGCACGGCGGTGATCAGCACGAGCGAGGGTGGAAATGCGCCCTGCCCGCGGATCAAACCGTCCGCCGTCATCTCGTTGCGGGTATCGCGCAGACCCGACAGGAACCGGACGTGGTACACGATCCCCAGGGCGAGCACCAGGATTCCGAGCGTCACGAACGCGGCACCGAGGATGCCCGCGCGCCCGCTCCCCGGGACTGCTTCGGACTGCGGGAGCCGTCTGAGGAGCTGGTCGATTGCGAACCCGAAGCCGATGAGCGCCAGCGCGGTGCGAATCACGCAAAGCAACGTGCGGTCGAGGCTCATCCTTGTTCGCTGGAACGACATGCCGGTTCGGCGCGAGGCGAGCTCGGTGGCAATATTGCCCGACTCCGACGCCGCGGTGACGCGTGGCTGGGAGACGTCCTGTGGCATGGCTCGGCAATGTTCGGCTCACGCGAGCCCGCACTCTATGGGACCTTAGGGCAGTGACCTCAATGCTTGCCGGAGTTGGACGCGGCCATGACGCGACTGATCGCCTCGAGCAATGCGGTTTCCTCGAACGGCTTGCGCAGATAGGCGTGTCCCTTCGCCTCGATACGCTCGCGCATCGCGGCGTCGTCGTGCGCGGTGATGAAGACGATCGGAAATCGCACGCCTGCGTCCGCCAAGTAGGCTTCGAGGTCGACTCCGCTCATGCCTTCGAAATGCACATCGAGCACCAGGCACTGGAGCGTCCACGACGGGTGGGTCTCGAGGAATTGCTCGGTCGACGGAAACGACACGACGCGCAATCCCGCCGCGCGCAGCAGCCGCCCCAGCGACTTCAGGACCGACGGATCGTCGTCGATGACGCCGATAAGCGGGGGCGGGGGCGGGGGCGGGGGCGGCTGGGGCGACGTGCGAGGCAAATGACTGTCCTGTTGAAAGGCCCTGTCCCGGCGCGCTAACGCGGCGGGACAGGGCCAGAGTACTGCTGAAACCACGGGCTGCGTATGTGACTTTAGGTCAACTCACTCCACACGCCGCACCGGGCTCGGCGCTGCGGGCGGCAAACCCAGCCGGTCGGCCATCCGGACCAGATCGGCGACCGAACCCGCCTCCATCTTCTTCATGATGCGCGCGCGGTGCACCTTGATCGTCCGCTCGCAGGTACCCAGCCGTCCGGCGATCTGCTTATTGAGCAAGCCCGTCACCACCAGCGCGAATACCTGGTTCTCGCGCGGCGTCAGCCGGTCCTGCCGCGTCGTGAGCAGGTTCATCAGCGCGTCCAGCCGGCGCGTTTCCGTATCGAGCGCGAGGCCGCGCTCGACGGCCGCCAGCAACTCTTCCTCGTCGATCGGCTTTGTGAGAAAGTCGACGGCGCCGATCTTCATGGCCCGCACGCTGGAGCTGACATCGCCGAATCCCGTGGAGAAGATGATCGGAATTGTCGCCCCGGAGCTGCGCAACGATGTTTGGAGATCGAGTCCGCTGACGCCGGGCATGCGAATATCCAGAATCAGGCATTGCGGGCCGCCTTCCGCTGTCTGCGGGCGCCCCAGAAAGTCCCGGGCCGACTCGAACGTCTGCACGCGGTATCCGACCGAGGTCAACAGCCGCTCGAGGGATTTGCGCACGGAGGCATCGTCGTCGACAACGAAGACCCGCCCACCGGTGATTGGCTGGGGCCCGTCCTTGTGACGCGGCGCGGCGGACGGCATCGGGGAGCGCGGGACCGACCTGACGGCGCTGCTCTGTTTCATGACGTATCCTTTCCTGGGGCGATGGGCAGCGCGACATGAAAGGTCACCCCAACGTCGGAGTTATTGGTCGCCCAGATGCGACCGCGGTGACTCTCCACGATCGAACGCGCGATGGAGAGTCCCATACCCAGCCCATCGGGCTTGGTGGAAAAGAACTGCTCGAACAGATGATCGAATTGCTCCGGCGGGATTCCCTTGCCGGCATCACGAACCGAGACGATGCACGCCTCGCTCCCCGCCCTGGTCCGAATGATCAGACGGCGGTCGAGCGTGGCCGTATCGGCCATCGCCTCGAACGCGTTCATCAGCAGGTTGAGCAACACCTGCTGCAGCTGCACGAGATCGAACTGCACCTTCGGCAACGGCTCCTCGAGGTCGAGCACCAGCGTCACGCGGCGCAGCAGGAAATCGCCATGCAGAAGCCGGCCGACCTCGCGCACGACCTCATTGAGATCGAGCAGCACCACTTCGACAGCGTGGTTGCGCAGTAACGCGCGCATCGCGTGAATGAGCTCGCCCGCGCGCCGGTCGTCGGCGTCAATATCCTCGATGATGGCACGGACCTCTTCCATGGGCGGATTCGGCGTTGCGAGGAAGCGGCGGGCCGCTTGCGCGTTGGCGAGAATCGCCGACAGCGGCTGATTCAGCTCGTGCGCGAGCGACAGGGCGAAGCCACCCAGCGTGCGCACGCGCGCGAAGCGCGCAAACTCGTTCTCGTGGAGCGGATCGAACACCACCGCGGCGCCCGGCTTGACCCCCCCCCCCCCCCCCCCGTTACCGTCCGCGGGTGCGCCATTGCTCGGGATATGCACCGGCGTGGCGGCGCGTGAGGTCACCATCCGCGCCAGCATGGCACCGACGAATTCGAGCCGCTCGACCAGCGTGATGGACCAGGACCGCCCCGCGCCGGTGCTCAGGGCCAGCGCCCCGAGAACCGCGCCGTTGTGCCGCAGCGGCACGAGCACGGCCGCCTCGATGCCGTTGCGCCTGAACGCCTGGCGGTCGCTCGCGAGCGCCGGCGGCAACACGTCGAGGCTGCAGAACCGCACGACCACGCCGCGCGTGACGAGCTCGGTGAGGGCGGGGAAGTCGGCGGGAGGGTAGGCGGACGCCGTTCCCCACGCGGCGCCGAGCGTGCGCGACATCACGCCGTCATGGCCCGTGAGAGCGGGCACCAGGCTCACGCGATCGACTTCCAGGCAGGTCCCGAGTCGCTGTAACCACCGCCTGACTGTCGCAGCACGATCGGTGCCCCCCCCCACCCCTCCCAGCATGGTCGCCGACAGCTCGGA
>DAIQBJ010000167.1:0-6684 GCA_036781225.1 Gemmatimonadales bacterium | reverse complement strand
ATGTTCGAGAGATGCACTTCCACGAACGGCACGCGCACCGCGAGCAGCGCGTCGCGCACCGCCAGGCTCGTATGGGTGAACGCCGCCGCGTTGATCACCGCCCCGTCCGAACGGCCTTTGAGACCCTGGATCGCTTCGACCAGCTCGCCCTCGTGGTTGGTTTGCACCCAGCTGCACTCGACGCCAAGCGCACGTGCCCGCTCGCGCGTGGCGCGCTCGATCTCCGCCAGGCTGGTGCGGCCGTACACGTCCGGCTCGCGCTCACCCAGCAGATTCAGGTTAGGGCCGTTCAGGACGGCGATATGAGAGGGCACAGAAGGCTAGGATTTCAGCTTCTTCAACCACTGCTGAAACTGATCAGCGTCGGCGTCATCCTCCGATGGTCGTTGGGAACGACCAGACGTACGACCCGGGGCCTTTGTGGAGCCCGTATCTGAAGGACCGGGCGCTGGCGTGCCGCCCCCCCCGCCCCCCCCGCCCGCCCCGCCCGCCCCGCCCGCCCCGCCCGCCCCGCCACCACCCTGACCGGCCGCCTGTTTTCCGCCTGCAAAGAACTCGTCGAACGAGAACCCTCCGGTTTTCGCACCTTCGGCTGGCGGCCCTTCCGGCTGCGAAGTGGCCGCCCCGCCCGACTCGACCGTCTCGTCCTGCGTGTCCGTCCCACCCCTGGCGGAGCGGCGCGCGCCTTCCTCGCCGAACACCGAATCGAGCGAGATGCTGTCATGAGCGGGATGCGAAGGCTCACCGGGCGATCCGGCGGGGCCGGCAACATCGAATGCCGCCGCCAACGTGCTTTGCGGCTTGGGCGGCGGCTCCGGAGCGCCGCGTCCCGACAGAATCCCCTTGAGGAATCCTCGCGCAGACACGCCCGAGCGCTTCTTCCCGCCCGGAGACAGCTGCTCGACCTTACTCCGCAGCCTCGCGTCATTCGGCCGCTGCGCCAGCAGTGCCTGATACACTCGCAGCGCGTCCTGTTGATGTCCCTGTTTCAGGTAGAGCTCGGCCATTGTTTCCGTCAGCACCGGCTCGGCCCGCGACAGCGTCGCCGTGTCCGCCGCGCCGTCATCGTCGGATAGCGCAACGGCCGCCGGCACGCGGGTCGCCGGAGAAGGGGGGGGTGCGGGTGGTGGAGGTGGAGGTTTGGGAGGCGGGGGCGGCTGAGCCGACGAGCGCGCAGGAGCCTCGTCGGGCATGATCAACGGCAGATCGACGTGCGGGAGCGACTCATCCAGCTCAGGCGCAGTTTGCCCGGAATCGCGCCGGGAGGAGGGGGTGGGGGGCGCGGCATCCAGCCTGAACATCCCGCTGCCCTCGTACTGCGTGCGGGCAAGCCCTTCGATCTCCACCCGCTCGATATCCTGCGCGTTCAGCTCGACTTCTTCCTGGACCTCAAGGCCGTCGGCTTTCGCAGCGGCGTGCGCGTTGGGGTTGAAGCTGATGGCGTCCTCGGCGTTTTCGACGATCGGCGCACCAGTCGAGGGCCGGGGTTTGCTCGACAGCTCGGTCAGTGAGGTTTCGCGCTCCTCGTGCTCGATCGCGAAATCGGGCTTTGCCATCGGCTGTGTGGGGGCCGCGGCGGCAGGTTTGACAGCGACCTTCCCCTTGGCGCGCGCCAAGGCTTCCGCCGCGTCACCGTTCATCGGATCGGCATTCAGCAGGCGCGACAGCCACTCGACCTCTTCCTCATACCGTCGATTCCGCTCGGCGAGCTCGGCCAGGGCACGCAGGGCAATGATGTTCTCCCCATCCAGCTCGAGAACCTTCTTGAACACGCCGGCAGCAGCCGCATCGTCCTTCTTGTCGACGAGGCAGCGGGCGTAGACGATATAAGCACTGACATAATCGGGGTGGAGCTGCAGGCCGTTCTGACAGAGGGCGATGGCGTTATCTATAAGTCCTGCTTTACGATAGGCGTCGGCCAAGGGAGCGAAATTGCGGCCCTTGGGATTATCATTAAAGCGCGCTTCGAGCTTCTCGATCTCGCTGGTATATGCCACGGCCTAAGTCTATGTGGGAATTGGACGAAGATAGTGTTTGGCCGGCGCTGCTGTCAAATGACCGGGGAGTTTGTGCGCTTGAGTTTGTTCGTTGTCGTTCTTAGACTTATGCCCCTTCACCCCTCCTTTGTGTGATTGGAGTTTGAACTCGCCATGCTGCGCACAATGCGCTCGAATGCGAAGTGGATTTTTTACATCCTCGCTATCGCGTTTATCGGCTGGCTCGCGATCGGGCAGGTCTCCAGCATCCTCGGTCCCAGCGGCAATGTGGTGCTGAAGGTCAACGGCAGAGACTTTCAGGTTACCGAGTACCAGCAGCGCGTCCAGGCAGCCTCCGAGCAATATCGCCAGCAAACCGGGAATGCCCCCACCACCCGCGAAGACGACAAGCAGATCCAGGATCAAGTCATCAATCAGATGATCTCGGAAGCGCTGCTGCAGCAGGAATACGACCGGCTGGGCATTCGGGTAAGCGACGCCGAGATCAGAGAGGCGGTGAGGACGTCGCCACCGCCTGAGGTCATGCGCGACCCGCAGTTCCAGACCGACAGCCAGTTCGACAGCCGGAAATGGAATCAGTTCCTGGACAACACGTCTGACAAGGGACTCCTCGTTCAACTCGAAGGGCTGTACCGCGAGCAAATCCCCCGCGTCAAGCTGATGCAGTACCTGACCAGCGATATCTACGTGTCCGACGCGAAGCTGTGGCGCATCTACAAGGATCAACACGACTCCGTCCGCATCGCCGCGCTCGCCGTGTGGCCGTACTCGATCGCGGACTCCGCGAAGATCAGCGACGCCGAGCTCTCGGCGTACGTTGCGAAGCACACCGACGATTACAAGCGGCCCGCGATCGCGTACGTGCGCTTTGTCGCGTTACCCCGTCTCCCCAATGCGGCCGACAGCGTCGCGGCGCGCGCGCGTGTGGCGCAGGTGCGCACCGAACTCGCGCGTGGCGCGAAGTTCGACGACGTCGCCAAGCGTGAATCGAGCGACAGCGTCAGCGGGCAAAAAGGCGGCGACCTCGGCTGGATCAAACGCAAGGACGCGAACTTCGATCAGCAGTTCCTCGCCGGCCTGCGCGGCTTGAAGCCCGGCCAGATTTCGGCGCCGGTGGCGACGCAGTTCGGGTACCATCTGATTCGCATCGATCAGGAAAAGGGCGACTCGGTCAAGCTGCGCCACATCCTCATTCCGGTCGCGCTGGCAGGCGAGCATCTGGACCAGGTCGAAGCGCGCGCCGACACGCTGGAGCGCTCAGCCGCGGAGCGCACCGATCCAGCGACGCTCGATAGCGCCGCGAAGAAGTTGGGGCTGCAAGTCTCGCCGACCTACCAGCTGGTTCAGGGTGACCGCTTCAATCTTGGCCGCTACGTCATTCCCGACGTCAGCATCTGGGCGTTCGAGGCGCCGGTGGGCGAAACGAGCCCGGTGATCGAGGCCGTCCCCGCTTACTACGTCTTCCGTGTCGACTCCGTCGCTCCCGAAGGCGTGCCGCCGCTCGATCAGATCCGCGACCGTGTTGAGACCGCGGTGCGGCTCGACAAGCAAAAGGGTCTCGCGCAGCACCGGGCAGACTCTCTGGCGGCGGCCCTGAGGGGCGCCCCCAGTTTGACGACCGGAGCCTCCGCACGCGGCCTGCAGGTCCAGCAGTTCGGTCCGTTCACGCGGCTGCATCCTCCCAGCTATCTCGCGCGGGAGCCGGCGGTGGTGGGCACAGCGTTTGGTCTTGGGGTCAGTGAGCGCAGCGGCGTGATCTCAGGTGAGGGCGGTTACTTCATCATCGAATTGCTGGGACGCAACCTCGCCGACTCGAGCGCGTGGCTGGCGCAGCGCAATACGCAACGGGAGCAGCTCCGCCAGGCGGCGCAGCAGGCTCGCATGCAGCAGTATATGGAAGCGTTGCGCGCCAAAGCCAAGATCGTCGACCGGCGCAAAGACCTGTTCAAGTCACAGGCCACGGCGGACGCCGCGAGCCTCTTCTAGCTACTCGACCAGACGCTTCGGCTTCGCGTCGCGCGGCGGCTCCTCCGGCGATCGGTCGGCGGGGAGTTGATTGATGCTGTTTTCGGCGTCCGACAGGGCGCGCTTGAACTCGCGGAGACCCTTCCCCACCGCCTTCCCCGCCTCGGGCAGCCGGTTCGCTCCGAACACGAGGAGCACGATGACCGCCAGAATGATGATTTCAGTGGCACTCATGTTCCACATACCAACCTCTTACTGATTCAGGCGCTTTGGGGCGCCGCCTGAGGACGCGGGCGGCACCGAGCCGCTCGGCTCCTCCGGCTCCTTGGGCCCTTCGTCCTTGAGGCCCCGCTTGAATTCCTTGATGCCCTTCCCGATCGACGACCCGATCTCCGGAATCCGCTTCGCACCGAAGAACAGCACCAGAATGCCCAGCAGGATGATGATTTCGGTGAAGCCCAGATTGGGAAGCATGATGCGCCTTTCTAGAAGAGCGAGCGGGCGACGAGAAACGCGATCGCGACACCGACGACCGCGAGGAGGGACACGTCCAACCCGATCGGCCCCAGCGTAATCGACATCACGAGCAGATCCAGATGAATCGGCCCAAGGGTCGGCGTCACGGACCACGTGAAGAGTTCGCGCGCCGGCCCCTGCGGCAGGAACCGCCGCAGGAAGGCGTGTAGCAACCCGCCCAGCACGAATCCTACCGCGAGGACGCCGAGATAGAAACCCGGGCGACGGGGACCGTGGACGGGGCTAACGGCGCCGCTCCACCGCGTAGGCAATGCTCCCCTGTAGAGCGTCCCGAGCCGGCGAGGCGGGCAGCACGTCCAGCTCGGCCTCCGCCTGCTGGGCCAGCTCGAGGGCGCGTTGCCGTGCCGTTTCGAGCCCTCCCGCCCCCTCCACCAGTCGCACGACGTCCGCGACCAGCTCGTCGCTCGGCTCGGCGGCTTCCATGAGCTGCGCCACCACACGGCGACTGGGACTGTCCGCCGGCATTCGCGCCAATGCCGCGATCAACGGCAGCGTCACCTTGTGCTCGCGCAGATCGAGACCGGACGGCTTCCCGGTGACCGCCTCGCTCTGCGTGTAATCGAGCAAATCGTCCGTGATCTGGAAGGCCATGCCCAGCAACAGGCCGAAGCGCGCCAGCGCTTGCCGAAATGCCGCCGGCGCCGCGAGTGCGCCGACTTCGCACGCGCCCGAGAGCAGCGACGCCGTCTTGGCGCGAATCAGCTGATCGTAGGCGCCCTCGCCGTATGCGAGCTTGTCGTGCGCCTCGAGTTGGCGCATCTCACCTACGGTCATCTCGTTCGTCACGCGCGCCAGCACGCGCAGCGCTTCCAGATCCTCCAGGCGCACCAGCTCGATGATCGCGCGCGAGTAGAGATAGTCACCCATGATCACCGCGATCTGATGCGAGAAGAGGGCATTGATCGTGGGGAGGCCCCGCCGCAACACGGAATGGTCGACCGAGTCGTCGTGGACCAGCGTGGCGAGATGAATCAGCTCGACCACGGCACCGAGGGTAATCGCGCGCGCGGTGTCACCGCCCGACGCCTTGTTGCTCAGCAGCAAGAGCGTGGGCCGAAACAGCTTGCCTTTCATATGCAGGAGATGCTCGTTCACTTCGCTGACGATGGGGAAATCGGCGGCGATCACTCGACGCAGCTCCGATACAACCTGCTCGAGCTCGTCGGCCACGGGCCGCTGCACGTCGCGCAGGCTGACACCGGCAACTTGTTGGCTCACGCTACTTCGCTTTAGCGAGCGCCTTGACGCGCTGCTCGGCATCGAGGAAGCGAATATCCACGGCGAACACGCGCCCATAGAGATCGCGCGCGTCGGCCTTCTTGCCCTGCTGCTCGAGCGCGCGCCCCAGCCAGTACAACACGCCCAGCCGCTCCTGATCGCCCGACGCCGGAAGGTCGAGGCCACGCCGCAGAATCGACTCCGCCACCCCGTAGGCGCCTTTCTCGAAGAAGCAGACGCCGAGCATTTCGGAGGTGCGGAGCTTCCCGTCCGGTGCGCGCAGCGCCTTCTGGAACTCGGCGATGGCCTCGTCGAGCAATCCCATCTCCTTGAAGGCCACGCCGAGGTCGTAGTGCGATTGGAAGTCCGCCTCGTCGATGTTCTCGTCGATGCCCTGCTTGAACCGCGTAAGCATGTCCTGGAAATCCTGCTCTTCGTCGCCGGTCGGCTCCTCATCGGCCACGGTCATCCGCGTGTCCCGCGCGGGCGTCGCCTCGTCCTCTTCGGTCAACATCGAGCCGAGGTCGACGAAGTCACCGGCGGCGGTGGCTTCGTCGCGCACCTTCATCTTGGCGTCCTTCGCCTTGACCTTCCCCTCGGGTTTGGGCGGCGCCACGGCCGGCGCGAGCATCGCGATCGCGCCTTTGGCGCGCTCGTTCGTCGGATCGTGCTCGGCTACGCGCGCATACACCGCGCGCGCCTTCTCCGGCAAATCCGAGCGCAGCAACGCGTCGGCCAGCTCGAGGTACGCATCGATCAGCTTCGGCTTCTCACCGGCTTTGAACGCGAACTCCACCGCTTTTTGCCGGTGACGGACGCTGTTGGGGTCGAGGTGCAGGATCTCCTCGACCAGGTCGCGTGCGTCGCTGAGATTGCCGGCATTCTCGAATCCAGCCGTCGCCAGATCGAGCTCCTCGATGCCGCGCTCCCGTTCGCCCTGCTCGATCAGCGCTTCGCCCAGCGCCTG
>DAIQBJ010000166.1:0-6721 GCA_036781225.1 Gemmatimonadales bacterium | reverse complement strand
GACACCCCGACGCCCGACATCGTGATTCTCACGCATCACCTGGCGCGCGAGTACCAGATGGGTGCGGAGGTGGTGCACGCGCTGCGCGGCGTGGACATCCAGATCAAGAAGAACGAGTTCGTCGCCGTGATGGGCCCGTCGGGATCCGGCAAATCGACGCTGATGAACCTGATCGGCTGTCTCGACACGCCGACCAGCGGGGAGTACTGGCTCAACAGCCAGAAGGTGAGCGACCTGAGCGACGACGAGCTGGCGCGCATCCGCAACAAGGAAATCGGCTTCGTCTTTCAGACGTTCAACCTGCTGCCCCGGGCCGACGCGCTGCACAACGTGGAGCTGCCGCTGATTTACGCCGGCATCTCGGCAAAGGACCGGCGCGACCGCGCCGCCCGCTCGCTGCAGCAGGTCGGCCTGGGCGACCGGATGGATCACCGGCCGAACGAGCTGTCGGGCGGCCAGCGCCAGCGCGTCGCGATCGCGCGGGCGCTCGTCAACCAACCCAGCATCCTGCTCGCCGACGAGCCGACCGGAAACCTCGACTCGGCGACCGGGAACGAAATCATGGGGCTCTTCAACGAGCTCCACGGCTCCGGTCAGACCATCGTGCTGGTGACGCACGAACACGACATCGCGGCGCACGCGCGCCGCCAGATTCATCTGCTCGACGGCAAAATCGCGCGCGATGAGCGAACGGTAGGAGGAGAACAGCCGTGAACAAACACCTGTGGGTAAGCGCGCTGCCGGTCGTCGCCATGATCGCCTGCGGGAAGAAGCAGGCGCCCATCTCGTACGAGGCGGTCCCCGTCGAACGCCGGAGCATCGTGGTGTCGGCGTCCGCGTCGGGCGCAATCGAGCCTCCCCTCACCGTCGATGTGAAATCGAAGGCCTCGGGCGAGATCATCGGGATGAACGTGCAGACGGGTGATGATGTGAAGGAAGATGACCTGCTCGCCTCGATCGATCCGCGCATCCCGCGCAACAATCTGGCGCAGGCGGTGGCGAACCTGCAGGTGGCGCAGGCGCAGCTCGCCAACGCCAAAGCGCAGCTCGCCCGCTCCGACACCCTGTTCAAGGCGCAGGCCATCACGCAGACCGAGTACGATCAGGCCAAGCTGGACTATGCGAATGCCAACGCATCGGTGATTCGCGCTCAGTCGGATCTCGAGAACGCGCGTGACCGCATGACCGACACCAAGGTCCGCGCGCCGCTCGCGGGCACGATTATCACAAAGAGCGTCGAGCTGGGCACCGTGATCTCGTCGCCGTCGACGGACGTGGGCGGCGGCACGGTCATGTTCCGCATGGCCAATCTCGATACGGTCCAGATCCGCTCGCTGGTCGACGAGACCGACATCGCCAAGGTGCAGTCGGGCCTTCCGGTGACGATCACGGTCGACGCCTATCCCAACCGGCCGTTCCAAGGCAGCGTCCTGAAGATCGAGCCGCAAGCGACGGTGCAACAGAACGTCACCATGTTCAACGTGCTGATTCGTATTCCGAACCCGGGGCATTTGCTCAAGCCGGGCATGAACACCGAAGTCGAAATTCATGTCGGCCAGCGGGAAAATGTGCTGGCGATCCCCAACGCTGCGTTGCGCACGCAGCGCGACGTGGCATCCGCGGCGCAGGTGCTGGGGCTCGATCCGAGCGATGTGCAGCAGCAGCTCGCGGCACAGCGACTGCAGACGCCGGCCAATCGCGATAGCGCCTCTCTCGGTGGAGCGTCGGTTCGCCCGGACTCGACCCGGAGACGGGACTCGACCGCCGCGGCCGGTGGCAACACCATGACGACACCTGACGGTCGCACGATTCCGCTTCCGGCGGGCGTCACCGAAGCGCAGGTCCGCGCCGCATTCCAGAAACGGATGTCGGGTCAGGAGCTGACGCCGGCCGAGCAGACCGCGCTGGCGGCCGTGCGCGCGCAATTCCAGCGCATGGGCGGCGGAGCGGGCGGCGGTCTCCGCCGGAACGCGGGCGACCAGTCGAGCTACATCGTCTTTACGCTCAAGCAGGGCAAACCAATCCCGGTGCCGATTCGCACGGGCCTCACCGATCTCGATTACATCGAGGTCGTGAGCGGGCTGACGGACCAGGACACGGTGCTCGTGCTGCCGAGCGCATCACTGGTCAACTCGCAGCGCGACATGCAGCAGCGCATGCGGAACATCACGGGGGGCGGGCTGCCCGGCGTGCAGCAGCAACAGCCGGCCACCCAGCAGCGGCCGCCCGCGACGCCGGCCCGGCCCTAAGCGCATGCTGCTCGGCGAGATCTTCCAGGTCGCCCTCCAGGCGATTCGCGCCAACAAGCTGCGCTCGTTTCTGACGATGCTCGGCATCATCATCGGCGTCGGCGCGGTCATTACGATGGTGGCGCTCGGCAGCGGGGCGCAAAAAGCCGTCCAGACGCGCCTCGAGGCGCTCGGCCCGACGCTCCTGTCGATTTACCCGGGGCAATCGTTTCGGGGCGGGATCGCGATCGATTTCGGATCGCGCGTCAGCCTCACCGTCGATGATGCGGACTCCCTCGCGGCCCACGCCCGGTACATCAAGGCGGTGGTGCCGGAGCTGACCCGAAACCAGCAGATCAAGAGGGGCGGCACGAATGCCAACGTGAACATCGTCGGCACGACGCCCAATTATCCCGCGGTGAAGAACTTCACGCTCACCGCGGGACGGATGTTTACCGCGGGGGAGGACGAGGGCCGCCGGCGCCTCGCGGTGCTCGGCTCGGCGATCCCCGACATGTTCAACGCGAATCCCGCCGGGATGATCGGTCAGGAGATCCAGATTCGTGGCATCCCGTTCGAGATCATCGGTGTGCTGTCGTCGAAAGGCTCCGCGGCAGGATTCGGCAACCCCGACGAACAAATCCTCATTCCGTTGCAGACGGCGCGGTATCGCATCATGGGTACGGATCGCCTGCGGACGATCACCGTTGATGCCGCGAGCGTTCCGCACATGACACTGACGATGATCGAGATCGAGCGCGTGCTCCGGCGCGAGCACAAGATTCGCCCCGGCGGCGACAACGATTTCCAAATCCGAAACCAGTCGGATATTCTCGCGACCTTCCAGGACACGGCGAAGACATTCACCTATTTGCTCGCGGGCATTGCGGCGGTGAGCCTGATTGTCGGCGGCATCGGGATCATGAACATCATGCTGGTCTCGGTCACCGAGAGAACGCGCGAGATCGGTGTGCGCAAGGCCCTCGGCGCAACGCGCTTCAATATTCTGTTTCAGTTTCTTGTCGAAGCCCTGGTCCTCTGCCTGGCCGGCGGTGTGATCGGCATCTTGCTAGGCTCGCTCGGCGCCGTGGCGCTGTCCAGGCTGGCCCACTGGAATACCTCGATCAACCTGCTCGCGATCGTGGTGGCGTTTTTCTTCAGCGCGCTGGTCGGACTGTTCTTCGGCATCTGGCCGGCACGGCGGGCGGCGGCACTCGATCCCATTGTGGCGTTGCGTTACGAATAGTCAATGCGGAATGCGAAGTGTGGAATGCGGAATTGAGTATCGAGGTCTAGTCGCCTGACGATTTGACAATCGCGTTGACATTTCGCATTCCGCATTCCGCAGTCCGCATTGTAGTTTTCCCATCATGCTCGCCGTCCTTCTCATCTTCGTGCAGGCCTCAGGCGACCCGCAGGCCGTCTACGATGGGCGGCTCCACCACATCGCCGTTCATTTGCCCCGCATCGATGCCCCGGCTCTCACTCTCGACGGTACGCTCGACGACGCCGTCTGGCACCAGGCCGCGCTGCTCACAGGATTCACGCAGTACCGCCCGGTCGACAGCCGGCCCGCCGCCGATTCGACCGAGGTCCTCGCCTTCTACGCGCCCGATGCGATCTACTTCGGCATCCGCGCGTACGAAGCCCACGGGAACGTCGTGCGTGCCACGTTGGCGGACCGGGATAACATCGACGCGGACGACAAGATCGAGATCCTGCTCGACACCTTCAACGATCGGCGCCGCGCGCTGCTGTTTGCCGTCAACCCGTTGGGCGTGCAGCAGGATGGCGTGCGGAGCGAGGGGCTGGCGGGCGCCGCGGGCGGTCAGAACGCCGGCTTCCGGTTCGATGGCGTGGTGGACCTGAATCCGGACTACGTCTACGAGTCACGCGGGCACGTCACGCCCTCTGGGTTTGAAGTCGAAGTGCGAATTCCCTTCAAGAGCTTGCGGTATCAGAGCGGCGAAACACAGGACTGGGGTATTCAGATCATTCGCACGACCCAGCACACCGGTTACGAAGACACCTGGACACCGGTCGTGCGCGCCAGCGCCAGCTTTCTCATTCAGTCGGGCTCGCTCAAGGCGTTGACGGGACTGCGGCGCGGCCTGGTGATGGACGTGACCCCGGAGTTCACGGCGCGCTACGACAGTTACCAGCCCATCGATCCAGAGCTCGGTGTGAATGTCCGCTGGGGCGTGACGCAAAATCTCAGCGCCGCCGGCACGGTCAACCCCGACTTCTCGCAAGTGGAGGCAGACGTCGGTCAGGTGACGATCAATCAACGGTTCGCGCTGTTCTATCCGGAGAAGCGCCCGTTCTTCCTGGAGGGGCTCGAGCAATTCGATACACCCAACGCTCTCATCTATACACGTCAGATCACGAACCCGATGGGTGGCGTCAAACTGATCGGCAAAGTCGGCGGCACCGGGGTCGCATACATCGGCGCTGTGGACGAGGACGTTCCAAATAGCTTACCGGTCGACACGAAGCGAATCGTGAATCTGCTGCGCCTGCGGCGCGACCTCGGAGCCAGCTCAACTGTCGGGATCGTCTATACCGACCGAATCGAGGAGAGCGCCTGGAACCGCGTGTTTGGAATCGACGCGCGGGTCATCTGGAAGAAGATCTGGTTTTCCGATGCGCAGATCGCGGGTTCGTGGACGAAGGACGGTTCGGGCGGGGACATTCGGAGTGGAACGCTCTGGGACGTGACGCTCTACGACCGGACGGGCTATTCCTACGGTAACCACGCCGAGCTGGTGGGCATCAGTCCGGACTTCGAGGCGCAGAGCGGCTTCGTCAATCGCGTCAACATCGTGCAAGGCCGGCTCGCCAATCGCTTCACGTGGTACGGCAAGCCGGGTGCGCTGCTGGAGAACACCACCACGTTCATTTTGCTCGCGCCGGTGTGGCGCTACAACGATTTCTTCCATCTGGGCAGCACACTGGAAGGCAACCTGAACCAGCAGTGGCTGTTCACGCTGCGCGGCGGGTGGGGACTGAACGCAAACTATCAGGTCGCCCACCAGCGCTTCGATCAGCAGGACTACTCGAGCTATCAAGTCGACTCGGCCGGGACCCTGGTCCCGTTCCTCATTCCCCATGGCCTCTATGGTCTGTGGGGCGGCAACGTCGGCTTTAGCACGCCGAGCCGCCCGCTCACCGTGAACGGCAATGCGGGCGGCGGCATGGGCGTGATCTTCGCCGAGGCCGCGGAATCGCGTGGCTTGAACACCTTCCTTGGCGTGACGTGGAAGCCCACGCCGTCCGTTCGGGTGGATGGCCAGTGGACTCATCAGACGCTGCGGCGGGCTGCCGATGGGAGCTGGTTCTCGACCGCGAACATCCCACGTCTGAAGATCGAGTATCAGCTCCGCCGCGATATCTTCTTTCGCTATGTGGGCCAGTACACGGCGCAAAAAGTCGACTCGCTCCGCGATCCTCGCTACGGGTATCCGCTGGTCGTGAACGGCAGCCCTCAGCCCGGCCGCACCCAAAAAGAGTTTCGCAACGACTTCCTGTTCTCGTACCGGCCGACTCCCGGCACGGTGCTGTTCCTGGGCTACGGTGCGTCACTCACGGAGCCGGAGCAGTTCAGCTCGGGTCGCCTGACCCGCACCAGCGATGGCTTTTTCCTGAAGGCCAGTTACCTCTTCCGGATGTGAACACGCTCGAGCTGCAGCTCCTCGACGAGCAACTCGCGAAACAACGCCAATACCTGCTCACCAACACGCGCGCCCGCTGGGGGTTCGTGGGATTCGGAATCGTGCTGCTCGTCGCGGTGCGGCTGGCCGGAATCAGCACGATCTCTTACTGGTTCACGCTCGCCTTCGCGGCAGTCTTTGCCGGCGCCAATGCAGGTGTGCGGCGGCTGGTGCAGCGCGCGACGTTCCGGCCATGGTACGTGCAGCTCAATCTCGTCGTCGGCGCGCTGCTCATTTCGGCAGTGTTGTTGGCGATGGGCCCGAACGGCCACGTGCTGTACGGCGCCTTTCTCATCGCGCCCCTGCAGGCAGCGCTGTACCTCGAACGCCGCGAAGCCTGGGGCTCGTTGATCACGAATCTCGCGGCCTTTGCGGTCGTCACCGCGCTGGCGCAAGTCACGGGACGCGGCTGGTCGTGGTCCACGTTCCTGCTCGAAGCACTGGTGCTGGTGTTCGCGTGCGTAGCGCTCGTGCCGATGCTCGCGCAGTTCGTCGAGCGCCTGCGTGCGGCGCGTGCGGTCCTGGGAGAAATCGAGCGCGGCGATCTCACCCGTCGGTTCGACGGCGATGCGCCGACCGATGAGCTCGGGTTTCTGGGCGTCAGCGTCGATCGAACCACCACCGCGATTGCCGACATCATCCGGCAAATCGGCCAGCAGGGCCGCGCGCTGGCGGCTATGGCCGGGGAGCTGGCAGCGGCGGCGCGCGACCTGCAAGCCTCCTCCCAATCCATTTCGGCGACGACCAGCCAGCTCTCCGCGGGTACCGAGCGCCAACGCCAGC
>DAIQBJ010000165.1:0-6778 GCA_036781225.1 Gemmatimonadales bacterium | reverse complement strand
CCGTCACGATCTCGCGCACCGGTTACACCGGCGACCTCGGCTACGAAATCTGGGTGGAGGCGGCGCAGGCCGTGCCGCTGTGGGACGCAGTGTTCGAGACCGGCACGCCCTACGGCATCACGCCCGCGGGGATGCTCGCGCTCGACGTCGCGCGCATCGAGGCGGGGCTGCTCCTCATCGAGGTCGACTACTTTTCTTCGCGCCACGCACTCATCGAGGCGCAGAAGTCGTCCCCCCTCGAGCTCGGCCTCGGCTGGACCGTGGCGACGGATAAAGAGCGCTACAACGGGAAGGCCGCGCTCGCCGCCGAGCGACTGCGCGGGCCCACCTGGCAATTCACGGGGCTCACCGTGGATTGGGATTCCCTGGAGCAGCTCTACGCTCAGGTCGGATTGCCACCCCGCTTGCCGACGCAGGCCTGGCGCATGAGCGTGCCGATCTATGATCCCGGCGGCCGCCAGGTCGGCTACGCGACGAGCGGTGGCTGGTCGCCGCTGCTGAAGCAATACCTGGCGCTGGCGCATCTCGAGTCTTCGAGCGCCGCACCGGGAACGCAGCTGCGGATGGAAATGACCGTCGAGCATCGCCGCAAGCAGGCAACCGCGCACGTCACGCCCCTGCCCTTCTTTAACCCCGAGCGAAAGCGCGCATAGTGCCCAAGCGGTATGACGTCATCGTGATTGGCGGCGGGCACAATGGGCTCGTGACCGCCGCATATCTCGCGCGCGCCGGCAAGAAGGTCCTCGTGCTGGAACGGCGGCCGCGGGTGGGCGGCGCAGCCGTGACGGAAGAGATCTTTCCCGGCTTCAAGTTCTCGATGTTCTCCTACGTGGTGAGCCTGCTGCGCCCCGAGATCATTCGCGATCTCGACTTGCCGCGGCATGGCCTGCACATCCTGCCGCTCGAGAGCACGGTCACGCCGATGGAGAACGGCGACTACCTCGCCGCCTGGTCCGATCATGACGACACGCGCCGCGAGCTGTACCGCCACTCGCCACGCGACGCCGAGGCCTACGACGAATACGGCCACCTCATGCATTTCATGGCGCGGGCCGTGAAGCCCATCCTCGGCATGGTGCCGCCCGATCCTACATCGTTCGCACCCGGCGATCTCGCCGCGCTGCTCCGGCTCGGCAAGCATTTCCGGGGTCTCGGCGCTGAGCGGCTGCACGCGCTGGTCAAGCTGATGACGATGAGCGCCGCCGATTTCCTGGATGAATGGTTCGAGACCGATGTGCTGAAAGCGACCAAGTCGGCGAGCGGCATCATCGGGACGTTCCTCGGCCCGCGCTCACCGGGCACCGCCTACGTCCTGCTCCATCATTACATGGGCGAGCTGGACGGCGTGTTCCGCGCCTGGGGCTTCGCCAAGGGGGGCACCGGCGCGGTCAGCGAATCGATCGCCTCCGCCGCGCGCGCGTTCGGCGCCGAGATCCGGTGCGACGCGGGCGTGGCGAAAGTCTTGGTGCGCGGCCGGCGCGCCACGGGCGTGGTGCTCGAAAACGGCGACGAGATTGCGGCGTCGATCATAGTGTCGAGTCTCGATCCGCGTCGCACGTTCCTGCAGCTGCTCGAATCGAACCAGCTCCCACCCGACTTCGTGTCGGACATCAAGCGCTTCAAGTTCCGCGGCTCATCGGGCAAGGTGAACCTCGCGCTCGACGGGCTGCCGACGTTCACGTGCATGCCTGACGGCGCGGGCGGCAAGCTGCATCGCGGCGCCGTGTCGATCAGTCCCAGCCTCGACTACGTCGAACGCGCGTATGACGAAGCGAAATACGGCGACTTCTCCCGCCGGCCGTACATGGACATCGTCTTCCCGTCGATGATCGATCCTGGAATGGCGCCGCCCGGCAAGCACGTCATGTCGATCTTCGTGCAGTATGCGCCGTACCACCTGAACGGCGGCTGGACTGACGCCAAGCGGGAGGCGTTCGGCGATGCCGTCGTGAACACGGTCGAGAGCTTTGCTCCGGGGTTCACGTCGAAGATCCTGCACCGCCAGGTGATCACTCCGCTCGATATCGAGCGAATCACGGGCCTCAGCGAGGGCAACATCTTCGCCGGTGAGCTGGCGCTGCATCAGCTCTTTTTCCTGCGTCCCGCGCCGGGCTGGGCAAAGTTCGCCACGCCGATCCGCGGCTTTTATCAGTGCGGGTCGGGCACGCATCCCGGGGGCGGCATCATGGGCGCTTCGGGACGCCTCGCGGCGATGCGCATCCTCAAGGACGGCACATGAGCCCGCCCCGCGAGTCGCGCTACGACGCGATCGTGATCGGCGCAGGCGCCAACGGCCTCGTGGCGGCGCACTACCTCGCGCGCGCGGGCAAACGCGTGCTCGTCGTCGAGCAGCGCGAATCGCTGCAGGAAGGACTCGACGTCGGCTGGGTGCCGGCAGAGGTGGTGCGCGAGCTGCAGCTGGTTCAGCATGGCTTTCGTCTCGAGCAACCCGATGCCTGGGTATCGGCGTCGCTCGACGGCGCCGGCAGTCTTCAGCTGTGGCGCGACATGAACAAGAGCGTCGAGGCCATTCGACGCATCAGTCCCGCCGACGCGGCCAAGTGGCCGGACTTCTGCGGGCGGATGCGGACGCTGGCGAGCGTGCTCGAGAAGCTGTACCTCGCCCCACCGCCCGACATCGAAACGCGAGATCCGCGCGAGCTGGCCCGGATCGGAGGCCTGGGCCTCTTTGTGCGCCGCCTCGGCAAACGGGCCGTCATCGATCTCGCCCGGATCCTGCCCATGTCGATCGCGGAGCTGCTCGATGAATGGTTCGAAAGCGACATTCTGAAGGGCGTGCTCGGTGCGGTCGGTATCTGGCATCTGAAGCAGGGGCCGCGCTCGGGTGGCACGGCATTCAATTTCCTGCATCACCACGTCGGCTGTGCCCTGGGCGTGTTTCGCCCGCCTCAATCGAATCTGCGTGAAGCGCTGGCGGCGGTCGGGGGAGCTGAGGGGCCCGACATCATGTTCAACGCCGAAGCGGACCTGCGCCTCGCCAGCGACGGCCGCGCTGCGGGCGTGACGTTGCTCCAGCGCCGCGAACAGGTCGATGCGCCGCTCGTGGTGTCCAGTGAGTCACCGCGGGCCGCGCTCGCGAGCCTGGGAGTTCATCTCGACCCGGAATTCGTCCGGGCCGTCGACCACATCAAGTGCCGGGGAGTCGTCGCGCACGCCAGGCTCAGCGCCGAGTACGCCGCTCGGGTCCGTAACCGGTGCTTCGCGCCTTCGCTCGAGTATCTGGAACGGGCCTACGACGACGCGAAATACGGACGTGACTCGCAAAAACCCTATGTCGAGACCGATGGGGCGGGCCGAGTCCATATCCAGTATGTGCCGTTCACCGATCAGCAGCGCGACGTCCAGAGCCTGCGCACGCTCGGGCGCAGCGTCGCCGACGCCCTGGGTGTCCCAGCCGGAGCGCTGACGATCGAGACACCGGACGACCTGGAGCGGGAATACAACCTGACCGAGGGGCACCTCTACCACGGCGAGCTTACTCTCGACCAAATTCTGTTCATGCGCCCCATACCGGGCTGGAGTCGCTATCGTACACCGATCGAAGGCTTGTATTTGTGCGGCTCGGGCACACATCCGGGAGGCGGCATCCCCGGAGCAGCCGGCCGCAATGCGGCGCGCGAGATCCTATGACTTTCCTTAAGACCGTCGAGAGCTATCGCCAGGGTGCGCGCACACTCCCGGGTCGCTACTACAGCTCACCCGAGGTGTTCGCGGAGGAACAGGAGCGGCTGTTCCGCCATCACTGGATTTGCATCGGGCGCGAAGCATCGCTCGCCAGTCCGGGCGATTACTTCCTGGCCGATATCGCGGGCGAAAGCATCATCGTGCTGCGCGATCAGTCGGGCTCCGCCCGAGCCTACTACAACGTCTGCCGCCATCGCGGCACCCGCCTGTGTGAAGCCACGCAGGGCCGTCTTTCGGAAACGATCCAGTGCCCCTACCACGCGTGGACGTACGCGCTCGATGGGCGTCTGATCGGCGCGCCGCACATGAATGAAGTGGAAGGATTCGACAAGAAGGCGTACCCGCTGCACCGCGTGGCGCTCGCGGAGTGGGAAGGGTTTCTGTTCGTGAATCTCGATCCCGCGGCGGTAGCGGCCGAGCAGTGGTTCGCGCCGCTCGTGGGACGATTCGCGAACTACAATCTTCCGACCGTGCGCACCGTGCGCCGCATCGAATACGACGTGCGCGCCAATTGGAAGCTGATCCTGCAGAATTACAACGAGTGCTTGCACTGCCCGACGATCCACCCCGAGCTGACAACCAAGCTGCCGTACACGTCCGGCGCCAATGACCTGATCGACGGACCGTTCCTCGGCGGGTACATGGAGATCAAGGCGCCCAACGAGAGCGCGACGCTGTCCGGCCGTGCCTGCGCGCTGCCGCTCGGCACACTGCCCGCCGAGGATCAGCGCCGGGCGTTCTATTACGCACTCTTTCCAACGATGATGCTGAGCCTGCATCCCGACTACGCGGTGTTTTACACGGTCTGGCCGGTCTCAGCGGCGCAGTCGCGCGTGGTGTGCGAGTGGATGGTGCATCCCGACGCGCCCACCGCGGCGGGCTACAACATTCAGGACGCCGAGGAGTTCTGGGATCGCACCAACCGGCAGGACTGGCACATCTGCGAGCAGAGCCAGCTGGGCGTCAGCTCCAGGGTGTACGCACCAGGTCCCTACTCACCGCGAGAGAGTATCCCGGCCGCATGGGACCGGCAATACGTTCGCGCGATGGAGGGTACCGCGCTACCTTAGCATTTCCTTCCTCCCGGACAGTGGTCATGCGCCGCCCACTTTGCCTCGCTGGTTTATTAAGCGCGTCTGTCACCGGTCTCACCGTCGTCGCGCGCGCGCAAGACATGAACATGGACGTCATGAACAAGTGGTCGGCCTTCACGGTCATCCGCTATGTGGTGGTCGGCGAATACTCCGGCGACGCCTCGACCTTGCGGGGGGCAGGATACAATCCGCCCGGCGCGACGGATCGAGTCGAGCTGACGTTCGACTGGGATCAGAATGCAACGGCGCTCGTCGGCACGCCCGCGATCAAGAACTTCCCCGGAACAATGGACGCCAGGGCCGTTGCCGGCGGCCCGTGCCCGGCGGCTCCCCCTCGCGTCAGCGGCACCTACGACCACCTGACCGTGGCCTCCGCGACGCCAGTGTCGAACACGCTCGAGCTCAAAGGAACGCGGTCCCACCCGGCGGCGGTCGTGCTCCACATGAATACAAAGGACGAGTGCGTGAACGAGACGGTGCCGGCGTCGACGGAGGAGGTCACGATGTCGCTCGTCGTCCTGCCGACGGTCTTCTTCGGCATGCCGGCCGCCGCGGGCCCGGGAATTTCGTTTTCCAAGGACGGCAAATCCCTCATAGCCGTGGATAAGGAGAACGGCTGGACCTGGACGTACACGCCGACGGG
Source organism: Gemmatimonadales bacterium (assembly GCA_036781225.1). GTDB lineage: Bacteria > Gemmatimonadota > Gemmatimonadetes > Gemmatimonadales > GWC2-71-9 > 20CM-2-65-7. The sequence goes on along the minus strand of DAIQBJ010000165.1, from coordinate 1,336 downwards.
GGTGAAATAGACGGCTACGGCCGTCGCAACGCCCAGGTAATCGTTTCCGTCCCGGTGATGCCGTTGGCGGCATCTGCATTGGGACTCTCGTACGCATCTTTGCCTTCGAGCTTTGCGTAGTCCGCCGCGCGCTGCTTCATGATCTTGATCTGTGCCTCCGTCCCGCGGTGCGTGGAACTCCCGGCTTCCTCGGGACACCAGACATCGATGCTGTATCCGCCGCCCACCACCTGCGTCGCTTCGTGGACGACCGCCAGCATGCCGGGCGCCTCGAACTCCTCGACCTCCGTGCCCGACACCTTACAAGTGACTCGCCCGCCGGTCACCGTCGCCACGATGCGAAACGATTGCGGCACGGATCCTTTCAGCTCGGACGTCAGAGTCACCGTTCCGTCGTAGTACTGCGCGCAGTTGAAGCCGGCGAGGCTGTCCGCCCGACACCCCCAGCGACCCGGTGCCTGCGCGTGCAACGTCGAAGACAGCATCAGGAGAGCAACGCTGAGCAGAGGCGTGGCAAAGCGGAGTGACATGGGGTGCCCGCTGAAAGGGGTCCCGCCAACGTGCACCCGCTCTCGGGCCGGGGCAAGGATATCTTTGCGGGATGGACGATGCTGGTGAGCTGAACGCGCTGCGCGGCGCCCTCGACCACCTGCGCGCCGGGTTCGCCGCCCTGCCGGCTGTCGACACACGGACCGATGACGCAGCCCTCGATCGCGTCCTCCGCGATGTCGCCGAGCGCCTGCACGATAATTACCCCTACTTCCACCCGCTCTACGCCGGCCAGATGCTCAAACCGCCGCATCCCATCGCCCGGCTTGCGTATGAACTGGCGTTGCAGATCAATCCGAACAACCACGCCCTCGATGGCGGGCGCGCCAGCTCCGCCATGGAGAAAGAGGCGGTCGCCGATCTCGCGAAGATGATCGGGTGGGAGACGCACCTCGGCCATCTCTGCGGCGGCGGCACGATGGCGAACCTCGAAGCGCTCTGGATTGCCGGCCAGCTCCATCCAGGAAAAGCAATTCTCGCGTCGACGCAGGCGCACTACACGCATCAACGCATCGCCGGCGTGCTCGGCTTGCCGTTCGAGACCGTTCCGGTCGATCGCCGGGCGCGAATGGATGTGCACGCGCTGGAACGGCGGCTGGCGGCGGGCGGTGTGGGCACCGTCGTCGCAACCCTCGGCACGACGGCGACAGGTGCCGTGGACCCGCTCGCCGCGATTGTCGAGCTGCGGAATCGCTACGATTTCCGCGTGCACGCCGACGCGGCGTACGGCGGTTATTTCCTGCTTACCGACACTCTGGAACAGGAGACACGGGGCGCGTTCGACCGC
>DAIQBJ010000164.1:0-6842 GCA_036781225.1 Gemmatimonadales bacterium | reverse complement strand
CGGCTCACGCACATCCACGAGCACGAGGTCGGGATTGCACCGCCGCTCCGCGTCGAGCTCTGCCGCGGTGATCTCGGGACCAGCGTAGGCCGGCTCGGCGCCGATGCCACAGAAGGCCGCGTAGTCGATCAAACCCGTGATGGTCGGGTGCTCCCCGCATAGGGGGCAGTTGGGGTCCTTGGCGAGCCGCAGCTCGCGGAACTGCAGCTTCAGCGCGTCGAACAGCACGAGCCTACCGATCAGAGAGTCTCCCCGACCCAAAATGAGTTTGATCGTCTCGAGCGCCTGGAGTGAGCCGATGATCCCCGGTAGGACGCCTAGCACGCCACCTTCGGCGCAGCTCGGAACCAGTCCCGGCGGGGGCGGCTCGGCGTAGAGGCACCGGTAGCACGGCCCCGCCTCGGCGTAGAAGACCGACGCCTGGCCCTCGAAGCGGAAGATCGAGCCGTACACGTTGGGTTTGCCGAGGAGCACGCAGGCGTCGTTCACGAGATAGCGCGTCGGGAAGTTGTCCGTCCCATCGGCGACGACATCGAACTCCCTCAGGATGTCGAGGGCGTTCTCGGAGGTGAGCCGCGTCTCGAACATCTCCACCTCGACGTGCGGATTGATGTCCCGTATGCGGTCTCGCGCCGACTCGAGCTTCGACATCCCGACTTTCGACGTGCCGTGGAGGATCTGGCGCTGGAGGTTGGTCACGTCTACGACGTCGAAGTCGACGATGCCCAGAGTGCCGACGCCGGCAGCCGCCAGGTAGAGCGCCGCGGGAGAGCCGAGCCCGCCGGCGCCGACGAGGAGCACGCGCGCGCCCTTGAGCTTGCGCTGGCCTTCTACGCCTACGTCGGGGAGGATGAGGTGCCGCGAGTAACGGAGGACCTCCTCGTGCGACAGCTTGGGCGAGGGGGGGGCCACCGCGGTGCCTCCCGCGATGCTCGGGACGATCGAGACGGTGTCGCCAGGCTGCACCGGCGTCTCTCGCTGCGAGAGTTCCCGGATGTCCCGGTCGTTGACGTAGACGTTCACGAAGCTGCGCAGCCGGCCGTCCTCCGCGAACAAGTGGGGCTGCAGCGTGCCGTGCCGGGCGATCAACTGATCGAGTACCTCGCCGACGTTCCTCGCGTCGAGTTGGACGGAGTCCCGCCCACCCACGTAGGACCGCAGTGGCGTCGGTATCAGGATGGTGACTGCCATACGACGTTCCCTTCTTGCATGGTGACGGGTTCCTCCGCGAACGACCGCCGGTCGTCGGCGAGGACCCAACTGTGCTGTGCTCCCGCTCGACCGCTCCGCACCTCCACGATCACGTAGCTGAGCCACGGCCAGGCGTATTCGCGGTCGAATTCCGACGGCCGGGCCGGGTGATCGGGATGTGAGTGATACACGCCGATCACATCGAGCCCGTCCCGCTCGAGCCGCGCCACGGCGCGTCGGAACGCATCCGGATCGATGAGATAGCGGTTGCGCGAGGCGTCGGTACGCGCATTGGCGACGGGCACGAGCTGCACGACGACCTTGCGGTCACCTTCCGCCGTCCCTCCGAGCAAGCCACAGGCCTCGCGCGGATAATCCGCTTCCGCGTGCCGGCGGATCGCCTCCAAGTGCCGGCGCTCGAGCACCAACGTCATGGCCGGCGCTCGCTGAGGTAGCGCACCCCCGAGTCGGGCGCGATGACGACGACAACGGTGTCGGACGGGCGGACTGTCGGACGGTCGGACAGCAGGCGCTGCGCCGCGACCACCGCCGCCCCCGTCGACCAGCCCACGAACAGACCCGCCTCGTGGGCCAGGCGGCGCACGACGGCTTCCGCTTCTTCCGTGGAGACGAACTCCATTCGGTCGGCCAGCGCCGGATCGTAGATCGGCGGTACCATCGCCGTCTCCAGATGCTTCAACCCTTCGATCCCGTGGAACGGTCCATCGGGCTGAACGCCGATGACCTGAATGTCGGGGTTCAGCTCCTTCAAGCGCCGCGCCGCACCCACGAGGGTCCCCGTCGTGCCCACGCCGGCGACGAAGTGCGTGATCCCTCCGCCCGTCTGGCGCCAGATTTCTTCCGCCGTGGTGAGCCGGTGGGCGCGCGGGTTGGCCGGGTGACTGTACTGATCCGCGTACCAATACAGATCCGGGTGGGCGGCGGCCAGCTCGCGCGCCCTGCAGATCGCTCCATCCGATCCTTCCAACGGATCGGTGAGGATCACGTCCGCGCCGTACGCCTCGAGCAAGGCCCTGCGCTCGGCGCTGGCATTCGCGGGCACGCACACGGTCACGCGCACGCCCGCGGCGGCGCCGAGCATCGCGTAGGCGATCGCCGTATTGCCGCTCGACGCATCCAGCAAGCGCTTGGCGGGCAGCTCCTCTCGGACGATTCCATCACGCAGGATGAACAGCGCCGGGCGGTCCTTGACCGACCCGCCGGGGTTGAGCCACTCGCACTTCAGGAGCACCGTCGGACCGTCGGACAGCTTGACGGGGACGAGCGGTGTGTTCCCGACGAGCCCCCACAGCGCCGGCTCGGTGAACGTCCACCGATCCGGTCGTCCCACCGTCCGTCTGTCCATTGCCGTCCTCATGGCGGACCTCCCCAAAGTCAAAAAACCCGACGCCTTCGTCGGGTTTCCGTTGAACGAAAACAGCGCTGGCGCCGGGACTATGTCACGGCCGCGACTCCGACGATCAGGCCGGCCGGCGTGACGGACGACAGCAGCCACACCGCCCGGAAGCTACACGAGGCGTCCGGGCTACATCGCGTGATATGTAAGGGATGGAATGAAGTCGTGACGCGCATGGACGCAATATGCGATGGGCGCAGTCGGGACTCAATGGGTAGGTGGGTTGACGATCGCCGACGGTCTCACTAAGCTTTCGCCTCATGCGTCGCATCCGCACCGCCTGTTGTCAGCCGCGTTCGATGTGTCCTAGCTCCCCGGGGAGCGGACGCGGTTGCGGAGTTGTGTCGTCACCTTAGTCGTCGGTCGCTGACGGCGCCACGCAAAATCGTCGGGCCCGCTTCCCGTAGTCGGGAGGCGGGCCCGACTCTTTTTCACCCTCGGAGGTCTAGACATGGCTCAGGCCGGTCTGTTGAGCGACGTACGCATCGCCCAACCGGTGACGCGCTTCTACCCGGCGTTTCTCGACCTGCGAGGCCGCCGCACCGTCGTCATCGGCGGAGGTGCGATTGCCGAGCAAAAGGTGCTGGGCCTGATCGCGGCTGGCGCGCACGTGACTATGGTGAGCCCCGCGGTGACGTTGCGGTTGCGCGATCTCGCGCATCAGGGCGTCGTGGAACTACGCGAGCGGCCCTATCGACCGGGCGACTTGGTGGGCGCGTTCCTCGCGATCGCCGCAACCGACGATGGCGCAGTCAACGAGGCCGTGTGGGCCGAGGCGGAGCAGCGGGGCATCCTGCTCAACGCGGTGGACGATATGGCCCATTGTAGCTTCATCGCGCCCTCCGTACACCGGCGTGGCGACGTCACCGTCGCCGTCTCGACCGCTGGAAAGAGCCCCGCGCTGGCGGTGCGGCTGCGCCAGTGCATCGGGCAGACCATCGGCCAGGAGTACGCCGCATTCGCCGGGTTGTTGGGTGATCTGCGGCCCACGGTCGCCGCCCGCGTCCGCGATCCGCGTGCCCGGCTCGAGCTATGGTACCGGATCGTGGACTCGGACGCAGTCGAGCTGCTGCGGCGCGGCGACCGCGACGGCGCCGAGCGGTGCGTCGCGCAGCTGATCGACGCCGCGGCCGCCGGCTCGGGCAAACCGGAGCCCAGACGACCCGGCGTGGTCTACATCGTCGGCGCCGGCCCGGGAGACCCAGAGCTCATCACGGTCCGCGGGCTCGAGGTACTGGGTACGGCTGAAGTCGTCGTGTATGACCGCCTGGTGCATCAGGATCTGGTGGACCGCGCACCGCCATGGGCGGAGCGCGTATTCGTGGGTAAACGATCCTGCAAGCCTGCGGCGCCGCACCACCTGGTCGAGCAAGAAGACATCAACGCCCTGCTCGTCGCCCGCGCACGCGCCGGCGGAACCGTCGTGCGGCTGAAAGGTGGCGACCCGTACGTGTTCGGCCGCGGGGCCGAGGAAGGCGAAGCGCTGCGCGCCGCCGGCGTCGCATTCCAAGTCATCCCGGGCGTGACGTCCGCCATCGCCGCTCCCGGCTCGGCCGGCATCCCGGTGACACACCGGCGCCACGGGTCGGCGTTCGCCGTCGTCGCCGGTCACGAGTGCGACGGTCCGTCGGACCTGGACTGGGAAGCCCTGGCGCGCATCCCGACGCTGGTGTTTCTGATGGGCGTCCGAGCGCTGCCCCGGATTGCCGGTCGGCTTCTGGCGCACGGAGTGCCCGCCGCACGACCTGCGGCGGTCGTCGCCGGCGCCACGTTGCCGGACGAACGCACGATCGTGGGGACGATCGGGACGATCGCGCGGCTCGCACGCGAGGCCGGCCTCGAGCCTCCCGCCACACTGATCGTGGGAGACGTCGTGCGCGTGCGGAAGGATCTCGCCGGCCGGCAGCGGCAACCGGGCGCTCTCGTGGGCGCCGGTACGGAGGGAGCGCCGCGATGACCGCCGATCGGCTACCGCCCGCGATCGCCGCCGAGCTGGACGAGTACGAGAAACAGATCGGGAAATTCCGCGACGGCGAGCTGGGCGAGATAAAAATGCAGAAGCTGCGCCTGCAGTTCGGAACTTACGCGCAGCGGCAGGAAGGCGTGCAGATGCAGCGCATCAAGATCCCGGGAGGCATTCTCTCGGCCGACCAGCTGACCTGCCTAGCGGACGCCGCCGCCCGGTTCGGCTCGGGCTTCGTCCACTTCACGACGCGGGAGGACGCGCAGATCTACTACCTCAAGCTGGACGAAGCCCCCGCGCTGCTCCGGTTCCTCGCGGCCGCCGGTATCACGACCCGGGAAGCATGCGGCAACACCGTGCGCAACATCACGGCGTGCTATCGCGCCGGAACCTCGCCGACCGAACCCTTCGACGTCACCCCGTACGCCCACGTGCTGTTCCGCTACTTGGTCCGCAACCCGCAGAACCAGGTGCTCGGTCGCAAGTTCAAGATCACGTTCGAGGGATGCGCCGAAGATCACTCCGGCCTGCGGATCCACGACATCGGGTTCCTGGCGCAGCTCCGCGGGGAGAACGGACAGGAGCGCCGTGGCTTTCGGGTGCACGTGGGTGGCGGGCTGGGCGCCGCGCCGATGCTGTCGCACCTGTACACGGACTTCCTGCCCGAGGAGGAGCTGTTCAACTTCGCGGCCGCGATCTTGCGCCTATTCGATCGCTACGGGGAGCGCAAGTCCCGCATGAAGGCCCGGATGAAGTTCCTGATCCAGACCATGGGGTGGGAGCGCTTCCGCTCCGAGCTGGACGAGGAGCGCGCCCACGTCGGGGCGATCCCATTTACCCCGTCGCAGGTGCGCGAGGTGCATGTGCCGGACGACACCAACCTCACGACTCGTCCCCAGTGCTCGCCCGACGATCGCCTGCTGGACCCCGAGTTCGTGCAGTGGCACCGCGACTCGGTGGTCGCCCACAACGTCCCCGCATTCCGCGGCGTACACGTGCGCTTGAAGTTGGGGGATATCGTGACCGACCGGTTGCGCGGTCTGGCCGAGGTCGTGCGCCGCTACTCTGCGGGCGAGGCACGGATCTCGATCGGGCAAAACATCTTCCTGCCGTGGGTGCGCGCGGACGAATTGGCCGACGTCCATGATGCCCTGCGCGCTCTCGACCTCGCGGACCCGGGCGCCGAGACGGTCACCGACGTCACCACCTGCCCGGGCGCGGACACTTGCCGGCTGGGGATCGCGTCGGCGAAGGGGTTGGGCTCGGTCCTCTCCACCGCCTTGGAGGGCGAGCTCGTAATGTACTGGGAGCTGGCGCGCGACGTGAAGATCAAGGTCTCGGGGTGCCCCAACGGGTGCGCGCAGCACGCCAGCGCGGACATTGGTTTTCACAGCGCCGCCATGACTGAAAACGGTCGCACGGTGCCCGCCTATCTGCTGTTCGTCGGCGGGCAGATGGACCTCGAGCGCTCGACGCTCGGGAGTGTCATGGGCAAGTATCCCGCGAAACACGGGACCAAGGTGCTGGGGACGCTACTCGAGCTGTTCCGGAGCGAGCGTCAGGACGGCGAGGGATTCACGGCATGTATGACGCGCTTGGGGGAGGGCCGCATCAAAGGCGCGCTCGAGCCGTGGCGCGCCGTCCCGGCGTTCGAGGCGGATCCGCTGTTCTACCAAGACTGGGGACACGAGAACGAGCGGTTCGCGGTGCGCCAGGGTGTGAAGGGCGAGTGCGCCGGCGCTACGGTGGCGGAGAAGGTCCCGTCCACCGACGACGCGACCGCGTGGCTGGCCCAGGCCGAAGCCTACGCGGCGCACCGCGAGTTCGCCGCCGCGATGCTGGCCAGCTACGAAGCCGCGGCCGCCGCCGCCCGCGTACCCCTGTATCGCCGGCTGGTGGATCCGTTCACGTCGGAGCAAGCATTGTGGGAGCTCGAGAACATCTTCGTGCGATCCGGCGAGGCCAAGGGCGAGGCCGCACGGCCGGGTATCGCCGCCGAGCTGGAACGCTTGAAGCGGGCCGAGCCGGGGGAGGACGCGGCGCGCGCGATCCTGGAGCGGGCCCGCGCCGTGACCCGCCTGTGCGCGCGTCTTACGACTCAGTCTCCGGGTTGACAGGCAAGTCACCCAAATCACGGCACTTTCTCAACCCAGCGGACGAGTCGGGAAACTCTTGAGGCGCTCCTGAGCGCTGCTGCGCCAGCACGGCTTGCGGCAGGTGGTGGGTGCCCAAGTCGATGGGAATGACCCTGCTGTCCTGCGAGGTGGATGC
>DAIQBJ010000163.1:0-6911 GCA_036781225.1 Gemmatimonadales bacterium | reverse complement strand
CCGCGCATGATCACGACGTGGAAGCAGCGCGAGCGGCGCGACGGTATCGTGCTCAAGCAAATCACGTTTCCGGTCCCACCACCATCACAGGACGACCTGGCGCGCCGCATCGAGGAAGCCATCACGCCGCGCACCAAGGTCCTCCACGTCTGCCACATCACGAACCTCACCGGCCAGATCTTCCCCATCAAGAAGATCTGCCAGCTGGGGCGTGCCAAAGGCATCGAGGTGATCGTCGATGGCGCGCACGCCTACGCGCAGTTCCCCTTCACGCGCGACGAGCTCGACTGCGACTACTACGGCACCAGTCTTCACAAATGGCTCACGGCGCCGATCGGGACCGGCTTTCTTTATGTGCGGCGGACGAAAATTGGGAAGGTCTGGCCGATGATGGCCGCGCCGCCCGAGATGAACGAGAACATCCGCAAGTTCGAGGAGATTGGCACCCATCCGGCGGCGAATCACAACGCGATCGTGGAAGCGCTGGACTTCCTCGACGGCATTGGACCCGAGCGCAAGGCGGCGCGGTTGCGGTTCTTGCGCGATCGCTGGGCCAAGCGGCTGGAAAGGCTGCCCGGCGTCAAGATCCTGACGCCGTACGATCCCGCCCAATCGTGCGGGCTCGCGTCGTTCACGCCCGGGCAGCTCGATGTCGGTAAGCTTGCCGCGTTCATGTTCGACAAGCATCGCATCATTGTCACGCCGATCGCGCATCCGGAGTTCAATTGCTTGCGGATCACGCCCAACGTCTACACGACCCTCGCGGAGATCGATCGCTTCTGCGAGGTCATGGAGGACGTGCTCCGGAAAGGGTTGCCGGCTTAGGACGAGTCTTGGTAGCGGGTGAGACGCGCGTGGTGCGCCCTAGCCCCCACGCGCGTCTCACCCGCCTCTGGGAACGGCCTACGGCACCAGCGCCACGATCCGCAGCGGTCCGCCGCTTCCGCCCCTGATCTTCATCGGCAGCGCGATCACGAACGCGCCCGTGACGGGGAGGTCGTCCAGGTGCGCCACGTTCTCGAACGCCGGCACGTTCGAGGCAAAGAGGCGGCGATGAACCTGGTAGGTCGTGGATTGCCCGTAATCGATGCTCGGTGAGTCGATCCCCACCGCGGCGACTCGGCGCCGCACGAGCAAGCGGGCCGCGTCCAGGTCGAGACCGGGAAAGTGCAGCTCGGCGACGCCCGCGGCGCCTGTCTTGGTCGTCCCGAGGTAGCGCGCGCGGTCCGGCCAGCGGCTTCCCCATCCTGTCCGGATCAGCACGATGGTGCCGTCCGGAATCTCTCCATGCGCCGCTTCCCACGAAATGATGTCGGATTGGTGGACCCGGTAATCGGCGCTTGAATCGGCTTGCCGTTTCACATCGATGACCACGGCAGGAGCGATCAATTGGCTGAGCGGGATCTCGTCCGTGGTGTGCTTCTTCTCGACGAAATGTATGGGCGCGTCGAGATGAGTGCCGCCGTGCTCAGCGGCGGCGAAGTTGTTGGCAGCATAGTACCAACCTCCCGGCATGCGCTTCGCCGAGACCACGGTGAGGTGGAACGGCTGAGCCGTGGGCCAGTAAATGGTGGTCGAATCGAATGGGTACGTGAGGTCAACCCACTTCGCGTTTACCAACCGCTCGGTGAGCGATGGGCGGTTGCAGGACGTCAGCAGGAGGAGCGCGGCAGCGAGCGACAAGCGACGCATGAGAGCTCCGAGTAGGGACTTGGTTGCAATTGACTGCCAACTCTATAAAGTTGCGGCGTTACGAACGGAGCCAATATATGAAATTCCTAGGTGCCGTCGTTTGTCTTGCTCTCGCAATGGGTTGTGGCTCGGGCAAGTCCGACCAAACCGCCCGCGACACCCTCACCGAACGCCAAAAGGACAGCATCCTCGCCAACTCGAAAATCCCGAACGCCCGCGCGGTCGGCAGCGCCATGCGAGCCGCCGATTCGACGAGTGCGCGCGTGCGGCAAGCTGACTCGGTCGCGAGGGACACCACACAATGATCAATGTCCAATGATCAACGTCCAATGATCGCTGACCCTTGAGCAGACTCGTCGTAACCGTGGCGTCGTTGGTGCTGGTTGCGACCGCCTGCGGGCCGCCCAGTCCCTGCTCCGGCCATCAGTTCGACCGGCTGAAGCGGTACTCGGTCCCCTACGCGGGCCACTGGGTTGTGGCGCGCGGCGACACAATGACGTTCCCGGACGCTCCGCAAATGAGCGATCGGTTTCGGCTGGGCGACATCGTGCTCGACACGACGACGGTGGTCGTGGGCCGCGAGTGTGTGTTTCGGGGACGGATGACGTTCCGGGCGCCGCGGCCCGATACGCTGGCGGTGAATTGGTTCGGCCAGCCCGAGCAAGCGATCGTGAGCGGCTGGCCGGTGGATCTGGGCCCGTTTGCGGGCGTTTCACTCGCCTGGGCCGGTAAAGACTCCCTCTCCGGATCCATTCTCATCGATGCGAAACTCGGCGTGCAGGCCCGCCCCGGGATGACGGCGCGCTTCGTCGCCGGCAGGTTATCTTCCGCGCCATGAGAGGATTCCTCATCAGGCTGCTGATCACCGCCCTCGGCCTGTGGGTCGCGGATCAATTGCTCCCCGGGATCGCCTTCACGGGCACCGGGGCGCTCATCGTCTCCGCACTGCTCCTGGGCGTCGTGAATGCCGTCATCCGGCCCATTCTCATCATTCTCACGCTACCGCTGACCGTCGTGACGCTGGGATTCTTCATTCTCGTGGTGAACGGCATCTCGCTCGGGCTCGTGGCCTGGCTCGTCTCGGGATTCCACGTCGCCGGCCTGTTCTCCGCGACACTCGGCGCGATCATTGTGAGCCTCGTGAGCTGGGCCGCATCGGCCTTCGTGGGTGGATCGGGTCGCATCGAGCGTATGCATCGAGTGGAGGTCACCGGCCGCCGCGTCGATGGATAAAGGATTTGCCTTCGCAGGCAGCATCTCGGCATTCATCGCTGTGGCAGCTGGAGCATTCGGGGCACACGCGCTGCGCGCCCGCCTCGGTCCCGACCTGCTCGCCGTGTTCGAGACCGGTAGCCGCTACCAGATGTATCACGCGCTCGCCTTGTTCGCCGTGGCGATCGCCGCACTGCGCTGGCCTGACTCGACCGCGCGCGTTGCCGGCTGGCTGTTCATCGCCGGCACGCTGCTGTTCTCGGGAAGTCTCTACGCGCTCGCACTCACCGGCACGCGCTGGCTCGGCGCCATCACTCCGCTCGGCGGACTGTGCTTCCTGGCCGGCTGGGCGTCCCTGGCCTACGCCGCCGTGAAAGGTGGATTCTCGCAATGACGTCGCTGCTCCTCGTCGCGCTCCTGCTCCAGGGCCCCACGCTGTCCTCTACACCCACGCGTCCCCTGGGAACGCTGCGTGAGCAGGCGGCGGTGCAGCAGCAGTGGCTGCAGTACCGCGTCGATTCGGTGCTGCCCCGCCTCATGCGGCAGAACGCCGTGGAGATGTGGATCGTGGCCATGCGAGAGTACAACGAGGATCCGGTCTTCTGGTCCCTGGTTTCACCCACCACCATGTTCGCCAGGCGCCGCACGATCTACGTCTTCACCGACCGTGGATCGAAGGGAATCGAGCGCCTGGCACTGGGCGGCGGCTCGCAGGGCGGTGTCTATGCGGCCTACGTGGCCCGGGACACGGTCGATCCTACCATCGGCCGGCGGCCCGAGCTGGTGGGACAGGGCCAATGGGATCTGCTGGCGAAGCTGGTGCGCGAGCGCAATCCGAAAACCATCGCGGTCGACATCTCCTACACCCACGCCTTCTCGGACGGGCTGTCCGCCGGCGAATGGGAGCAGCTGTCGCGCGCATTACCACCGGGGTACCTCCAGCGCGTAGTGCGGCCCGACCGGCTGCCGCTCGATTATCAGGCGCTCCGAGCGCCGGGAATGTTGCCGGTCTACCGCCGCATGATGGAGCTCGTGTGGGCGATCATCGATACGGCCTTTTCGAACCAGGTGATCAGCCCCGGCAAGACCACGACGGATGACGTCGCCTGGTGGATGCGGCAGCGCGTGAACGATCTGGGCCTCGGCACCTGGTTCCATACCGACGTGGACGTGCAACGACGCGGTCAGGACTTGAGCGGCGTCGACACGGTGGTGATTCAACGCGGCGACGTGCTGCATTGCGATTTCGGTATCACGGCGCTCGGCCTCAACACCGACACGCAGCACATGGGCTACGTGCTCCGCGATGGGGAAAGCGACGCGCCTGAAGGCCTGAAGCGAGCGTTGCTCAACTCCAACCGGTTACAGGATCTGTTGCTCGCCGAGATGCGGCCGGGCCGCTCCGGCAACGAGGTGTTGGCGGCGACGCTCGCCACGATGCGCGCCGCCGGCATCAACGGGACGATCTACACGCACCCCATCGGGGACCGCGGCCATGGCGCGGGTCCGCTCATCGGCCTGTGGGATCACCAGGAAGGGGTGCCCGGCCGCGGCGATGTGCCGCTGCTCTCCAGCACGTGGTTCTCGATCGAGCTCCAGGCGACCACGCCGGTTCCCGAATGGGGCAACCAACCCGTCCGCTCGGCTCAGGAAGAGGATGCCGAGCTCGGGACCGATGGCCAGATGCGCTGGATTCTACGGCGCCAGACGACGTTCCACCTGGTGCGGTGAACTGCAAACTCTGCGGCGCCGTGGACCTGCCGCTGTTCTACACGCAGGGCAATGAGCGCCAGTTCAAGTACTATCGTTGCCACCGGTGTCGCCTGGTCGTGTATGACACGCGGGCCGGGGTGAATCAGGAGAAGTACATCCTGACGCATGTCGATCCGCGAGCCCCGACACGGCAAAACCGTGGTCACCGGCAAACCTATGCGTTCATCAAGCGCCACATGCCGCGGCCCGGCAAGATGCTCGATCTGGGCTGCGGCGACGGGACAGTCCTCTGGCTCGCGCGCGAAAGTGGCTGGGACGTGAAGGGCGTGGAGCTCTTTCCTGAGCACACGCAGCTGGTTCGCGAGACGCTCGGATTGGACGTCGTCACGTCCGACATCGCGTCGTACAACGGCGAGGAGGGCTTCTGGGATTGCGTGGTCCTCACCCACGTCCTCGAACATCTCGCAGATCCCGTCGGCGCGCTGAGCAAGATTCGCAATCTGCTGAAGCCTGGTGGGGCCGGCGTGCTCGAGTTCCCCAACATCGATGCGTTCGATGCGCGCCTGCGCCGGGTCCTCGATCGGCTCGGCATTCATCGCCACGGGTACTCACCGAGCTACGTTCCGGGGCACGTGCAGGAGTTCTGCCGGACGTCGTTCGCGTTTGCCGCGCAGCGGGCGGGATTGGTACTCGAGGTGTGGGAGACGTATTCCGTCAACCCGCTGCAGTATGTTTTCTTTCGCACCGTTCCCATCGGCAACAAGGCCCGCGTGCTGGTTCGGAGATCCGCATGATCGACGTCGAGACTCCTGCCCTGCTCCTGTATCGCGACGTGATGGAGCGCAATCTGAAACACATGGCCGATCGCGCGAAACGGCTGGGCGTCGCGCTCCGGCCGCACATCAAGACGCACAAGTGTCTCGAGCTGGGACGGCGCCAGGTGGCGCACGGCGCGAGCGGGGTTACGGTCTCCACGCTGTTCGAGGCCCAGGCCTTCGCGCGCGGCGGATTCAGCGATCTCACCTGGGCGTTCCCGCTCGATCGCACCCACCTGCCGCACGTAAAGCGCATCGCCGATAGTGGTGCGACGCTGCGCGTGACACTGGACGATCTCGAGACGGCGAAGGCGCTCAGCGGGACGGGGTTGCACGTGTGGCTCAAGGTGGACTGCGGCTACCATCGCGCCGGCGTAGATCCCTCCTCACGCTACGCGCTGGATGTGGCGCGCGAGCTGGGCGCCGAGCGCGGCATCACCTTCGACGGCATCCTCAGCCATTCGGGGCACGCCTATCGCACACGCAACAAAGACGAGGCGGCGCAAGTCGCCGAGCAGGAACGGCAGGTCATGGCGTGGTTCGCGGAGCTGCTGCGCAAGGACGGGCTGCCCGTGCGCAGCGTCAGTGTGGCCTCGACGCCCGCCATGGCGGCCGTAAAAGACTTGACGGGCGTCACAGAAGCACGGCCAGGCAATTACATCTTTTACGACCGAACGATGGTGCTCATCGGGTGCTGTGAACCCCAGGATGTCGCCGTGTCGGTGCTTGCCACGGTCGTGTCACATCAACCAGGGGCGGCGCACTTTGTCGTGGACGCCGGCGCGTTGTCCCTCTCGAAAGACCTGGGACCGGCGCACCTCGGCCTCGAGCCCGCCTTCGGTGAGGTTAAGGGCCACCCCGAGCTCACCGTCGCGTCGGTCTCGCAAGAACACGGGCTGATTCGCGCGGCCGCTCCTGCCGCGATCGAAGGAAAGTTCAAAGTCGGGCAACAGATCGAGATCATCCCCAACCACTCGTGTCTCACTGAAGCCCATTTCGACGAGTATGTGGTGATCGACGGAGGTCGTATGATAGATCGCTGGAAAATCGAGCGTGGCAGATGAAGATTCAACTGCGTCATTTCTTCGTCGCGCTGTTGCCGTTGCTCTTTGGCCTCGCAGCGAGTTGGGGCTTCGCCTTCTCCCAGAATACCTGCGGCCGCCTTGTGGGGCCGGTCTTCGCACCTAAGTGTCACTGGATTCAACTCGAGTATCAGCTTCGCTTTCTGATGGCCGGGACGTTGTTGGGTTGTCTCATCGCTGGCGTGGTCGGCGCCTGGCTGGAACGCCGCAGCCGCCGGCGTGTAGCTCAAGCCGCGAACCTCAACCAGGGGGTGCAGTGATGAAAGCGCCGCTGCTGGTGCTCATGATGATTGGATTTGCTGGACGTGCCGCCGCACAGGACACGACCTCGAAACCCGCTCCCGCTCCCGCTCCCGCCCCTGCCGCCGCACCCGCTCCGGCGGCTGCTCCGAGCACG
>DAIQBJ010000162.1:0-7012 GCA_036781225.1 Gemmatimonadales bacterium | reverse complement strand
CTGCTCAACGTCGTTCCGGGAGACCCCGTCTCCGAGATGGTGGGTGAGCGCGCCGACTCCGCCACCATCGCCCGGCTGCGCGCCGAGCTGCATCTCGACGATCCGCTGCCACTCCAGTTCGGGCACTATGTCTGGGGCGTCGTCCGGGGCGACCTGGGACGGTCCTACATCACCCAACGTCCCGTCCTCGGCGACCTCGTGGAGCGGTTTCCCAAGACGCTGCAGCTCGCCGGCGCCGCCATGCTGCTCGCCGTAACCTGCGGCATCAGCCTCGGCGTGCTCGCGGCCCTCCGGCCGGGCGGCTTCATCGACCGCTTCAGTATGCTGATCGCCTACGTTGGCGTGTCGTTCCCGGTCTACTGGGTGGGTCTGCTGCTGATCCTGTTGTTTGCAGTGGCGCTGCAATGGCTGCCGCCATCCGGCTATGGGGGTCTCGCATTCCTCGTGCTGCCGGCGCTCACGCTCGGGACTCGCTCGATCGCGTTTCTCGCGCGCATGACGCGCGGCGCCATGCTCGAGATCCTGCCGGCCGACTTCGTGCGGACGGCGCGGGCCAAGGGGCTGCCCGAGAAGCGCGTGATCGGCCGCCATGCGTTGCGCAATGCACTCCTGCCGATCATCACCGTGATCGGTCTCGACGTGGGCAATTACCTGACCGGCAGCATTCTCACGGAAACGATATTTTCGTGGCCCGGTGTGGGGCGGTACGTATTGCTCGCGATTCAGAAGCGCGATCTGCCGGCGGTTCAGGGAAGCATTCTGTTTCTGTCGGTGATCTTTGTGCTGGTCAACCTTCTCACTGACGTGCTCTATGCGAAAGCTGATCCTCGCGTCGCTTACGATTAGCGCGGCGGCCGCTCCGTCGCCACTCCTCGCGCAGTCGGTCCAGCAGCGGCTGAACCGGCTGCTCGACGCGGCCCCGTTCAACCGGGCGACGTGGAACGTCTTCGCTCAGGACGACCACGGTCGCGTGCTCTTCAATCGCAATGGCGATCGGTTTTCGGTCCCGGCCAGCAACACGAAACTCGTCGTCGCCGCGACGGCGACGGTGCTGCTGCCCGCCGATTTCCGTCCGCGGACCAGCGTGTATGCCAACGGCTCAGTGACGAACGGCGTGCTCGCGGGTGACCTGATCCTGTATGGGCGCGGCGATCCCACCTGGTCGGAGCGGTGTTACACGGTCGATACGTTGGCGCCCGGCGGCTGCGACTCGACGTGGACCGCGGTGGACGCCATCGCGGACTCGCTGCGCACGCATGGTCTGAAACGGGTGACGGGCAGGATCGTGGGGGATGGGTCGTACTTCGAGCCGACGCTGACGCATTCGGGATGGAATTCGTTCGACCTCAACTGGTGGTACGCCGCGCCGGTCTCGGGACTTGGCTTTCACGACAACAGCGTGGACTTCCAGATCACGCCGGGCGCCGCGATCGATCAGCCGCCGACGATCACCTGGAATCCGTCACTGAGCCTGTTCACGTTTGAGAACCGGGCGCGGACGGTCCCTGCAGATTCCTCGACCACGATCGGCGACAACTTCTTCCGCAAGCCCGGCACGCTCGACATCTGGGCCGAGGGAACGGTGGCGCTGGGCCGGACGCCCTGGATCGAGAGCTTTGCGTTACCCGATCCCAATCTTTATGCGGCGCGCGCCCTGGAGCAGTCGCTACAAAGGAAGGGGATAGCCGTGGAAGGCGGCGCCGGCAGCACGACCGACTCGCTGGAGTATCGCGCGCTGCGGTGCTGCGGTAACCCGCTGGCCGAGTACCGCGGCCGCCCGCTGCCCGACATCATTTTCCCGATCCTCAACACCAGCCAGAACTGGTTCGCCGAGATGCTCCTCAAGACGGTCGGACGCGAGGTGGGTGATACCGGCAGCTGGGCAAAAGGGCTGGACATCGAGAAGCGCTTCCTGATCGATTCGGTCAAGATCGATTCGACCGCGTTCGCGCTCGAAGACGGCTCAGGGCTGTCGGCCGGGAATCTCGTGACGCCCCACGCCTTCGTGCAGCTCCTGACATATATGTACCGCCACCCCAAGCGCGCGCCGTTTCTCGCCGCGCTCCCGCGCGCCCAGCAGCGCGGCTCGCTGCAACGCCGCTTCCAGGGAACGCCCCTCGAAGGTCACGTGCTCGCGAAAACCGGATCGATCAATCGGGTGAACACGCTGTCGGGCTACATCGAGAAAGCCAACGGGCGGGTCATCACATTCTCGATTCAGGCGAACGCGCACAACGTGCCCACACGGCAGATGCTGGCCCAGATCGATTCCGTTGTCGTGCAACTTGCGCGTTGAGTCTTGAAGCCACTTCGCCGTCTGCGCAACTTCGCAACTTCCCTTGTCTCTTCGGGCTTCAATCTTCCTTCTGTCCGAACAACGCCATGTTCGACGAGTGGCCCGGCATCACTTTGGCCGCGGGATTCAAGAAGTGCGCAATCTGGTTGACGGCAATGCAGGCCTCTGAGAACCCCGTCGCGATGAGTTTGAGCTTCCCCGGATAGGTGGTGATATCCCCGGCAGCATAGATGCCGGGGATGTTCGTTTCCATGGTTTGCGCCACCTTGATGTCGCCCTTCTCGATCTCGAGCCCCCATTCGGCGATCGCGCCGAGTGAGGAGATGAACCCGAGCTGGGGAATCACGCAGTCCATCGCCAACGTCTCTTCTTCTTTCGTCTTGTTATTGACGATCGTCACCCGCTCGATCCTGCTGGACCCGCCGATGTCCTTGAGCTCCCAGAATGTCCGGAGCTCCATCTTGCCGGCCGCCGCCAGCGCCTGGACCTGATCGACCGTCGCCTGATGCGCCCGGAAGCCGTCGCGCCGGTGAATCATGACGATCGATTTCGCGATCCCCTGCAGGTTCACCGCCCAGTCGAAGGCCGAGTCGCCGCCGCCCACGATGAGGATCCGCTTGCCGGCGAAGACCTGCGGGTTCAGCACGCGGTCATGCAGCCCCTTGTCGTTCCACCGATCGGCGTCTTTGAGCGGGAGTTTGCGCGGCGTGAAGGCGCCGATCCCGCCGGCGATCAGGACGGTGCGCGAGGGATACTCGTCCTTGTCGGTGGCGATCGTGAAGCGGGGTTTGTCGTTCTCCTCAGCGCGCTGCAGCCCGGTGACCTTCTCGCCAAGCCGGACCTGTGGCTTCCACTGGAGGCCCTGCTCCGCCAGCGCCTTCACCAGGTCCTTGGCAAGGATCTTCGGGAAGCCGGCGACGTCGAAGATGTATTTCTCGGGATACAAGGCGGTGAGTTGTCCGCCGACCTGATCGAGATTGTCGATCAAGCGGTGCGAAGCGCCGCGCATGCCGGCGTAGAACGCGGCGAACAGGCCCGTCGGGCCCGCTCCAATGATCGTGATATCTTTCGCGTCTTGCATCGCGCAAACGCTAGCGTCCTAATCGGTCTCGGGCTACTGGCCTGCGCCAGCGGCGGGGGCGGCGCGGGCGGCGCGGGCGGCGCGGGTGGGGGAGGCCACCGCGCTGCGCTGGGATGGAGCCTGGGCGGCGAAGCGCACGTCTTCGTCGCGGACGATCGCTTTGCCCGCGACTTCTACCGCGAGTTGACGGGCTCCGGTCGGCTGCAGGATACCCTCGCCGCGCATCCGCTCATCGCGGTGGAGCCGCGCACTGTGCGCGGCGCGACGGTGCTCTCCGCCCGCGGCGCGGCGCCGGCCCGGCTCACGCTGGCGCGCTTCCACGCCGCGGAAACGTGTGGGGCCGCGAATCTCGTCACGGAGCTGGTGTTCGCGTTCCCGCCCGGCAGTGGAGCGGGACGCATTACGCCGCCGTCCCACGTCACGGTGGTCGCGCTGCTCGACGTGCCGCCCTTCACGAGCAGCGCGCGGCCGCAGGGGGGCGGCGCGTTGCTGTCCCGCGCGAAGGCGCTCGAGCTGGTCCGCCAGGTCGCGCAGCGCGCCGAGACGCGTGGGACCCTGCTCAGCTCGTTTACGCTGGACCCGGACAAGGCAGCGGACGCCGGCGAAGTCATTCCCGTGAGCAAGGGCCGATATGCGGTGGGATTTCGCGCCCGCTTTCTCGTAGGCGGAGACGACACGCTGCTCGTCACCGGCGTCGCGCTCACCGACACCGGGGGTGATGCCGGGGGGGCCCGGGGGGCCCGCGGGGCCCGCAACCTCCGCTGGGTGGTGCGGCCGGTGCGTTCTCGACTCACGAACGGAATGATGTCATCAGGCGGCGGCGCGAGCCGGTATTCGCTCCGCGGCGCCGTGGCCGGCGAGGGTAATGGAATGCTCCTCTTGCTCGATGAGATCGCCGACGTTGCGCCGCGCGATTCCCGCGCCACCGCCGTAGATCCCGAGACCGGGCATGTCGTCGCCGCGCAGCCGCTCGCGCTTCGTTGCCCGTGACCGTAATGTGCGTGGTACGTGGTGCGTGGTTCGTGGGGGCATTCCCATGCACCATGCGCCACGCACCACGCACCGCTCGAGGACAATGAAGATCTACACGAAAACCGGTGATGCTGGGGAAACAGGGTTATTCGGTGGCGGCCGTGTGCCCAAGGACGATCCGCGCGTGCGCGCGTACGGCGATGTCGACGAGGTGAACGCCGCGATCGGGCTCGCGGCAGCGCTCGACCCGGCGGACGTTTGGTCGGCGGCGCTGCAAACTATTCAGCGCGATCTGTTCACCATCGGCGCCGAGCTCGCGACACCGAATCTCGCCAAGATGGACAAGGTGCGAGCCAGGAGCGGCGCACCTATCGGCACAGCCGAGGTCGGCGCGCTGGAAGACCTGATCGACGCGCACGAGGCGAAATTGCCGGCGCTCAAGAATTTCATCCTGCCGGGCGGCACACCAAAAGCCGCGGCGTTCCATCTGGCCCGCACGACGTGCCGTCGCGCCGAACGCTCCGTGGTGGCGTTGGCGCGCGATCAGCAGATCAATCCGACCATCATGCAGTATCTCAATCGCCTGTCGGATCTGCTGTTCGTGCTCGCGCGCGCCGTGAACCAGCAGGCCGGCCGGGCCGACATCGCGTGGTGACGGTCCGCGTCCCGCTCCAGGAGCAGCGGGATGCGTCCTACGACATCCTCATTGGCTCGGGTCTGGTCCGCGAGCTGGACAAGATCCTGGTCCGCGACTGCCCCGCAGCGGCATACGCGATCATCACGGATTCGCGCGTCGGCAAGCTCTTTGGAGAATCGGTCGCCAAACAGGTGTCAGGTGCCGGGTTTCACGTAGAGCTGTTCACCTTTCCGGCCGGTGAGTGGAACAAGACCCGCGACACGTGGGCGGCCCTGTCTGATCGGATGCTCGCGGCGCATTTCGGCCGCGACTGCGCCGTCATCGCACTCGGCGGCGGCGTCGTGAACGACATCGGCGGATTCGTGGCGGCGACCTACCTGCGCGGTGTGCCGCTGGTCCAGGTCCCCACGTCCCTGCTGGCGATGATCGATTCGTCGATCGGCGGGAAGACGGGCGTGGATGTCCCCGCCGGCAAGAATCTGCTGGGCGCGTTTCATCAGCCGCGCGTTGTCGTCGCCGATCTCGACCTGCTGGGCTCGCTCTCGAGCGTGCAGCTCGCGGCGGGTCTCGCGGAGGCGGTGAAGCACGGTGTGATCGCCGACGCCGAATACTTCACGTTTCTCGAGCGCGAGTACGCCGCCATCTTCGCAAAGGACGCGCGCGCCCTGGAGCGGGTCGTGCAGCGCTCGGTCGAGATCAAAGCCCAAGTGGTCGCCGAGGACGAACGCGAGGCAGGCAAGCGCGCGATCCTCAATTTCGGCCACACGATCGGGCATGCGATCGAGGCGACGTCGAAATACGCGGTGGTGCATGGCGAAGCCGTGGCGATCGGGATGGTGTACGAGTCGCGTCTCGCGGAAACCCTGGGCATAGCCGCGCCCGGAACGGCGGAGCGGCTCGCCACGGTGCTCGAACGGTTACATCTGCCGCTCGAACGGCCCGATGAGAGCCGCGTGGATGACTTGATCGAGACCATGCGGGGTGACAAGAAGGTGCGGGCGGCCGAAATCCGCCTGGCGCTGCCCAGCAGGATCGGAGTTCCGCATGGAAACGACGCCGCGGGCTGGACGGTAGCGGTCGACGAATCATCGCTACGTCAAGTTCTGGTCAACAGATAGCCCACATTCCTTTCCACCTCTCCACATGCCAGATTTAATCCTTCGGATGGAGTCCGCGTCACACGGAATTGGGTCATTCACACGCCATTTTCCACAGAATGTGTGGATAGTGGACAAACGCCGGAATCACCATAGGCCGAACAATTTGTGATGTTGAAAACTGCGGGAATTTGCACCAAATGGCAGGAAGTCCTATATTGGCGCGTGTTTAGTTGGCCTTTTTGGCGGCACGTCACGCCCGTTTCCACACACAACATGGGTTCGGGGAGTCCTCTGCATGGCTAGGTCGACCAGCGGCAAGGCAAAGGCCTTTTTCCGTACTACTCCTTCCGGCGCTTTCGACCAGTACCTGCAAGACATCCAGAAGTTACCCCTGATCAAAGATCCAGCAGAAGAACGGCGCCTCGCTCGTCGCGTGCAACGCGGTGACGAAAAAGCCGCCGAGCGTCTCGTCACTGCCAACCTCCGTTTCGTCATCTCCTACGTCAAAAAATATCAGGGCCATGGACTCGATCTCTCGGAGCTCGTCGCGATCGGCAACGAGGGACTGCTCAAGGCCGTCAAGAAATTCGATCCTGACCAGGGCGTAAAGTTCATTTCGTACGCGGTGTGGTGGGTGCGGCAGGCGGTGTTGAAGGCGCTCGCCGAGCAGACGCGCAGCGTGCGCATCCCGCTGAATCAGAACTCGCAGCTCATCCGCATGAGTCGCACCGAGACGTATCTGTCGCAAGAGCTTGGCCGCGAACCTACCGACAACGAAATCGCGCAAGCGCTGGAAGATTCAGTCGAGAACGTGCGCACCGCGCGCCGCATGACGGCGGCGGAGCTGTCGCTTGACGCGCCGGTCGATCGGACCGACAAGGATGCGGCGACGCTCGGCGAGCGCTTCGCGGGACAGGAAGGCGGCG
>DAIQBJ010000161.1:0-7050 GCA_036781225.1 Gemmatimonadales bacterium | reverse complement strand
GGTCAAGTCGACCGAATAGATCTGAAACATGCCGTCGCGATCGCTCGCGAAGTAAATGCGCGCGGCCCCCCCCGCCCCCCGGTTATCGAGGGGACCCCAGCGCGGCGTCTCATCGCGCCAGTCGCCGTACGTGAGGTAGCGGATCCCGCCCGACGCGAGATCGAGCGCGAACAGATTGTGCGCGCCGGTACGACCGAAGGCCGTTCGATCGGACGAGAACACGACGGTCCGTCCATCGGGACTCACCGTGGGATCGATGTCTTCGTATCGATCGGACGTGAGCCGCTCGAGGTGGCCGGCCACCGCGCCCGAGTCGCCGCCGTCCTTGAGCCAGAGCCGGTAGAGATCGGAATACCCGGAGACCGACAGGCCGCTGAACACGACACTCCGCCCGTCCGGCGCCCACGCCGGCGAGAGGATCGACACGAGCTCGGGGAACTGGTAGCGGCCCACCACCCGCGAATGTTTTAAATCCCAGAAGAACAACGCATCGCGCTCGGCGTACTTGCTGCTGAACGCCGCGATGCCTTCGTGATTCACGTCGATGCGTGACTCGAAGAAATGGAAGGACTCGAACTGCTCGCTCCGCTCCCCTTCCACCACCGCCCGCTTGGAGTGACCTTCGAGACTCTGCGCGTAGATCGTGGTATAGCCGCGCGCGGGGGAGAAGAAGAGGAAGGACGGCGTCGAATCGCCCGGCAGCTGGTAGGCCGTCGGCTTGATCGCGAGGTCGGTGAGGCGGTGTGCGGTGATGGCCAGCGGCGGCTGCGTCGCCACCGCCGGGTAGTAGCGCTGCCGCATCCAGTACTGCCATTCCTCCGACAGCTGCCCGATCGTGCGTCCGTACACGCCGTGCAGCGCGGCCTCGAAGGTGCCGTACTTCCAGATGTCGCTGTACAGCTCGATGATTCGCCACTCGCCGTAGTGCTCCGCCAGGAAGCGATGGATGATGCCGCCGACCGGGTACACGAGCCCACCGTAGGCGTACGCAAGATCGGGCAACGACGGCAGCCGCCCCGCGACGGTCATGTCGCGCAGGAACATCTCGTCGCGGCTGTCCTCGCCGGCCGAGAAGTACTCGGCCATGCCTTCCGTCCACCAGAGCGGCAGCCCCGGCTGCCGGAAGCGCGGGTAGCGGCTGAAGGTTTGCGCGGTCAAGCTGAGCTGAAAGACGTGCACCAGCTCGTGACGGATGGTGTGGCGGAATTCGGAGTAGCTGCCGCGGAACGGTAAGGCGACGCGGCGCTTCAGGAATTCCGTGACGCCGAGCAGTCCTTCGGGCGGGATGAAGGGCAGGACGTTGGTCTGCTCGAAGTCGGTGTGGGACGCATAGACGATGAGCGGAACGCGACGCAGGACGGCGTGGTTGAGGCGGCGCTCCAGTGAGTCGTAGCTCGCTTCCGCGTACGCCAACGCGACGCGGCCCAGCTCTTCTTCTTCGGGATAATAGTAGAGATCGACGTGCTCCCCGCGAAGCACCCGCCAATCAAAATGGCGGTACTGAATCTTGTTCTGCCCGAAATAGCCGTACTGCGCGGATGCAGTGGTGGCGCATACCGTGAACAGGACGACGAAGGCTGCCTTCATCTATGAATGCTCCTGATACGATCGCCCTGCCCGATGGCATCGAGTGTCGGAACCCCGGCGACCACCCTGCCAAAAATCGTATACGTCCCGTCCAGATGCGGCTGCGCAGAATGCGTGATGAAGTATTGGCTGCCGCCGGTGTCTGGACCGGATAACGCCATGCCGACCGTCCCCACGTCGTAGCGCACGGGGTTGATCTCATCCCGCAAGACGAATCCGGGGCCGCCCCACCCATCGCCCCGGGGGTCACCGTCCTGCACCACGAAGTTCGGGACCACGCGATGCCACCGGGCCCCGTCGAAGAAGCGCCGCTCGACGAGATCGAGGAACGCGGCAACGGTCACGGGCGCCTCGGCCGGTAGCAGCTCTATGTCCAAGATACCGCGATCCGTCTCCAGAAAGATGTGAGGATTGTTGCCGCCCAGGCCGGGGTACAGCCAGCGGCGGGCGATTTCGCGGTATTCTGACACGCTCCGACCGGTCGCGATCGGTGTGACGGGCCCCCACACATCGCGCGTGTCGGGGACCGTGTCGGCGGCGAGGCGCCGCACGAGGTAGTCGTCCGGCCGGGGCACGGCCGAAACGAATTGCGACGCGACACGCAGGCGGCCGCTCGACGACGCGCCGGCAATTGCGCCGAGCGCGGAGACCGCCGACAGCCGCGCATCGTTGAATGGATCGCCGTCGGCGCGGCGATAGGCGGCCACCAGCAGGGCGACATCCGCGACGTCGGGGTGCCGGCCGATGAGATCCGCCGCAACGCTCCGCACGGCGGGGTCCGCATGCCCGAGCAGCCCGCGGGCTCGGCGTAGCAGACCAGTATCCGCGGCAGGTACAACGCGTTGCAGCGCCTGCAGCGCCTGCGCCACGACGCGCCCGTCGGGATCGGCGAGCTGCGTCTCGAGCCGGTCGCGCGCGCGGGCCGCGCCAAACGCCTCCGCCGCCACGCTGCGCCAGCGCCAGTCGGCATCCGTCGCGACCGGCGCGGCGGCCGCGACGCCCGCCGCGCTGTCCGCCTGCGCCAGCGCGATCAGCGCCTGACGGCGCTCGGCAAAGACGCTGTTCGTGAGCCGGGGACGGAGGGCCGCGACAGCCGCCGATCCTTGCAACACACCGAGGGTGGTCTCCGCCTGGACGGCGACACCGATGTCGCGGTCGGCGATGAGCGGCGTCACGACGGCGGCCAGCGTCGAGTCGCGAAACGATGCGAGCGCGCGGAGGGCGTTGATGCGGACGTGCGCGCTGGCGTCGGTGAGCAACGGCCGGAGTCCGTCGATGGCGCTTCGTGCATCGAGCCGGGCACTGTCCACCAGCGCTTTGTTGATACCGCGCGCCGCCACGGTGCGGACCTGGAGATCCTGGTCCCCCAGCGCGCGGATAAGCTGGGCGGCTCCCGGAGCCGCGCGCAGCCGGGCGAGGGAGAAGAGGGCGTGCCCACGCATCGCACCGTCGGTTGCGTCAGCGAACCGCACCAGGTCGCGCACGGGCGCGCGCGTGCCGAGTCGCCACGCCTCGAGCAGCGCCTGGTCCACCACGCGGGACAGCGCCGCCGGGGAGCCGGTCGCGATGATTTCGACCAGCGCGCGCGCGCCCTCGTCGCCCCCGATCTTGGCGATCGCCGTCACGGCTTCGAGCTGCGGCAACCCGACATCGGCCACGCCAACCGCGCTCACGGTCTGCTGCAGGGCGGGAATCGCGCGCGCGTCTTTCAACAACCCCAATGCGAACGCTGCCGCCGCCTGTACGCCGGCCACCGAATCGTTCAGCACGGGAATCAGCAGATCGACGGCTTCCGGCTCGCCAATGCGCCCGGCGGCGAGCGCTGCCTGGCGGCGCACGCCGGGGCTGGGGTTGCTGAGTCCCAGCCGCAACACCGCCCCGTCAAAGCGCCGGGCGTCGGCGGTCGCGATGAGCGAGGCGAGCAAGCCGATCGTGGCCTCGTCCGGGCCCCCCCCCCCCACTCCCACGGGCTGCTGGGCAGCCGCGGGCGGCGCGAGCGCCGCGCACGCTATGAGAAGAAGGAAAGGGACGACGCTAGAGACGAACCGGGTCTGCGGTAGGTTCGAGCAGCTCACGCACGTGCTCCGGAATACGCGATAAAGAGTGACGGTGATCCAACGCGATCAACGCGGTTTCCCCGGTCGCAAGGAGCTCGTCGGTCGCGGCGCGCTCGATCGCGTATCCGAAGATCACGCGCCGCGAGGCCAGATCCCGCACCCAGCAGCGCACCCGAATCATATCGTCATAGCGCGCGGCCAGGCGGTAGCGGATCCGGGCGTCGGTCACGGTGAGAAATGTGCCCTGTTGCTCCAACGCCTTGTACGTCGCGCCCCGTTCACGGAGGTGTTCGGTGCGCGCCATGTCCATCCAGACGAGATAGTTCGCGTGGTACACGAAGCCCATCTGGTCGGTTTCGGAGTAGTTCACGCGGTGCAGGACCGCGCTGATCACCGGTGGATTATTCCCCGTAGGGGATCCAGATGTTCTTCACTTCGGATGCGTGGCGCAGGAACTCGCGGCCTTCGCCCTCACGGGGATCGAGCCAGGCACGGTTGCGAGTCGTAGCCCACGTGCGTTTCATGTTCGCGGCGGACGCGAGCTCGACGGCTTTCACGCCGGCGGCGCTTCCCCAGTACCACACCCCGTCCACGTCGTCGTGCTCGGCCAGCACTTTCACCAATGCGTCCTTGGCGCCCGTGATGACGTTGATGACCCCGTCGGGCACATCGGACGTCTCGAGCACCGTGTAGAACTCGGTGGCCGCGATCGGCATGGGCTCGGACGGCACGACGATGACGGTATTGCCGACGGCGATCGCCGGCGCCACCAGTGAGACAAAGCCGAGCAGCGGAAACTCGTCGGGGGCTGCGATGCCGAGCACGCCGACCGGCTCATTCATGGCGAGCGTGACGCCGCGGATGGGCGTGTGATGGACTGCTCCGTCCCACTTGTCCGCCAAGGCGGCGTAGGTGAACAGCCGGCTGATGCTCGCGTCGACTTCCTCGCGACCGACACGAGCCGTGAACTCGGCGGCGCGCGTCGCGAGGTTCTCGGCGATGTAGTACAGAATCTGGGCGCGCATATGCCCGGCGCCGCGCCCCCACCCTGCGGCGGCGTGCGCAGCCTCCACGGCATTGCGAATGTCCTTGCGGTTGCCCTCGGCGACTTCGCCGAGCAAGCGACCGTCGGCGCCGAGGATCTTGCGGGAGTAGCCCTGGTCGGGGCGCGCCTGTTTGCCGCCGATGAAGAGTTTGTACGTGCGGTCGATGGGCGGGAGGTCGGATTGCGTAATGCGGATTGCGGAATGCGGAATTGATGCGTCGGGCTTCTCGACGCTGCCCGTGTCATTCCGCATTCCGAATTCCGCAGTCCGCGTTTCGGACTCCGGTTTCAGATACTCATACATCCCTTCCCTGCCACCTTCCCTGCCGAATCCCGACTCGCGATAGCCGCCAAACCCCGACGCGGCATCGAACAGGTTGGTCGAGTTGATCCAGACGACGCCCGCCTTGAGCTTGGGCGCCACGTCGAGCGCGAGGTTGATGTTCTCGGTCCAGACGCTCGCTGCCAGGCCGTACGGCGTGTTGTTCGCGAGGTCGACGGCTTCCTGCGGCGTGCGGAACGTCATACTGACGAGCACCGGACCGAAGATCTCGACCTGCGCGATTGTCGCGGCGGGCGAGACGTCGGTGAACAAGGTGGGCGGATAGAAGTACCCTTCGGTGGGGCAGGCCCAGGAGGGCTGCCACATCTTCGCCCCCTCTTGCACGCCCTGCTCCACCAGTCCGCGAATGCGCTCGAGCTGCACGGGTGCGACGATGGCGCCCATGTCCACCGCCTTGTCGAGCGGTGACCCGACGCGCAGCTTCTCCATCCGCGCCCGCAGCTTCTGCGTCAGCCGGTCCGCGATCCCTTCCTGGACGAGCAAGCGCGAGCCTGCGCAGCAGACCTGCCCCTGATTGAACCAGATCGCATCGACGACGCCCTCGACCACGCTGTCGAGGTCGGCATCCTCGAACACGATGAACGGACTCTTGCCGCCGAGCTCGAGTGTCAGCTTCTTGCCGGATCCCGCCGTCGCCTTGCGAATGATGCGGCCGACGTCGGTCGATCCGGTGAAGGCGATCTTCTGCACATCGGGATGCTCGACGAGGACCTTTCCCGTCGTCCCGTCTCCGGTGACGACGTTGAACACGCCGGGCGGTAGCGCCGCCGCATGCGCGAGCTCCGCAAAGCACAGCGCGGTCAGGGGCGTAAACTCGGCGGGCTTCAGAATCACCGTGTTTCCCGCCGCAAGGGCGGGCGCAACCTTCCACGCCACCATGAGCAGCGGGAAGTTCCACGGGATGATCTGGCCCACGACGCCGACGGGGACGTAGCCGGGCAATTCGGTCTCGCGGAGCTGGGCCCAGCCCGCATGATGGTAGAAATGGCGGGCGACGAGCGGAATATCGAGATCGCGCGTCTCGCGAATCGGCTTGCCGTTATCGAGACTCTCCAGCACCGCGAGGAGCCGGGAGTGGCGCTGGACTTCGCGCGCGAGGGCATACAGGTAGCGCGCGCGGGCATGCGCGGGGAGCGCGGCCCATTCCGGCGCGGCACTGTTCGCGGCGGCGACCGCGGCATCGACGTCCGCCTTGCTGCCCTGCGCGACGCGCGCGAGCACGGCCGTCGTGGCCGGATTGATCGTTTCGAAGTACCCGTCTTCAGCGGGCGCAACCCAGCGGCCACCGATGAAGTGTCCGAACCGGCCAGTGTCGTGCTGCCTGATCCACTCGAGCGCCGGCGCGGCGCTTTCTGGCGCCGGGCCGTATTCCATGGTCTCGAAGATCTTCGCGACGGTCGTCATCAGACCATGGGGTGGCGGTGCGCCGCGGCATAGCGCCCGGTCACGAAGTGCTCGAGCTGGCGCTCAATGTCGGTCAACAAGGCGCTCGCCCCCAGTCTGAATAAGGCGGGCCTGAGCCAGCGGTCGCCGAGCTCTTCTTTCATCAGGATCAACCAGTCGAGCGCCTGCTTGGCGGAGCGAATGCCCCCGGCCGGCTTGAAGCCGACCGCCGCTCCGGTACGCATGTCGTACTCGCGAATCATGCGCGCCATGACCACGCCGACCGGGAGCACGGCGTTGACCGGCTCCTTACCGGTGGACGTTTTGATGAAATCCGCCCCCGCCATCATCGCGACCATGCTGGCGCGCGCGACGTTCGTCAGCGTGGCCAATTCTCCAGTGCCGAGGATCGCTTTCATGTGGGCGCGGCCGCAGGCGTCTCGAAACGCACGTATTTCGGCGTACAACGCGGGCCAGTCGCCCGTCAGGACGTGAGCGCGCGTGATGACGATGTCGATTTCCCGCGCGCCGGCTGCGACCGAGGCCTGCACCTCCTCGAGCCGCTGGGCGAAGGGGTTGAGACCGGCCGGGAATCCCGTCGACACCGCGGCGACCGGGATGCCGGAGCCGTCGAG
>DAIQBJ010000160.1:0-7069 GCA_036781225.1 Gemmatimonadales bacterium | reverse complement strand
TCGTCGCCGACTGTCCGAGGTGGATGTATCCCAGACCTACGTCGTTGAGCAACTCCAGTTTCGCCCTGATGCGCGGCTGATGCTCGAAGAAATCGAGCGCGTCGGCGACGGTCAGATCGAGCACATCGGCGATCGACTTTCCCTTATAGCGGACCTCGAGCGTCTCGCGGTTGTAGCGCCGGCCCTTGCAGACCTCGCATGGGACGTAGACGTCCGGGAGGAAGTGCATCTCCACCTTCACCAGGCCGTCGCCCTGACACGCCTCGCACCGGCCCCCTTTGACGTTGAAGGAAAAGCGCCCGGGCCCATAGCCGCGCAGCTTCGATTCGGGGAGGTAGGTGAACAGCTCACGGATAGGCGTGAACAGCCCCGTATATGTCGCGGGGTTGGAGCGCGGCGTCCGGCCGATGGGGCTCTGGTCGATGTCGATCACCTTGTCGATGTAATCGAGTCCTTCGATCCGGTCGTGCGCACCCGGGACGACCTTGGCGCGATAGAAGTGCCGCGCCAGGGCCTGGTACAGGATGTCGGTGACGAGCGTCGATTTGCCGGATCCCGACACGCCGGTCACCGCGGCAAACAACCCGAGAGGGAATTCGACGGTCAGGTTCTTGAGATTGTGGTGGCGCGCACCCACGACGCGCAGCTGCCGATCGGCACGGGCGATGCGGCGCCGCGGCGGAACCGGGATGCGAAGCTCGCCGCGCAGATAGCGCGCGGTCAGTGAGTCGCGATGCCGCAGCACGTCATCGAGCAGTCCGGCGGCCACGACCTCACCGCCATGGCGGCCGGCGCGTGGCCCGAGATCGACCACGTAATCGGCCGCGCGAATCGTCTCTTCATCATGCTCGACGACGAGCACCGTGTTGCCCAGGTCCCGCAGCTCCTTCAACGTCGCCAGCAGGCGCGCGTTGTCGCGCTGGTGGAGTCCGATGGAGGGCTCATCGAGGATGTAGAGCACGCCGACCAGCCGGCTGCCGATCTGCGTCGCGAGCCGGATGCGTTGCGCCTCACCACCCGACAGCGTGGCTGCCGAGCGATTGAGGGTGAGGTAGTCGAGCCCGACATCGACGAGGAAGCGGAGCCGGTCGGTGACCTCCTTGAGGATGGGCCGCGCGATTTCGGGATCGAGACCGGCGCGACCATTGTGGCGCAGCGGAATGCGCGAGAAGAACTCGAGCGCCTCACGGACCGGCAGCGCCACGACGTCGCCGATGCTCTTGCCCGCCACCAGCACGGACAGGCTCTCCGGTTTGAGGCGCCGGCCCCCGCACGTCGGACAGGGCTGCTCCACCATGTACTGCTCGAGCTGCTCGCGGATTGCGTCCGACGACGTTTCGCGATAGCGCTTTTCGACGTGATCGAGCACGCCTTTCCAGCCCGATTCGTACGAGCCGTGCCAGCGGTCGCTGTCGTACTGATAGGTGATCGTCTTGCCGGGTGCGCCCTTGAGCAGAATCCTCTGCACGGCCGGCGACAAGTCGCGCCAGGGCGTATTGAGATCGAACTTGTACGCGCGCGCCAGCGCCGGGAGGACCACTTTGCGCAGATAGCCGCTCGGCTCCCCCCAGGGCAGCACCACCCCCTCAAGCACGGAGAGGCCGTGATCGCCGAGCACGAGGTCCTCGTTGACTTCGCGCCGCGTCCCCAATCCCGAGCAATCCGGACACGCGCCGTACGGGGAATTGAAGGAGAACTGGCGCGGCTCGAGCTCCGGCAGTGACAAGCCGCACTTGGGACAGGCGTAGCGCTCGGAGAATAGGCGCGACCGCGGGCTGCCCGTCTGTCGCACGACCTCCACAACGCCCTCGGCCGCCTTGAGCGCGGTCTCGATCGAATCGGCAAGCCGGCCGCGATCGGCGGGACGCACCACCAGCCGGTCGACCACGACTGCGATGTCGTGATTCTGACGGCGGTTCAGCTTCGGAACGTTGGAGAGGTCGTACGTCTCGCCGTTGATGCGCGCGCGCACGAACCCCTGCTTGCGCATCGCCTCGAAGACGTCGCGGAACTCACCTTTTCGGCCACGAACCAGCGGGGCGAGCACCTCGATCTTGGTACCCTCCGGCCACTCGAGCACCAGGTCGGTGATCTGCGACGCCGACTGGCGCTCCACCGGTGACCCATCGTTAGGGCAATGCGGGGTACCCGTGCGAGCCCACAGCAGGCGGAGATAGTCGTAGACCTCGGTGATCGTGCCGACGGTCGAGCGGGGATTCGCGCCGGCGGTCTTTTGCTCGATGGAAATCGCCGGAGAGAGGCCCTCGATGGCATCGACATCGGGCTTGTCC
The DNA here is from genome assembly GCA_036781225.1 of Gemmatimonadales bacterium. GTDB lineage: Bacteria > Gemmatimonadota > Gemmatimonadetes > Gemmatimonadales > GWC2-71-9 > 20CM-2-65-7. Next base: position 4,778 of record DAIQBJ010000160.1, on the reverse strand, counting down.
ATGAGACCGAGGAACTGACGCGCATAGGCAGAAAGCGATTCGACGTAGCGACGCTGCCCCTCAGCGTAGATCGTGTCGAATGCCAGCGACGACTTGCCCGATCCGGAGAGCCCCGTGATCACGACCAGGGCGTTCCGGGGAAGCTCGACGTCGATGTTCTTGAGATTGTGTTCGCGTGCTCCGCGAACGATGAGGGCGTCCCCTGGCATAGACTCCTAGCCTAGACAGGCCAATGGCTTGCGGTCAACTCTCCACTTTCCTACGTTAGCATCCCTCAAATGGCCACGGATGCGCTGGTCGTCCTGACGACGCTCGGATCCTCCGGCGACGCGCGCAAGCTGGTCCGCGGCCTGGTCGAGGAGCGCCTCGTCGCCTGCGGCACCGTTCTGCCGGCCGCGTCGATCTATCGATGGGAAGGCGCCGTCCACGAGGAAGAGGAGGTTGTGGTTTTGCTGAAAACCGATGCCTCCAAATGGGATGCGCTGGCCGCGGCTTTGAACGACCGGCATCCCTACGAAGTTCCGGAGCTGCTCGCGTTCCCTGCCGAAGCAGGCTCCCCAGCCTACCTGTCATGGTTGAAGGGGTCGGTGGCGCCATGAATAACCATTCGGATCGCGGGGGCAACCCCAAACGTGAGCGGCGCTGGCAGACCTCGCAGGAGCGTGCGCGCGTCGCTGCCGAGCTGATCGAGGAAGCGGAGTCGCTCACGCAGACCGGAGCCATCGCGAGTCCGAACGACGTGGCACGCGATCGCCAGCCGCCGCCCATTCGCGTCGCGCAACCGCTGGCGACGCCGGTCACGCCCCACTCCCCCAAGGCGACGCTGGACCAGGAAACCACGCCCCCCCCCCAACCGTCCTCGGTGCCGAGTGGGGAGCCGCCGTCACAGCCTCCATCTCCCCCACCGACGTCCACCGCCCGCCCGGAGCCAACGGCTCCGGCGGCGTCCGACGATCCTTTGTATCTGGCGGCACGGGAGGCGAGCGAGCGTGGCGAGGTCGAGCGCGCGGCGGCGTCGTACCGCGACCTGCTCGCGCGCGATCCGAAACACGTCAAGGCGCGCAACAACCTGGCGCTCATCCTCGACGCGCGCGGCGATCGCGACGGCGCGCTCGCCGAGCTCGATCGCGCGCTGGAGATTGAGCCGGATAACGCCGCGCTCCTGCTCAACCGCGCCGCGCTGCTCGGCGCGAGCGTACGCTACGCTGCCGCACAGCGCGATCTACAGCGCCTGCTGCGCGCCGATCCGACCAACGTCGAAGCGCTGTTCAATCTGGGCATCGTACTGACGCGGCGCGGCATGTGGCGCGAGGGGATCGACCAGCTGCGGCGCGCCGTCGAGCTGGAGCCGGGCCGGGCCGCGGCATGGTACTATCTCGGCGAAGCGTTGAACCACATGGACGATCTCAACGGGGCGCTGGCCGCCTATGAACGGGCGGTCGAGATCCAACCGGCGAATCCCAAGGCCCTGTACGGCATCGGCAAGATCCTCGACCGGCTGAACCGCCCCGATGAAGCCACGGCGATGTATCGCCGCTCCCGGGAAATGACCGGGAGGTGATTCGCGTAGTCGTGGACGATCTGGCGACGTTTGCCGCCGATGCGATCGTCCGACCCGCCACTACTCGACTCGACCCTACGGCTGCAGCGCTGCGTCGCCTGGAGATTCTCGGCGGCGAGGACTTCCAGCAGAAGATTCGCTTGAGTCGTGAGCTGGCCGTCGGCGCGGCGGTGGTCACCGCGGCGGGCGGCGATTTGCCCTCCGAATTCGTCATTCATGCCGTGATCCGCAGCGACGTCGAGCCCGTCACGCGCGGCAACGTCGCGCGGGCCTGGCTGTCGGTGCTGCACCAGGCGCAGGAGTGGCAGTTCAGCCACCTCAGCGCGCCGCCGCTCGGGACGGGCGCCGGGAACCTCGCGCTCGAGGATGCCGCCGAGATCATGGCGACGGTCCTGCACGCCCATCGCGGCAGCGCGCAGTTTCCGGCTGACGTGTCGTTCGTGGTCGAGCGGCCCGAGGATCAGCAGGTGTTCGAGGCCGCGTTGCAGCGAGCCGTCTCGTGACCCGCAAGCATTGGGTGATCGCGATTCTCATCGCGTGGGCGCTCTCACTCGGGTGGCTCGTGAAGCGCGAAGTATTCCGCCCGACGGGCGCCCGGCTGGCTGAGGCCGCGCTCGCCGTTCCGCCGGGCGCGCTGTTTTACCGGCTCGACGTCGGCGACCAGCAGGTCGGCTACTCCTCCACGACCATCGACACGCTGAGCAACGCGATCCGCGTCGAGAACGTCTTCGTGCTCGATGTCCCCGCGCTGGGTACGCTGCATCGCACGAGCGCCCGCAGCGTGACGATGCTGTCGCGCTCGCTGCGGGTGCAGAGCGTCGACGCCACGTTCGATGGCGATCTCGGTCAATTCGCAGCCCACGGCCGCGTGTTCGGCGACACGGTACTGTCGGTCGCCATCGTCTCCGCGGGCGACTCACAGATGACCAGGATCCCGCTACAGGGTCCGATCACGCTGCCCGCGCTGCTCCCGCTGCGGCTCGCGTTCGGCGGAGAGCTGAAATCGGGCCGCTCGTATACCGCGCGCCTGTTCGATCCGCTCCTGCTGACCGGCCGCGACGTCACCGCGCGCGTGGCCGCGGAGTCGACCCTGGTGGTATCCGACAGCGCGGATCTCGATTCGACGACCATGACCTGGGTGCCCGAGCACTACGACACGGTCCGCGCATTCCGTATCGATCACGACGCCCCCGGCGTTCCGACGCGCAGCTGGATCGACGCTCAGGGCCGCATCGTGGCCGCTACTACCGAGCCGGGCTTCGACATGGAGCGCGCGGCATTCGAGATCGTGTACGAAAACTTCCGGCATCGCGATACCGCCCGGGTCGCGCGCGCGAGCCGCGCTCCCGCGTTGGGCGACATCGTCCCGCTGACCGCGTTGGCGGCCGGTGTGAAGAGCGATCCCGTTCCTCGCGCCCGCCTGCGCGTCAGAAAGAACGGCCGCGACACCCTCGACCTCCGCGAGGCGGGCGCGGCACAGGCCAATGCCGCTGCGTATAGACTCCCTGCGCGTGACACGGCATTGGCGCGCTGGCTCACACCCGAGCCGCTGATTCAGAACTACGACCCTCGGATCGCCGCGCAGGCGCGGCAGATCATCCAGCGCGAGCGCAGTCCCGCGCGCGTCGCGGCCCTGCTGACGCACTGGGTCCACGGCTCGGTGCGCCGCGCGATCCCCCACGCCGGCAGCGCGCCGAGCGCGGTGCGGGTGCTCGAAAACCCAAGCGGCGACTGCAATGAATTCACGACGCTGTATGTGGCACTCGCGCGGTCGGCCGGACTCCCCGCCCGCACCGTGTCTGGCCTGCTCTATGTGAACGGCCGCTTCTACTATCACGCCTGGCCGGAGATCTACCTCAACGATTGGATCGCGGTCGACCCGATGTTCGATCAATTCCCAGCCGATGCCGCGCATCTGCGTCTCGCGGTCGGCGGGCTCGCTCGGCAGGTCGAGCTGATTCCGCTGATCGGCCGGCTCAAGCTCGAGGTCCTATGATTCGCCTGGAGAACCTGACCAAGCTCTACGGCAGCTTCGTCGCGGTGGACGACATCAGTCTCCACGTTCCGCGTGGCGTCCTGTACGGCTGTCTCGGTCCCAACGGCGCAGGGAAGACGACGACGCTGCGCATGATCGCCGGCATTCTGCGGCCCTCGCAGGGACGCGTGCTGCTGGGCGGCGATGACGTGCACGAGAACCCGCTGTCGGCAAAGATGCGCCTGGGCTTCATCCCCGACCGGCCGTTCGTGTACGACAAGCTGACCGGTGCCGAGTTCCTGCGCTTCGTCGCCGGGCTGTACGGGCAGGAGGGCGACACCATCGACCGGCGCATCGCAGAGCTGCTCGAGGTGTTCGAGCTGACGAGCTGGAAGGACGAGCTCGTCGAAGCCTACAGTCACGGCATGCGCCAGAAGCTGATCATCTCCAGCGCGCTGATTCACCGGCCCGAATGCATCGTGGTGGACGAGCCGATGGTCGGGCTCGACCCCAAGGCCGCGCGCCTGCTCAAGGACATTTTCCGGCAGTTCGTCGAGCGCGGCGGCACTGTGCTGATGAGCACCCACACACTCGAAGTAGCCGAAGCGATGTGCGATCAGATCGCGATCATCCAGCACGGCAAGATCGTGGCGGCCGGGACGGTCAGCGATGTCCGCCGCCAGCACCAGGCCGGCGACGCCAGTCTGGAAGAGCTGTTCCTGAAGCTCACGGGCGGCGCGCAGATCCGCGAGCTCGCGGAGGTGCTGGGTCGGTGAAGCAACCGTCGCTCGCCCACGTCTTACAGCCCAAATGGCGGACCGCCCTGCAGCGGCTGCGCGAAGAGCGCGCCAGCGGCGGCAGCGGCAAGCTCATCATCCTCGCGCTGGTCGGCGGATTGTTCTGGGCAGGGGTGTTCGGCGTCCTCTACAAGATCCTGAAGACGCTGCGTGCGGTGGAGGAGCTCGGCCCGCTCATTCCCGGCAAGATGCTCGGCCTGATTCTGCTTTCCTTCATATCGATCCTGGTGTTGTCGAACGTCATCACCGCGCTGTCGAGCTTCTTCCTCGCCAAGGACCTCGATCTGCTCGTCTCGGCGCCGGTGGACTGGCTGCGCCTCTACCTCGCCAAGCTGAGCGAGACGCTGCTGCACTCCTCGTGGATGGTGGCGCTGATGATCGTGCCGATTCTCGCGGCCTACGGCGTCGTCTACAAAGTGGGCGTGCTGTTCGCCGTATACGCGAT